>CANREE010000078.1 GCA_947629545.1 uncultured Lachnospiraceae bacterium | reverse complement strand
CAAAGCAGGCGATCTATCCGGAAGTGAAATTTATTAAATGATCTTTGCTGTATACCGATACCTCATATGCGGGAAGGGACGCCGGCGGCGTCCTTTTCTGCGTTACGTCAATTTTTTCGAATCTGCTGTGTCCGCCAGTATCTGATTTCGGCAAGAAAGTTATTGCATCCCTGCCGCGTTTTGAGTATACTTATCGCGACAAGCAGATAAAGAGGGATATACCGGGGCGGGGAATTGCCTGCTTTTTATGGCCGTTCAGCCGGAAACTTTGCCGGTAATTTTCCTACAACGAGAGAGAAAGGACAGAAACAATGACAATCAAAGATTACCCCTATCTTTATGAAACGCACCTTCACACCCGGCCGGGAAGCGCCTGCGCGCATAATTCCGGCGCGGAGATGGCGGAGGCGGCCCATCTTATGGGCTACGCGGGGATCATCATCACGGACCACAACTGGGGCGGCAATACCGGGATCGACCGGGCGCTGCCGTGGGAGCAGTGGGTGGACGGCTTTATCACAGGTTACGAGAATGCATCGGAATACGGCCGGAAACACGACATGGATGTCTTTTGGGGATATGAGGCAGGTTACGAGGGTACAGAATTCCTGATCTATGGGATCACGCCGGACTGGCTGAAGGCGCATCCGGAGATCCGCACCGCTGATGTGAAGGAGCAATACCGGCTGATTCACGAGGGCGGCGGCATGGTCATCCACGCCCATCCGTTCCGGGAGGCAGGGTATATCCCGGAGATCAGACTGTATCCGGAGTATGTGGACGGCGTGGAGGGGATCAACGCGGCCCATTCCTCCAGCCGGAGCATGGGCCATAACAACCCGGAATATGACCGCCGGGCAATCCGCTATGCCAATGAACATCATCTTCCGATCACGGCCGGATCGGACATTCACACGACGAACCTGCTTGGCGGCGGCGTGGCGTTTAAGCGGCGTCTTGCGTCGGCTCAGGACTACTGCAGGGCAATCCTGAGCGGCGAAGACTATGTGCTGACCAACGGCGACGCGGTATTTGACAAGCGGGGAACGCTGCTTTATAAGTTGGCGGAGACACGCTTGTGAAACAGCGATATGTTTTGTAACGCATGTAATTGTCATGTAAGGCGGCAATGAATACCTGAGCCGGTTCGGACTCGGGTATTTCTATATTTCCATGCGAGCAGAGCGCCAGTGACGTTCTGCTTGTAGTTTGCAAAAAAATGCAGAATCTCACTAACCTTTTCGCGAAAGCCCTCACTATATGACCAGACGGCGCCGGGAGTGATAAGAATGGAGAAACAGAAAGCGGCTCACCTTGAGCAGGAGGAGCAGGAGCTGAAGCTGCAGTTTGCGATTGCGGAGACGCTGCCGGGGTATCCTTTCGGATGTCCCGGCATTATATTTACGCTTTCATCATTAGCGGTTCCTGTTCCCTTCTTTTTCCGGGTCAGCGGCTTCCGCTTTTTTCTTCGATTCGCATTTCTTACTTCTCCGTCTCGGCAGTCTCAGCTTCCGCCTCCGGCTCCGGAATCGCGGCGTTGTGGATCGCGATCACGGCGACGACGACCGCGTCGGGATCGTTCTTGATGGAGATATCCTTGTCGGACGCAATCGCCAGATCCTTTACATGGACCACGTCGCCGATCTTCATGCCGGCCACATCCACTTCGATGTGGTCTACCAGTGCGGCCGGGAGCGCCTTGTAGGAAATCTCGTGAAGTTCGACCTGTACGACGCCGCCCACGATCTTATCATGGTTCGTCACGATGACCTCGGCGACGGAATGTACCATTTCATTGCTGACCAGCGCCTGAAATTCGATCGCGTCCAGTCTTCCCGCCAGTGGGTTGAAATCCAGGTTCTTGATCAGGACATCATAGGACTGCCCTTCGATGTCCAGCATGATCTGGCTTCCCTTGTGATCTGTTTTCAGGAGCCTGTCCACGTCCTTCTTGTTCATCTGGATCGGAATGGAATCCTTCAGTTCCTTCCCGAATACGTTGCCTACGACGTACCCCTCTCTTCTGAGCTTTTTAGCCTTTACGGCCATGTCCCTCTTTTCAGCTTTTAAAGTATTCATTTACCTTTTCCTCCAAAATCTGATCTTAGCAGGACCTCTGTGAGGTGTGTTAAGTTTGTATGCCCTTTCGGGCAGATGACAACGGGTTACACGAACAGAAATCCCCCTTTCTGTTCTATGTGTAATATAACTCGCGCGTTTTGGAAAGTCAAGGGGCCGGAAGACCGCAATTTGTGAAAATTTTGTGATTTTTCGGGACGGGCCTGAGGGGTGTGGTGAGGGTGCTGCTGACATTTGCCGGCGTGCCGCCGAAGGATGAAGAAATCTCTTGCGCGGTTTCCGGGTTTTGAGTATACTTACAGCAGAAATAGGGAACGGATTCGGGAAAGAAGTGTGCCGGTGGACACGGCAAAATATCCGAATGAGAACGGTAAGGAGGAACAGAATATGACGCTGCGGGATAAAAGAATCGCCATAATCGGCGTAGGAGGTGTGGGCGGATTTCTGGCCGGAATGCTGGTTCAGAAGTTTCCCCATGTGACCCTGGTGGCCCGGGGAGAACGCGGCCGTGCGATCAGGGAGCGCGGTCTGATTCTGCACAGCGAGTATAAGGGAGAGAAGACGGGAAGGCCGGAACATGTGGTTGGCGCCGTCCGTCTTCTGGAGCCGCAGGACTATATTTTCATATGCGTGAAAAATTATTCTCTGGAAGAAGTCTGCCGCGATCTGGCCGGCTCCGGCGCCGTGACGGATGAAACGGTGATCATTCCGGTCATGAACGGGGTGGATGCGGGCGACCGGGTGCGGGAGTTCCTGAAGTTGGGAGAAAATGGAACCGGCGCTTCCCAGTCAGAGGCTGCGGAAGCAGATATCACCTGCCGGCCGGATGATGCAGAAACGGGCGCTGCTCCGGTACTGCCCCTGGGGGCGGAAGTCGTGGATTCCCTCATCTATATCGTCTCCTTTGCCCTCCCGGACTACTCCATCGAGCAGCAGGGAAACTATGCGAACCTGCGGATCGGAATTCAGAACGCGGATGCGCGGCAGAAGGAGAAAGTGGCGGAGGTGTCCGGGATCCTTTCCGAAGCAGACATCGATCACGAAACGGCGGACGACATCCGGTGCGAGATCTGGAAGAAATATACCCTGAACTGCGCTTTTAACGTAGAGACTGCTTACTATGACAATGCAATCGGCCGGCTGCGCGACGACCTTAAGAAGGCGAAGCAGTACGAGCAGCTGGTCCGCGAGGCCTGCGCGGTGGCGCGGGCGGAAGGGATCGGCATCCCGGAAGATCACGCGGACACGGTGATTCGTAAGTTTTACAATGATTACGGCGACGACGCCACCAGTTCCCTGCAGCGGGATGTGCGCGCCGGAAGGCAGTCGGAGCTTGAGACCTTCAGCGGCTATCTGGTGCGGGAGGCTAAGCGGCTGGGCGTGCCGGTTCCGGTGTCGGAGCGGATGTATGCGGGACTGAAAGAGAAGGCAGTAAATGCGACTGGCGGAAAGTTCTAAAGAAACAGGCAGAGTGCCGGTGGGCATAAAATGTAAAATACAAACAGAAGGAACAGGAAAGAATAGAAGAAATAAAAATGGAAGACATCAAAATATAAGACATCAAAAATAAAAGATATTTAGAAATAAATGACATCAAAAAGGAGGCTTCTATGACACAGGAAAAACTGAAAGAACTGCTCCGGGATATGTCTTTGGAGGAGAAAGTGGGACAAATGATTCAGCTCCCGGCCGAGGTTCTGACCGGCGGCGGATTGGTGACCGGGCCGACCGGAACCACCCAGCTGACCGACGAACAGGTGGGAATGGCGGGATCTGTATTGGGGATCAAAGGCGCGGAAAAGATCCGTAAGCTGCAGAAGGAGCAGATGGCTAAGCAGCCGCACCATATCCCGCTGCTGTTCATGCTGGACGTAATCAACGGATTCGAGACCATTTTCCCGATCCCGCTGGCGCTGGGCTGCACCTTCTCGCCGGAAATGGCGGAGGAAGCCTGCGCTGTGGCTGCGGCCGAGGCAGCCGCCGACGGCCTGCATGTGACATTTTCACCGATGCTGGATCTGGTGCGGGACGCCCGCTGGGGGCGTGTGATGGAATCACCGGGCGAGGATCCGTACCTGAACAGCGAGATGGCCCGGGCCATGGTCCGCGGCTATCAGGGCGATCTTCGCGCAAAGGATAAAGTGGCCGCCTGCCTGAAGCATTTTGCCGGATACGGCGCCCCGGAGGGCGGAAGGGATTATGACAATGTGGAACTGTCGGAGCGGACCCTCCTGGAGGACTATCTGCCCGCTTACGAGGCGGCGGTGAAGGAAGGCTGCCGCATGGCGATGACGTCCTTCAACACGCTGAACCGCGTTCCCTCTTCCGGCAACAAGTGGCTTCTGCGGAAGATCCTGCGGGAGAAAATGGGCTTCGACGGCGTGGTGATCTCCGATTACAGCGCCGTGGAAGAAATGGTGTTCCACGGCGTAGCGGCGGACGCGCGGGAGGCCGCGAAGCTGGCGGCGGAGGCCGGCGTGGATATCGATATGGTGTCCAACGCTTACGCGGGGCATCTGGTGGAGCTGGTGCGTTCGGGCGAAGTGCCGGAGAAGCTGGTGGACGAGGCGGCGCTGCGTATCCTGACGCTGAAAAATGACCTTGGACTCTTCGAGGACCCGTTCAGGGCGGTGGATCCGGCAGAGACGGAGAAGGTCCTGCTGCGCGCGGATTTCCGGCAGAAGGCCAGGGAGACGGCAGCGGTGTCGTTTGTGCTGCTGAAGAATGAAGGGATTTTGCCGCTGGGGAAGAAGCCGGTAGCCTGGATCGGCCCCTATGTGGACAACCGGGAGATCTACGGAGCATGGTCTTTCCCGGGGCGGCCGGAGGAGACGGTGACCGTGAAGCAGGGCGTAGAGTCGAAAGGCGTGCCCGGGATGTCATTTGCGCAGGGCTGCCATCTGATGGATGTGGGCTGCGCCACGAAATACGGCCAGATTCCGAATCCTTCCGGCGAGCGGGCAGATGAGCTGATGGAAGAGGCACTGAAACTGGCGGCGTCCAGTGAGCGCGTGGTGCTGTGCCTGGGAGAGCATAAGGATCTGTCCGGCGAGGCGGGGAGCCGCACTGCTCTGGACATACCGGAGGGACAGATGGAGCTTCTGCGGAAGGTGCATCAGGTCAATCCCAACATCGTGACGGTGCTGTTCTGCGGAAGGCCTCTTGTTGTGAAGGAGATCGCGGAGCTTTCCAAAGCGCTTCTGGTGGTGTGGATGCCCGGAACGGAAGGCGGGAACGCGATTGCCGACGTGCTTTTCGGGGACCGGGTTCCGCAGGGAAAGCTTTCAATGACATTCCCCAGAACGCTGGGACAGGTGCCAATTTATTATAACCATTTCCCGACGGGAAGACCCAATCCTCCCCATGAGATCCACCTGTTCAGGAACGGCTATATGGACGAGGTGACCGCGCCGCTTTATCCGTTCGGCTACGGCCTGTCCTATACGGAATTTGCCTGTTCGGAGGTGAAGCTTGACCGCTGTCAGATGGCGCCCGGGGAGCGGATCACGGCCAGTGTGACCGTGACCAACACCGGCGATATGAGCGGCGTGGAGACGGTCCAGCTGTATCTCAGGGATTCGTCGGCCAGCGTGGCCCGGCCGGTCCGGAGTCTGAAAGGCTTTCAGAAGATAGCGCTGGCGCCGGGCGAGAGTCGCGAGGTCAGCTTTTCCATCGAAGAGCCGATGCTGAGGTTCTATGACATCGAGATGAATTGTGTCAGCGAACCCGGCCGGTTCGAGGTGTATATCGGCGGGAGCAGCGATACAGAGAATGGGGCAGAATTTTTTCTTTTATAAGAAAAGCGCTTAAATCAATCATGGGGGTTGATGTACATACTTGCTTTTGACGACTGTCCCGGTTATAATGGCAGTGTCCGTATCCGGAAGACGACGGAGGTATGAACGGCGCCGGACGGAAGGGCGATTCTATTGTTGAAGGAGCGAATACGATGAAGAAAGATTTTGGAGTGCAGCCGTATCTGTTTCCGATGCCGACATACATGATCGGAACCTACAATGAGGACGGCACCGTAGATGAGATGATGATGGCGTGGGGCGGTATCTGCGCCGAGGATATGGTGGCGCTGAATCTGGAGGCCGCCCATAAGACGGTCGCGAATATCCGGGCGAGGGGCGCGTTCACGCTGGCCATTCCGGGAACCGACACGCTGGAGGCGTCGGATTTCTTCGGGATCGCCACGGCGAATAAGATGGCCGATAAGTTCGAGCGCACCGGTCTCCACGCGGTCAAAAGCAGCCGGGTGGACGCGCCGGTCATTGAGGAATACCCGGTCACGCTGGAGTGCACCGTCGTGAAGATGGAAGATGAGCCTTACGGCCTGCGCGTGCTGGGGCGGATCGAGAATGTCCTGGCGGACGAGAAGGTGCTTGATGAGAAGGGCAAGATCGACGCCGGGAAACTGAACGCGTTCCTTTTCGACCAGATGCAGAACGGCTACTATGCCGTGGGAGAGAAGATCGGCCAGGCCTGGCACAGCGGCGCGGGACTGATGAAGAAATAATGCAGTACAGCGGGATCCGGCCCTGCGGGACAGAGAAAATGTCCTGCGGGGCCGGTATTTCTATGCAAACAAGGCGCAATGAAGCCCTGCTTGTATCTGCTAAATAGATCTCTGCGCGATCATCAGTACGACGACCACGGCGCCGAACACCGCGTAGGCGCCGTTGATCACAAGGCAGACCTTCATGACGGTATTCTTCACGTTCCCTTTCGTGTAGAAGAGGAGCGTGCAGATGCCGGAGAGGATCAATTATCTCCTTTCGGCCTGCCCGAAACAAAGGCAGGAAATGATCAGGCATACAGCGGTGATCAGCGCGGCGGCGGGGAGCCACGGGATCAGCCGGACCGGTGCCGTTTCCAGGTTGGCAGCCAGTTTCCCGTATTCCGAGGCTGTCACGAAGAACGGATAGGCCATCGGATAGGCGAACCATACTTTTGTGTTTATCATCAGAACAGACGGCACGATCGAGGCAAGACCGATCCCGATGGAGAAGACCGGCGTCCGGATACAGACGGCCAGCAGCCAGAAAAACGCCAGCATCGGGATGGCGGACGCCCACATCATACAGGCTTCTTTAAAGACAAAGAGCGGAGGCAGGCAGAAGGCGTAGCCCTGCGTATGGGACGCGGCCGCGGCGCTGATATAGTACATTCCGACGGACATCAGAACCTGGACGGCCGAGAAGGATACCAGCACGGCGAATTTCGCCATGCAGAGCTTCGCGGTGCCGACAGGCAGGGAAAGCATTTTGAGAATGCCGTGATCGTTTCTCTCAGTCTGTGTCTGCAGAACGGTTATTACGACCATAGCGGCCGGAAACAAAAACCACGCCATCGCCATAAATCCCTGGATAAAGAAGCTGTTTTCCGGGGATATGCCCACTGCCTGCATGCCGAAATTGAGATCCGCGTTCAGAACGGAAGGGATCCATAGGATGACTGCGGCCAGGATCAGGATCAGAAAAATTTTTGACCGGCGCACTTTCTGATGCTCAACTTTTACAAGAGATAGAAAGCTCATGCAAATGACCTCCTGACTTACGAAAATGATAAAAGCTCATGCAAATATCCTCCTGACTTACGAAACTGATAAAAACTCATGCAAATATCCTCCTGACTTTCAGGATTATAACCTCTGACAGACTGATCACGATTGTTTCAGCCGCAGCTGCAATCGCATAATTTCGTATCACATCGCCGGTATGGTTCACTGGCATCTGGAATGGCATCGCAAACGGGAACAGCGTCAGGGCAAACCTCTGCGCCGGGATCATGGTGGCCGCGAACACGCACACGACGCCGATCCCCAGCGAGGTCCACAGATTCCTGCACGCCGACGCGAGCGCAAGAGACAGCAGGGCGGCCGGGATCAGCATCAGCAGAAAGAACCCGAAGCTTTTGAGGATCCCCGCAGACGGAGCCGCCGCCCGGCTGAACCAGTAAATGGAGCAGCCGAAAACGGAGACCGCCTCGATCGCCAGAAGAAGAACGCCGGCCAGGATCAGCACGGCGGCCTTTCCGAAGAACAGACTGCTTTCCCGGACCGGCAGCGTACTCATTTTCCTCATGGCGTTATCCGCGTACTCGATGTGATACAGGACGCAGGCCCCGGCGACGATCAGCAGGACATTCAGCATGGACATCATCTGCCAGTTGGCGCCGAGAAGAATGCTGACCGGCGGGGCGCTTAAGCCGGCGAACAGTTCCGGTCGGAAAGCCGTGTTCACGGCGGGAACCGCCGCGGCCAGGATGCCGCCGCCAAGAAAGGCGGGCAGGAACCCGGTCCTTTTGATTTTTTTAAGTTCCAGTCTTATCAAGTTCATCGTGCTCATCGCGCGCCGCCTCTCTGCCGGTTGTCGGCGTCGATCAGCGCGAGAAAGGTGTCCTCGAGATTGTCGGTCGGGTATCCCTGAAATGTGGCGTCGCGCTTCAAAGCGTCGGGCGTACCCTCAAAGAGCAGCCGCCCGTGATTGAGAATGCCGATGTGATCCGCCATCAGTTCGATCTCGGAAAGCAGGTGCGAGGATACCAGTACCGTACACGCGAACCGCTGCGGCAAAGAGCGGATCAGCGTTCGGATCTCATGAATGCCGACGGGGTCGAGGCCGTTGGTCGGCTCGTCCAGGATCAGGATGGGCGGCCTGCCGATCAGCGCGCCCGCAAGCCCCAGCCGCTGTTTCATGCCGAGAGAATACTTTTTCGCCAGCTGCTTTCTGTGCGGCGTCAGACCGACGGTCTCAAGGGCTTCTGACACGGACGACCGCGGCAGGCCCAGGATCCTGCGGATGATGTCCAGATTCTCTTCGCCGGTCAGATTGCCATAGAAGCTGGGGGCTTCGATCAACGAGCCGATCTCTTTCAGAATTTGGACCCGGCTGTCAGGAAACCGCATTCCGTCGATGACGAAGGAACCGCCGGTGGGCTTTGTAAGCCCGAGAAACATTTTCATCGTGGTGGATTTGCCGGCGCCGTTGGGACCGAGAAACCCGTACACCGAGCCCTGCGGGATATGAAGATTGATCCCGGAGACAGCCGTAAAGCCGCCGTAGGATTTGGTCAGTCCCTGCGTTTCAATGATGTTCATAGGGGAACTCCTCCTTTTGTTTGCTGGGGCAATTGTACCTTACCGGCCTTACGGCAGAATTCTCCCTGCCTTACATTTCCCTTACTTTTGCCCGAACGATAGAAAAAGCCGGCGATTCCGTGTTATAATTGGACACGAAAATATAATGGCGTGAAAATATATTTGCGCGTGAAAATATAATTAAGCGCGAAAACGGAAACAGGAAAGGAGATTATCCCTATGGAGATGTCCGGTTTGAAGAACAGGAGGATCCTGATCGTGGACGATGAGCAGACGCTTTTGGATCTGGTCGTATCCGTTTTTCAAAACGACGGTTATCAGAATATCGCGGCCGCGAAGAGTGTGGGCGAGGCGGTCCGGCTGGCGAAGGAGTTCCGACCGGAGCTTGCGGTCCTGGACGTCATGCTGCCGGACGGAAACGGCTTCAGCCTGATGGAACGGTTGAGGCAGGACGGCGATTATCCGGTCCTTTTTCTGACCGCGCGCGGCGAGGAGGAAGACAAGTTCAGGGGCTTTGGCCTCGGCGCTGACGATTATGTGGTCAAACCGTTCCTTCCCAGGGAGCTTTTGTACCGGGTCGCCGCGATCCTGCGCAGGACCTACAGAGAGGAGAAAACGGTGGTTCCGCTGAAAAACAGCGTCATCGATTTTTCCTGCGCGGAGGTGATCCGGGACGGGCAGCATATCCCGCTTACAGCCAAGGAACATGCCCTGCTTTCCGCGCTCTGGCGGGGCGCCGGCCGGATCGTCACGATCGACGCGCTGTGCGAGGCGGCGTGGGGCGACAATCCGTTCGGGTACGAGAACTCGCTGATGGCGCACATCTGCAGGATCCGCGAGAAGATCGAGGCGAATCCCTCGTCCCCGGTATCGCTTGTCACGGTCAAGGGACTCGGCTATAAACTGCTTGTGGAGGACAAATGAAATGAAAAGCGTACCCAAGCTGATCCGGCGTTTTGTAGGGTTATTGCTTCTGAGCTTCATCCTGCTGGTCATCGTCAATATCCTGATCTTCGCGGTGATCGTTTCCCGGCAGATGGCGAATGCCCGGCCGTGGAAAACGGCGGAAGAGGTTGCGGCGGCCTTAACGGAAACGGAAAACGGCGTCCTTCTGTCCGATGAAGGCGCGGAAACTCTGCGTTTGTCCGGCGCGTGGGCGATCCTGATCGACAACGATACAAAGACGGTCGTATGGCACAGCGATAACCTTCCCCAATCTGTACCCGCAGGTTACACCCTGTCGGACATTGCGGGCCTGACCCGCGGCTATATCGACGGATACCCTACTTTTACAAGCGGTACAGAGTCCGGCCTTGTGGTGCTGGGATTTCCGAAGACCAGCTTCTGGAAGCATATGTGGCCGAGCTGGGACTATCAGCTCATTGCCCATGCGCCGCAGATCGCTCTCGTTGTTGTGATCGCGAATGTGGCCGTGATCCTTCTGATCTATGTGGCCGCGAGCACGAAGCTGCTCCGATCGGTCAAACCGATCGCCAATGCGATCCGGGCCCTGCCGTCCGGCGATCCGGTCTATATCCGGGAGACGGGGCTTTTATCCGAGATAGCGTTTCATATCAATTCCACTTCCGAAGTCCTGCAGACGCAGAAGCGGCAGCTGCAGAAGAGGGAGACCGCCCGGGCCAGTTGGATCGCCGGGGTTTCCCACGATATCCGCACGCCGCTCTCCACGGTCATGGGCTACGCCGACCAGCTGCAGGCCGCTCCGGGGCTTACGGAGGAGGAACGGCATAAGGCGGAAATTATACTGAAACAGAGCGAACGGATCGGGAAGCTTGTCAGCGATCTCAACCTGGCTTCCAGGCTGGAATACAACATGCAGCCGGTCAGGATCCGGGAAGAGAACGCGGTGGCGCTCGTCCGGCAGGCCGCGGCGGACTTTGCCAACGCCGATCCGGACGGAAAATATCCGATCAGATGGGAGACTGATGAAAAGCTTTTGGTGTGCCGGGTAAACGCCGACGGGGAATTGTTAAGGAGAGCGGTTGCCAACCTGCTCCAGAACAGCGCGGTCCACAACGAAGACGGCTGTACGATCTATGTATCTGTAGAAAAGAATGGGGAGAGCTGTGTTATACACGTAGAGGACGACGGGACCGGCGCGTCGGACGAACAGATCGCAAAGCTGAACAGCGCGCCGCATTCTATGGTCTGCGATGAGGCCGCGGCACGGGCTGGGGCTTCTGATCGTCCGGCAGATCGCGGATTCCCATCACGGCACCGCCATCGCCGGCCGCAGCCGTTACGGGGGATTTGCGTTTACGATCACGCTGCCGATGGCGGAATGACCGGCGCGCCTGCGGATCTTACATCAGAAAGCGCAGCCAGTTAAGAAGCTTGAGTATGCGGATCCGCCGCGCCTTTTGGGCGGTCAGCGTCTGGCGGGTCACATGGCCGGGGATCTCATAATGGTCCGGATCCAGGACCTTCACGGACGACGCCTCGTAGGTCTGCATATTTTCCCGCAGCTGCCGGTTCACTCCCTCGCTGTCGATCGCCAGCATCAGTTCCGTATCCAGATATACGCTTCGCATATCCATATTGAAGGAGCCTACGACAGACATGCGGTCTCCGATGGCGATGCTTTTTCCGTGATAGGATACGCCGCCTTCGTACTCATAGATCGTAAAACCGGTGTCGATCAGTTTTTCCTTATTGAGCAGGTAGTCCGAGGCGCCGAACGGGTTCCCGTTATTCGCGGCGGAATTGGTCAGAAGCCTGGTGGGATGGGTCTCGCAGATCTCCCGGAACGCGTCGTACATCCAGTCGTTGCAGATGATATAAGGCGTGTGGATCGAGATTTCGCCTTCGGAATGCTTCATAAGCTCCGCCAGCGAATAGAACAGCGTCGGTTCCTTCGAACGGACGTGGGTCGGATTGGACAGAAGCGTGATCTTATTCACCTCAAAGGTCATCGCCTCGTAATCCGCTTTTTCGGAAAGCGCCGGATCCTGCGCCCGGATCGTCCGGCAGCGTTCTTCCAGTTCGGTCCGGGCTGCCGCAATCCTCTTTTCACTCCATGCCTTGAAAGGCGTACACGCCTTTAAATTCCAGACCGATTCGAAATACGCTTCCAGCTGATGGATGGAGCTTTCCGCGCTGTCCGGGTCGGCGGTGTATACCAGCACGTCCCGGTCGTAGTTTTTGTAGCCGTTGTCGCCCAGAAAATAATCGTATGTATTCCTGCCGCCCAGCAGATACAGATCCTTATCGACGATCACGTATTTGTCGTGGAGACGCCCCATGATCTTCCAGGGACTGAGCAGACTGATCCGGTTGTAGATCCGGATCTCCACATTTTCATTGGCGGCCAGGGCGTGAAAATATTCGCTCCGGTCCATTCGCAGGAGCGCGCCCATTCCGTCGGAGAGGAGCTTAACGCTGACGCCCCGTTCGGCGGCCGCCAGAAGCATGGCAAGCATGTCCTTTCCGCTTTCATCCGCGCGGATTTCAAAGGTGGAGAGAATGACCCGGTCCTGGGCCTGTTCGATCATCCGTAGCCGTTCCCGCAGCGCGTCCTCATTGTCCTCAAGGATGCAGGCCCTTTCGCAGGAAACGGAGTCCGAATAGCAGTCTTCGGAGCGGAAGGAGGCCTGATACTCCCGGCTTACGGCCGGCTGGGGCCGGTAGGGGAGGATCATACCGAATAAAAGGTACAGGATGCAGAACAGGATTGTGGAAAATAAAATAATCGCGGCTTTCTTCATGTTGACACCCGTATCGGACGGCTTTTAACTCCGCAGCGCGTCCTGGATATTGCGTTTCCTCTGCTCGTTCAGTTTCTCGTAGACCACCCGTTCCTCCGGAGTGAAGCCTTCGTACTGGACCTGTTCCAGATCGCACAGGACGAACAGAAGCTCGGACATCACATTTTCCGCTTCCTGCGTCAGCGCGTATTCCTTTGCGCGGTCCTTTTCCACGACCGCGATCATTTCCTTGCCGAGCAGCTTCTGGATCGATGCGGACAGCTCCCTTCTGGTAATATGCAGAATGTCCGCGGTCTCCTTCAGGGTGCATTTCTCATGGGGCTGGCCCAGGAAATACAGCAGCTTCACGTCGATGGTCGCCAGGTCGTTTCGAAGCGCCACGATATCGAGCAGCCGTTCCTGCAGCTTCTGTTCCCGGTAGGCGTCGAAGAAAACGCCTTCTCCTTCCAGCGCGCCGGTGCCGATCTGCGTCCGTTCGTTGCCCAGCCGGTAGGTTCCGGGGATGTTTAAGGGGGATACGCTGCCGTCGCTGGCGGCGTCGAACAGGAAGCGGTACACCTGTCCTTTCCGCTTTTCGTAATCCATATCGTCGAAGACATCCTTGTAGAAATCATTGTAGCAGGCGAAAACGGTGCGTTTCATCTGAATCGTCTTCTTCACACTGATCCCCTGGGAGACCAGGGAGCCTTTTGTCTTTACATAATAATACACCGGGATCCTGAGGGCATAGATCGTCTTCGCGTGCCGGACATATTCCAGATTGAACATAAAGTCCTCGCACCAGCTGACGGAGCTGTCCATCCGCAGATGGTGTTTTTCTATGATGGAACGTTTGTATAGCTTGTTCCACAGAACCCCGTAATAGAAATCAGCCGGCTTCTGCATCATCTTGATGGCGAAATCCGTCTGTTCCATGACGCCTTCTTCTTCGATGCTCCCTTTCTGGGAGACCCGTTCCCCGATCACCCGGTAGAAGTCGGCGATGACCATATCGCAGTTATGATCCGTGATGGCCTGTACCAGAAATTTGGTCGCTTCCGGCGTGAGCCAGTCGTCGCTGTCCGCGAACTGCAGGTATTTCCCCCTGGCCCGCGCGATCCCCCGGTTGCGGGTGTCGGAAACGCCCGAATTCGCTTTATGAAGCACCCGGACGCGGGGATCCTTTTTGGCGAAAGCGTCGCACAGTTCCCCCGAAGCATCCGTGCTTCCGTCGTCCAATAAGAGCAGTTCAAAATCCCTGTATTCCTGGTTCAGGATGCTGTTTACGCATCGGCCGATCGTTTTGGCGGCATTATAAACCGGGACAATTATGCTTACCAGCGGCATCTTTTTGTAATCTCCTTCTCCGGCCCTTCGCGCCGCGGCAGGAGCCGCCCGGCGGCGCGGATTTCGCGGCTTTAAAGTTATAATATCATAAAACATCGGGTTTTACAATGCCCGCAGAAAAGCGGCCGGCAGTAAATAAAAGATAGTGAAATGGAGCCCTGAATGTGGTATGATAGACTGCAGAGTTGTGAAAGTAATTCTGGTTGAGGAGAAAGAAGATGAAAACACTCGTTGTATACTATTCCCAGAGCGGAAACGCGCAGTGGATGGCGGAGCGGATCGCGGCCGGGCTTTCCGCGGACACGCTGCGGCTGGTGCCGAAGAAAGCGTACCCTGCGAAGGGGTTCGGCAAATATTTCTTCGGCGGCGGCAGCGCGGTCATGAAGGAGGCGCCGGAGCTGGAACCGTACGAGACGGATCCTGGGAAATACGGCCGGATCGTATTCGTGACGCCGGTCTGGGCCGGGACGGTCACGCCGCCGCTTCGGTCCTTTATTCAGGCAGAGGATCTGGCGGGCAGGCAGTTCGCGCTGGCGGCCTGCAGTCTGGGCGGAAGCGCCGAGAAGACCTTCGCGGCGCTTAAGGCCCTTCTGGGCGTGAGCGGCGATGTGCCGACGCTTTGGCTCGTGGAGCCGAAGCAGAAGCAGAAGCCGGAGAATGAGAAG
>CANREE010000077.1 GCA_947629545.1 uncultured Lachnospiraceae bacterium | reverse complement strand
AACCGCGAGAGGATCCAGATCTTTGAGGGAACCGTGATCAAGCGCCAGAACGGCGGAGCGAGAGAGACCTTTACGGTTCGCAAGACTTCCGGCGGTATCGGCGTAGAGAAGACCTGGCCGCTGCATTCCCCCTCCGTGGCGGACATTGAGGTCGTCCGCAGAGGTAAGGTCAGAAGGGCGAAGCTGTTCTACTTAAGAAAGCGCGTCGGTAAGGCCGCTAAGGTCAAAGAGCTTGTGAGATAATTGATGGGATTGAGGGAAAAGGGACAATAATTTTTATTGTCCCTTTCTTAAACGGATTGGGATGCGGATGCCGCCGCGGCGGCAGATCCGTATTTGCCGCTGTAAAGTCAGGAGTCTGGACGTGGAATTTTATCAGGAAGAAACCAGTACCCTTCAGAAAGCTGTGGGCTGGATTGTGGATATCGTCGTCGTCATCTGTCTGGCATGGTTTGTTGTCCACGCATTCGGGACGCAGGTGAAGATCTCCGGACAGTCGATGACGCCGGCGCTTTCGGGGGAAGATATTGTTTTGATGAACCGGCTCATTTACGATCTCGGAGAACCGGGACGGTTCGATGTGGTTGTATTTGCCAGGGAGGATCACAAGACCAATGTGAAGCGTGTGATCGGCCTGCCGGGTGAAACGGTGCAGATCACGGGCGGCACGGTCTATATAGACGGGAAGCCGTTAGCGGCGGATGACAGCCTGCGTTATGTGGCGCTGGCGGGGCTGGCGGAGAATCCGGTGATCCTGGGAGAGGATGAGTATTTTCTATTGGGAGATAACCGGGATTCCAGCGAGGACAGCCGTTTTGCGAATATCGGCAATGTAAAGCGTTCCCAGATCATGGGGAAAGTATGGCTTCGGATACTCCCGATTATGCATTTCGGACCGGTGCATTAGGAAAGAGAAGAACAGGAGCATAATATGAATATCCAGTGGTATCCGGGGCATATGACGAAGGCCCGGCGCGCGATGCAGGAGGATGTGCGGCTTGTCGATCTGCTGATCGAGGTCGTGGACGCGCGCGTGCCGGTATCAAGCCGAAATCCGGACATAGAAACGCTCGGCGCCGGGAAAGCCAGACTGATCCTTCTAAATAAGGCGGATCTGGCGGATGAAGCCGGAAATGAAGCCTGGGAACGTTATTTTACAGCGCAGGGCTATGCGGTCGTCCGGGCGGATTCCAGAAGCAGCGCGCAGCTTAAAAAGGTAAACGCCGCAGTACAGGAGGCCTGCCGGGATAAGATCAGCCGCGACAGGATGCGGGGAATCGTGAACCGTCCGATCCGCGCCATGGTGGTGGGGATCCCGAATGTCGGAAAGTCCACATTTATCAATTCCTTCGCCGGAAAAGCATGCGTGAAGACCGGCAACCGTCCGGGCGTCACAAAGGGCAACCAATGGATACGCCTGAATAAATCCCTCGAGATGCTGGATACGCCGGGACTTTTGTGGCCGAAATTCGAAGATCCTGCAGTCGGCCTTCATCTGGCAATGATCGGTTCGATCAATGACCAGATCCTGAATAAAGAAGAACTGGCCCTGGAGCTGATACGGTTTATGGAAGAAAACTGCTGCGGAGCCCTTGGTAAGCGGTACGGTTTCCCGGAAGAAGCCGACGTGCGGCCGGATAACCCGAAGGAGCCTCCTGCCGAGGCTGTCGAGGCGTTGCCTGACGGCTGCTCTCCGGATATGCAGATCCTGAGACAGGCCGCCCTGCGCCGCGGCTGTCTGTTAAAAGGGGGCAGTCCGGATTATGAGAAGGCGGCCGGCCTTCTGCTGGAAGATTTCCGGGCCGGCAGACTGGGACGGATCACTTTGGAATGGCCGCCAAGATAACGGGCGGCGACATTTGCATGGAGCCCGAATCGAACGAAGGAGAACAGACGGTATGAGGCAGTTAAAGGGAGAGAGACTGGAGGCGGAGCTTGCGCGGCTGAAAGGGATGCGGCAGTTTGAGGAGCAGTACGGAGATTGCCGTCTCATTTGCGGGATCGATGAGGCAGGACGGGGACCGCTTGCCGGACCGGTTGCAGCCGGCGCAGTGATCCTTCCCAAAGACTGCACGATCCTTTATCTGAACGACTCAAAAAAGCTTTCTGAGAAACGGCGGGAGGAACTGTTTGAAGAGATTCAGGAGAAGGCGGTTGCCTGTGCCGTTGGAATCGTGACGGCGGAGCGGATCGATGAGATTAATATCCTGCAGGCGACATATGAGGCGATGAGACAGGCGCTTTCCAAACTGGGGGTAACGCCGGATCTGCTTCTTAACGACGCTGTTACGATACCGCAGGTACAGATCAGGCAGATCCCGATCATTAAGGGCGACGCGAAAAGCGTGTCGATTGCGGCGGCCAGCATTCTGGCTAAGGTGACCAGAGACCGTATGATGGTGGAATATGACCGCCTGTATCCGGAATATGGCTTTGCAAAGCATAAAGGTTACGGTACGGCGGCCCATATTGCGGCGATCCGCGCCTGCGGACCGTGTCCGATCCACCGGCGGACGTTTATCAGGAATTTTGTACAGGGATGACAGGATGACATATTTGGGGGAGAACCGGCGTGCGAAAGGCAGCCGCTACGAGGAGAAGGCCGCGGCTTTTCTGCAGGAGAAAGGCTATCAGATTCTGGAACGCAACTACCGCGACCGTGCGGGGGAGATCGACCTGATCGCCCGGGATGGGATGTATCTGGTATTTGTAGAAGTGAAATACCGCAGGAACCGTGAAACCGGCTATCCGGAGGAGGCTGTGGATGTACGCAAGCAGACCCGGATCCGCCATACCGCGGAGTATTACCTGTACAGCCGTCGTTATCCGGCGGATACGCCCTGCCGGTTTGACGTAGTTTCCATACTCGGAGAGGAAATCCGTCTGATTGCTGACGCATTCTGAAGCGGACGACATCCGTCTGCCGCAGAGAAGTACCATCCGACAATATGGAAGATAGGAAGCGGTTCGCGCAGGAGGGAGGACTGACAATGACAACGATGCCGAATGAAATTCGTTTACAATATAAAACAGGCCGCGGGATCCCGCGGTTACGTTTTTCTGCGGACGGGACGACGCCTTATCTGTCCTTTCCGCTTCTTGAGGGGACAGGGCTGGTGGCGCATGCATTTTCCACAAGAATGGGAGGAGTCAGTACCGGCATATTTTCTTCGATGAATTTTTCTTTCAGCAGAGGGGATGATCCGCGGACGGTGCAGGAGAATTACCGTCGGATGGCGAGAGCGATCGGCATTGATCCGAACAGAATCGTGCTTTCGTACCAGACCCATACGACGAATGTACGTCGTGTGACGGAGGAAGACGCAGGGAAGGGAATCATGAAGGAGCGCGACTACAGGGATGTGGACGGCCTGATCACGAATATCGCCGGGATTACCCTGACGACGTTTTATGCGGACTGTGTACCGCTTTATTTTCTGGATCCGGTTCATCGGGCGATCGGATTATCGCATTCCGGCTGGCGTGGGACGGTGGCGCGCATGGGGCGGAAGACGCTTGAGGCGATGGCGCGAGAGTTTCAGACGGATCCCGCGGACGTACTCTGCTGTATCGGGCCGAGCATCTGCCAGGACTGCTTCGAAGTCGGGGCGGAAGTGACAGACGAGTTTAAGGAAGCTTTCGATGAGCGGCACTGGCCGGCGCTGTTTTATGCGAAGGAGAACGGAAAATACCAGCTCGATCTGTGGAAGGCCAATGAGATTGTCCTGTTGGAAGCGGGTGTGCGGCCGGAGCATCTGGAGATCACGGACCTGTGTACGCGCTGCAATCCGGATTATCTGTTCTCGCACCGTGCGCAAGGGAGCAGGAGAGGAAATCTCGCCGCATTTCTGTGCCTGAAGGAAGGGTGAGAGAAACTGTCGAATGGCGAAAAAAGCCGCATTGTAGAAAACCGCCGCACAGTGAAGCATCACCGCCTGAACAAATGATTTTCAACGACAAACAGGAGCCGAAGCGGCCCCTGTTTGTTGTATCGGTAATCTCTGTTCCGATTTTTCTGTTTATTTGTCGTCCTGCTTCAGATACAGATGGCGCGGCAGACCGTTCACCATCACGCAGGGGTAGTCGCCCTGGATCAGCGGATTCACATAGTCGATGAAGTCCTCGGTTACGTAGGTGCCTTCTTTGTTGATCCACTCGCGCGGTACAAGCTTTTCGTCGTTGGCGATCCTGTGGACATCGTAGACGCCTGTCGCGGACTGATACGGGTCGTTGGACACACGGTCGATAACGACCATCATACCGGAGTCGCCTTCATCGGCCGCTTTCACCGCCGCGCCGCCGACCATGAACGCTTCGTTGATATCGGTACGGGAGGCAAGGTGGGAAGCGCTTCTCTGCAGCGTGGAGAACTCGATGGCGCGCGTCTTGCAGCCGATGGTGTGGGCAACGAGGTTCGCCAGATAGGTGGCAGAACCGGTCAGCTGCTTATGGCCGAAAGCGTCCACATAATCGGTAGCGCCGCCGGCTTCGCTGACATAGGTGCCGTCCTTCAGCTTAATGCCTTCGGAGATGGCTACGAAGACAGTGGACTTCTTCGCCAGCAGGGATTTCACCTTCTCGAGGAACTTATCAATATCGAACGGAACTTCCGGCAGATAGATCAGGTCAACGCCCTCGCAGTCCTCGCCCTTCGCGAGCGCGGCAGCGCCGGTCAGCCAGCCTGCGTTGCGGCCCATGATCTCGATGATCGTGACCTGTTCCTTCTTGTAGGAGAAACCGTTGCCGTCGCGGATGACTTCCTTCGTGGAAGTGGCGATGTACTTGGCGGCGCTTCCGTAACCGGGCGTATGGTCGGTGAGCGCCAGGTCGTTGTCAATGGTCTTCGGCACGCCGACGAACTTCTGGCTTGCGCCGGTCAGCATCGCGTAATCGGACAGCTTCTTGATCGTGTCCATGGAATCGTTGCCGCCGATATAAATGAAGCACTCGATATCCAGCTTATTCAGGATCTCAAAAATCTTCTTATAGATCTCCTGATCCTCGTGGATCGCCGGCAGCTTATAACGGCAGGTGCCGAGGAATGCGGACGGGGTACGCTTTAAGATCTCGACGTCCAGCTCATTCTTGATATAGTCGGACAGATCCACGTACTTCTCATCCAGAAGTCCCTGAATACCGTTGCGCATACCGTATACCTTCTTGGCGCCGCGGTCGATGGCGGTGCGGAATACGCCTGCGAGGCTGGAATTGATGACGGCCGTCGGGCCGCCGGACTGGCCTACGATGACATTACCATGCATAATTTGTAACCTCCGTTTATCATTTTGTCGTTTGCACTGCATAAAATACAATCGTTGCAGATTATAACACAATCGGCTGAGAAATACCAGTATCTTTTCAGATTTTTTATCATATTGCGGCCATTGCAGTCTTAGAGGATTGCGGCTTTCAATCTGCGGCCGCCGTTTAGGGCCGCCCGTCATGTTCTGATGTCGTCCGGCCCTCGCCGAAGTATCTGTCAAGAAAATAATTGATCTCCGCGCCGATGAAGAGGATGCAGATGCAGATATAGAGCCAGAGCATCAGCATGACTACGGCC
Organism: uncultured Lachnospiraceae bacterium; assembly: GCA_947629545.1. Lineage (GTDB taxonomy): Bacteria > Bacillota > Clostridia > Lachnospirales > Lachnospiraceae > UBA3402. The sequence goes on along the minus strand of CANREE010000077.1, from coordinate 9,404 downwards.
GTCAGGCTTCCGTACATGTAGGAGTAGTTGCTGAAATTGCTGAAATAGATGGAGAAGAGCGCCGAAAATACAATCCAGCCCAGTGTGGAAAACAGCGCACCCGGCATCTGGCTCCTGAGCGATTGGTGCTTGTGCGGCAGCCATTTATACAGGCCGGAGAAGACGATGATCAGCAGGAATAAAGTTGCGAAGGAGCGGAGCGAGTAGACCAGATCCGCAAAGTCGGCAAGCATCGGAAACCAGCGGAGGACAAAGGTGTAGATCGAACTGCCCAGAACAAGGAGCAGGAGGCTGCCGATACAGGCGATGATGAAGAAAAAGGTATAGCAGGAACTGATGAGCCGGCGGATCAGGTATCCGCGGTTTCTGGGACTTTCATAGACCCGGTTTAAGCCGCGCTCGATGCCCAGCATTCCGCGGGAGGCGGACCAGAGGGCCGTGATGGCGGAAATGGAGATGATCGTAGCCGGGGATTTGGTGTAAAGGTCGTCAATGATACCGACCACCAGCGCGTCCAGCATATCCGGCATGATCGTGACCATCAGTTCCATCAGGTCCGATTTCTGTATGGCCGGAATCAGCTGTATCAGGGTCAGAAGCAGCATAATGAACGGAAAAAAGGAAATGATGATGAAAAAAGACGACTGGGCGGCGTACACGGTGACCTCGTCTTTTCTGAATTTATCAAAAATCTCCTTGCCATAGACGAGCAGTGCGGCCATTGTGCTTCCTCCCGGACGGTTTCGGTTTGCGCTTCTGTTCTATTATAACCGCAATCGGCGGATTTGAAAAGAATGAATTTTCGCTATTCATTTCCGAAAAGATATGTTAAGATGATAATACAGGCAGTCGGTTCCGGCTATCTGTAACGACTCACAGCAGGAGAACGAATATGAACAGACTCTGGTACCCGGCGCCCGCGAAGGACTGGAACAGCGCTCTGCCGCTGGGCAACGGCTTTATGGGTGCGATGTGCTTCGGCGGCAATCTCATCGACCGCTTTCAGCTGAACGCCGACAGTCTCTGGTACGGCGGCTTCCGCAACCGGATCAATCCGGACGCGGGGAAGAATATCGAAGAAATCCGTCGTCTGATTGCCGAGGGGAAGATCGTTGAGGCGGAGAAGCTTGCCGTGCTGTCCCTGACCGGGATCCCGGAATATCAGCGGCATTACGAGCCGCTCTGCGATCTGTTCCTGATCCCGGAAACCGGCGTGCGCGTCTCCACTTTTCAGCTGAAAGACGGCAGGAACCGGCAGATCTATGAGATGCTGCCCTGCGATAATTATGTCAGGCAGCTTGATATTGATACGGGCATCCATACGGTGTCTTATATCCTTAACGGCGTTTCCCACGTCCGCGAAACATTTCTGTCTTATCCGGACCGGGTCATGGCGATCCGGTGTACGGGTGCGGAGAGTTCTGTACTGATCGAACGGGGAATCTATCTGGAGTCCTTCAGGAAACTGGACGGCCGTACCCTTTGTCTGGAGGGACAGGCGGGGGCGGACGGCGTGCGGTACTGCTTCTGCATTCGTGCGGTTAAGGGTGCGCTCGGAATCATCGGAAGAACATTAAAGTTAAGCGGCGACGCGGTCCTGCTTGCCTCAGCGGAGACAAGCTTCTATAGCAATGATCCGCTGAAAGCTGTTCTGGATCGCATCGGTCAGGCGGAGAGTCTCGGTTATGAGAAACTGCGCGCGCGGCACATCGGGGATTTCGCTCCGATCATGGACCGCTGCCGGCTTCATATCGACGGACCGGCTCCGGATAAACTTCCAACGGACGAACGTCTCGCGGCGGTTCAAAATGGCAGAGATGATATCGGCCTTGTGAACCTGTCCTTCGCTTATGGTCGTTATCTGCTCGCCGCCTCTTCCCGTCCGGAAAGCCTGCCGGCGAATCTGCAGGGCATATGGAACGACAGCTTCACGCCGGCCTGGGACAGCAAATTCACGATCAATATTAATCTTCAGATGAATTACTGGCCTGCGGAGAGCTGCGCGCTTTCGGAGATGCACCTGCCGCTCTTTGAACATATCCGGCGAATGTATCCCCATGGCCGGGAAGCGGCCGAAAAGATGTACGGCGCGCGGGGCTGGACAGCCCACCATAATACCGATATCTGGGGCGACTGCGCGCCGCAGGACGCACTGGCGCAGTGTACCTACTGGCCGATGGGCGCGGCCTGGCTCTGCCTGCATATTTTCGAGCATTACCGCTATACCGGAGATGAGGAATTCCTTGCGGAATATCTTCCTTACGCCAAGGAAGCGGCGCTCTTTTTCGAGGACATCCTGACGGAGAATGCCAATGGAGAGCTCGTGGTATCGCCTTCCGTATCTCCCGAGAATCGCTACCGTCTGCCGGACGGCGAGACAGCGGCTCTCTGCATGGGCGCGTCCATGGACAGCCAGATTCTGCGGGAACTTTTCGGCGGTCTGCTTGCGCTTGGAAGTCCGACTGAGGACGAGCGGGCACGGTATGGCGAGATCCTGCGCAGACTTCCGCCGGTCAGGGTTGAAGCAAACGGCACGATTCAGGAGTGGGCGGAGGCTTATGAGGAGGTCGAACCCGGCCACCGTCATATTTCCCATCTGTTTGCCCTATACCCGGCCTCACAGATCGACTTCACCGACAGGCGTCTTTCGGAGGCTGCCGAGAAGACGCTGATTCGCCGGCTCGAACACGGTGGCGGGCATACCGGCTGGTCCCGGGCGTGGATCATCAATCTGTGGGCGAGGCTGCGCCGCGGCGGGCGTGCCTGGGAGGATTTGCGGAAGTATTTCGAGATTTCGGTGCTTCCCAATCTGTTCGACAACCATCCGCCGTTTCAGATCGACGGAAATTTCGGTACCACCGCGGCGATTGCGGAGATGCTTCTGCAGAGTCAGAATGGCCGGCTGACCTTCTTCCCGGCCCTGCCTGATGCGTGGAAGAGCGGTTCGGTCACGGGCCTTCGTGCGCGGGGCGGGATCACCGCGGATCTGAAGTGGGAAGGGTGCAGGGGCGTTGTCACATTGAAAACTCCCGAAGCGAAGACGGTTTTGATCGAAGATATCGGCGAGACCGTTTTGCAGGCGGGCGAGAATATATTTTACATAACAATCAAGTAAAGGGGGAGACACGATGGGAAAGACGAAATTCACGAAACTGGAAAAGTACTGGATACTCTACGACGTGGGGAATTCCGCCTTCACGCTTCTGGTAGCAACGATCCTGCCGATTTATTTCAACTATCTGGCGGGGCAGGGCGGCGTCAGCGAGGTAGACGCCATGGCCTACTGGGGCTACGCGATGTCGGTTTCGACGCTCCTCGTGGCGGTGATCGGGCCGGTTTTCGGCACCGTCGCCGATACGGACGGATACAAGAAACCGATCTTTACGATCTGCATGATGGTGGGCGTTATCGGCTGCGCGGCGATGTCCCTGCCGGTGCCGTGGATTGTATTCCTGGCAATCTTCGTTATCGCGCGCGTGGGTTATGCGGCGAGTCTGGTATTCTATGATTCCATGCTGGCGGACGTGACGGAACCGGACCGGATGGATCAGGTATCCTCCTCCGGCTACGCCTGGGGCTATATCGGCAGTTGTATTCCGTTTATTATCAGCCTTCTGTTCGTTCTGGGCAACGAGACCCTCGGCATCAGCATGGGCACGGCCATGATGATCGCGTTCTTCATTAACGCGGCCTGGTGGCTGGGCGTGACCCTGCCGCTTCTTAAGACGTTCAAGCAGAAGCACGGCGTGAAGAAGCAGGCGCATCCGGTGCGCGACAGCCTTTCCAGACTTCTGCGGGTATTTAAGGATCTGAAAAAGCATAAGAAGATCTGGCTGTTTCTGCTGGCGTTCTTCTTCTACATCGACGGCGTCTACACGATCATCGATATGGCGACGGCCTACGGCAGCGCCATCGGACTGGACACGACGGGACTTCTGCTGGCGCTTCTGGTTACGCAGATCGTGGCCTTCCCATTCGCGATTCTCTTTGGATGGGCGGCGAAGAAATATAAGAATACGAACCTGATCAAGCTCTGTATCTTCTGCTATTTCCTGATTGCGCTGTTTGCGATCCAGCTGGATAAGCAGTGGGAGTTCTGGTTCCTCGCGGTTTGCGTCGGCATGTTCCAGGGCGGCATTCAGGCGCTGTCGCGGTCGTACTTTGCGAAAATCATTCCGCCGGAGAAGTCCGGGGAGTTCTTCGGAATTTTCGATATCTGCGGCAAGGGTGCGGCTTTTCTCGGAACGGCGATTGTCGGCGCCATGACCCAGCTGACCCAGAATCCTTCAAGCGGCGTCGGAACGCTGGCGATCTTGTTTGCGGCGGGCTTCGTGCTGTTCGGAATGGCGGCGAAGGAGGCGGAGAGACGGTCAGCAGCCTGATTTTGGCGGAAGGCTGCGAATATCTGCCGAATCACGGATTGCCGGACAGAACAGAACCGAACCAGAACAGATGATAACGGATGGGGAGAATTTTCAGATGGATGCGCGTACATTTATCGATATCATGCGGACGACAGGCCGCTTAAAAGACATGACCAGGCACTCCTGGACCGCCGGCGGGCGGCGCGAGAGCGTAGCCGAACATACCTACCAGTTGCTGATGATGGCATATTTCTGCAGGGACGAGTTCCCGGAGGCGGATATGGTGCGGGTCATGGAAATGTGCCTGTTCCACGACATGGGTGAGGCGTTTACCGGCGATATTCCCACCTTTGAGAAGACGGACTTGGATGAATGCGAGGAGTCTCGCCAGGTGACGGCGTGGATCCGGTCGCTGCCGGAAGAATACCGGGAGCAGGTGCGCTCTTTGTTTGCGGAGATGGACGCGATGGAAAGCACAGAGGCGAAGATCTATAAGGCGCTTGACAAGCTGGAGGCGGTGATTCAGCACAATGAAGCGGATATTTCTACATGGATCCCCCTGGAGTATCAGCTGAACCTGGATTACGGGCAGAAAGAAACTCAGTTTTCGGAGTTCTTTCGGAAGGTGCGCCAGCTTGCGAAGGAAGACTCGGAGGAGAAGATAGAGAGAGATAAACGCGGGAACCCATGATGTTTGCGATGGGTGATCTTAGCGATGATTTCATCGGCTATGATGGCCTGTGTTTTCGCGCAGTATTTTGTTCAAACGGTTCGCAAGATGTCTATTTGATGCTTCATTCTCCGCTACCGGAGCGATTTTCACTTGGTTCTACCGACAGTCGGTTGCACTTCCGGCCCGGAATTGCTACATTGAGGCCATATAATAAAGGAGGCGGCCAATATGTATCAGAATGAAAACGAACGGTTCGGCGCGTTTATCACGCAGCTGCGGAAAGAGAAGGACATGACCCAGAAGGAGCTGGCGGACCGTCTGTATGTGTCGGATAAGGCAGTGAGCAAGTGGGAGAGGGGCTTAAGCATGCCCAACGTATCGCTCCTGCTTCCGCTGGCGGAAACGCTGGGAGTGACGGTCACAGAGCTTTTGAAGGGCGAGCGGCTGGCGGCGGACCGGCAGATGGGCATTCATGAGGTGGAGGAACTGGTGACCTATTCCGTCGGTATGAGCGCGGAACAGCAGAAAGCGTGGGAGAATAAGAAAGGTGTATGGAAACACCGTTACTGGTGCTGTTTCGGCGCGGTGCTGGGAGAGATCGCAGTACTTCTGGGAATCGGCGTGCCGCTTACGGAGATGTCCACCAGCGTGTTCCTCGTCTGCGGGCTGATGCTGCTTTTCGGACTCTGGGCCTGCTTCCGGATGGAGCCGCAGCTTCCGGCTTACTATGATGAGAATAAGATCAGCTTTGTCCAGCAGGGCGCGTTTAAGATCTCCGTACCGGGTGTCTATTTCAATAACCGGAACTGGCCCCATATCGTGGATGCGCTGCGTGCGGAGATTTTGAGCGTGGCGGTCGGCTATCCGCCGGTGTTCTGGCTGATCTACCGGTTCGCGGGACCGTGGATGAGCGAAGGGGCGTCGCCGGTGGCCATCGCGGTACAGATGATCGTGGTGCTTGCGGCATGTTTATTTATCTTTGTGCCGATCGTATGGATGGCGAAGAAGTATGAGTAGTACAGGTTTCATTGACAGAAATTCCAGAAAATTCAGAAAAAGGATGACAACCACCCGATTTCATGTTACAATGGTTGCAGGGTTTCGGCAAATGTGTGAGCTGTGACTGCGCAGCGGCATTTGCGGAAATGCGTTTCTAACGGGCAAATGAGGCACGCAAACGGACAAATCAGCCACGCAAACGGGCATATAAGCCAAGCAACAGGGGAGAGGGGTACGAATGAAGCTGAATTACAGGAGAACTTTTTTCATTGGACTGGCGTTTCTGTCAATTTCTGCATTCTGGCAGATGTACGACAACATTATTCCGCTGATCCTTCAGGGAACATTTCATTTGAATGAGACGATCACCGGCGCGATCATGGCCGCCGACAATGTGCTGGCCGTGTTTCTGCTGCCGCTTCTGGGCTCCCTTTCGGACAGGGCGGACACCCGCTTCGGCCGGCGGTCGTCGTCGGTACGGCGCTTGCCGTTGTGCTGATGATGCTTCTGCCGCTGGCGGATAATCTGGAGAGTCTGGGACTTTTCGTGGGAAGCCTTCTGTTCCTGCTGATCGCCATGGGACTCTACCGTTCTCCGGCGGTGGCGCTGATGCCGGATCTGACGCCGAAACCGCTGCGCAGCCAGGCCAATGCCATCATCAATCTGATGGGGGCTGTCGGCGGCGTCTATACGCTGATCCTGATCAGTCTGCTGCTGAAGGATGACGGGAAGCAAGACTATACGCCGGTATTTCTGGGCGTGGCGTTCATCATGGTGCTGGCGGTGGTCGTACTGGTATGCACGATCAAAGAGAAGAAGCTGGCTGCGGAGGTGCTGATTGAGGATGGGGATGCAGATCCGCTGTCGGCAAAGGAACCGAACGAAGAAAAAGATGCTTCGGCGGCAAATGCCGCAATCCACGATTCCGCAGGCCGCACCCGGCTGGCTCCCGACGTACGCCGCAGTCTGGTGCTGATCCTTGTTTCCATCTTTCTCTGGTTCATGGCCTATAATGCGGTTACGACTGCATTTTCCCGCTATGCCCGCGTGGTCTGGGGGATGGCTGGCGGCGGCTTTGCCAACTGTCTGATGGTTGCGACGGTGGCGGCAATCGTCGGATACATTCCGATTGGTGTCATTTCCGCTAAATTCGGGCGGAAGGTGTGTATCCTGGGCGGACTGGGACTGATGTTTGTCAGTTTCTTTGCGGCGATCTTTTTCCGGGAGTTCCACCCGGCCATCAATATCGGCTTCGTGCTGATCGGCATGGGCTGGGCGGCGGTCAGCGTCAACTCCCTGCCGATGGTGGTGGAGATGTGCAAGGCGGGCGATGTGGGCAAATACACCGGCCTCTATTATACATTTTCGATGTCGGCCCAGATCCTGACGCCGATCCTGTCGGGCGCATTCCTGCAGTATGTGTCCTATAAGACGCTGTTTCCATACGCCTGCGTCTTCACGGCGCTCGCAATGGTGACCATGTCCATGGTGCGTCACGGCGACAACCGGCCGGAAAGAAAGAAGAATTTACTTGAGAATTTTGATATCGCTGATTAATTGGAGTTTTTTATGCGGAAATTACTGAAGTACCTGAAAAAATATAAGCTGGAGAGCATTCTGGCGCCGCTTCTGAAAATGACGGAAGCCGGTTTCGACCTGCTGGTGCCTCTGGTTATGGCGCAGATCATCGACGTGGGCATCCATAACCGGGATACCGGACAGATTCTTAAGATGGGCGGCGTGCTGGTGATGCTGGGGCTGGTGGGACTGGCGTTCTCGCTGACGGCCCAGTATTTTTCGGCGAAGGCGGCGGTCGGTTTCGGAACGGCGGTGCGCAACGAACTGTTTCGGCATATCAACAGCCTGTCTTACCGGGAGATCGACACCATCGGAACTTCGACGCTGATCACACGGATCACCAGTGATATCAATCAAGTGCAGTCCGGCGTGAATCTGGTGCTGCGGCTGTTTCTGCGGTCGCCGTTTATCGTGTTCGGTGCCATGGTCATGGCGTTTACGGTCAATGCGCGGGCGGCGATGATCTTTGTTGTGGCGATTCCGCTCCTTTCGGTGGTTGTTTTCGGCGTGCTTCTTGTCAGCATGCCGCTCTATAAGAAGGTGCAGCGCCAGCTGGACCGGGTGCTTCTGACTACACGCGAGAATCTCCTTGGCGCCCGGGTCGTGCGTGCCTTCAACCGCCAGCCGGATGAGATCACGAAATTTGACGAGGAAAATGATCTGCTGGTCCGTTCTCAGGTCTTTGTGGGGAAGGTGTCGGCGCTGATGAATCCGGCGACGTATATTATCGTCAATGCAGCGACCATCGTACTTGTCTGGACCGGCGCTTGGCAGGTGGACGAGGGGATCATCACGCAGGGAGAGGTTGTCGCCCTTGTCAACTATATGTCCCAGATCCTGGTGGAGCTGGTCAAGTTGGCGAACCTGATCATCACGATTTCCAAGTCTCTGGCCTGTGCGAACCGCATCAGCGCAGTATTTGATGTGGAAGGGAGCATCGTGGAGAAGAATCATGGGAAGATCGTGACGGGGGCGGAGAAGGCTCTGACTGCCGCTGTTCCGAAGGTAGAATTTGCCGGTATGGATTTCTGCTATGCCGGTGCGAAGGAGGCGTCTCTTTCGGATATCAGTTTTACCGCCATGAGCGGACAGACCATCGGCATCATCGGAGGCACCGGCTCCGGTAAATCGACGTTGGTGAATCTGATCCCGCGCTTCTATGACGTGACGGAAGGATGTGTGCGGATCGACGGCACGGACGTTAGGGATTACCCGGTCGGGCAGCTGCGGGACAAGATCGGCGTGGTACCGCAGAAAGCCGTGCTTTTTAAAGGGACGCTTCGTGAAAATATGCGCTGGGGCAAGACGGACGCCACGGATGAGGAGATCTATGCGGCGCTGGATATTGCTCAGGCCAGGGAGTTTGTGGATTCCAAAGAGCAGGGACTGGATCTGCCCATTGAGCAGGGCGGCCGGAACCTGTCTGGCGGCCAGCGGCAGCGCCTGACCATCGCCCGCGCTCTGGTGCGCCGTCCGGAGATCCTGATTCTGGACGACAGCGCGTCGGCTCTGGATTTCGCGACAGACGCGGCGCTTCGGAAGGCGATCCGGGAGAATACGAAGAATACGGATATGGCGTCACTGGCGCCCCACCCGCATGGAAATATGACCGTGTTCCTTGTATCGCAGCGGGCGACTACGATCCGGAACGCGGACAAGATTCTGGTGCTGGACGACGGTCAGTTAGTAGGACAGGGGACTCATGAGGAACTCTTTGATACCTGCGAGGTCTACCGGGAGATCTGTCTGTCCCAGCTGTCGGAGAAGGAGGTGAGGGCGCGTGGCTGAGA
>CANREE010000076.1 GCA_947629545.1 uncultured Lachnospiraceae bacterium | reverse complement strand
TTTGTTTGCAATAATTACAATTTTCGAATAATCCAACCCTGACCGATTTTCCCGAGACCGCTTTGACTCCTTAAAATGAAACGCATATCTGTGAGAAATATTACTGCGATATGGAATGCATATAAAATATTCGTAATGAGTCTGGAGCAGCAAGCAATTATAGGGCCTCTGTGCCTTATTCAACATTTCTTTGTAAGATGAATGGGGATATGCCTCATAAAAGGCGTCGGTCAGTCTGAGAATCTGATAATCGAAAATATCTTCTGGTATCATAGATATTCTCCCTGCAGACTGTTCTTTTGATGTAAGATGCGGGAGAACCGGAGTCCTCCCGCCGAATCGAATTCATCGCTCGGTCAATTTTTATTTTACCGACGAGTCGGAACCGTCACTCGTCTCATCGCTCGGTCAATTTTTATTTTACCGACGAGTCGGAACCGTCACTCGTCTCATGAAGCGATAGAATCTCTTCGATTCTTATGATACCACAGTTCAGGGAGATCTTCAAGCATTATTTCGCCTCTGGCTGTATCTCAAAAATATAATCCGTCACGCAGTCATACCACTGCACATACGGCACGCCGTTGACGATCAGACGATCGTTCTCCGGCAGCAGTTCCGTCCATTTCTTATGGTAACGGTCAAACGCCCAGTCGTTACGGTTGAACCGCCGCCAGAGTATCGTCCGGCCGTTGGCGTCCAGAAACTGCTCGGACACCACGCCGCTGTTGTAAGTCTCAATATCCATAACACAGACGGTGTCGTAGCTCTTTCCTCCAATGGTCACCGTGTACCGCCCGACGATGTCCAGCAGGAAGTCCTTCCGGACGCTTGTGATCACATTTCCGACCCTCGTAATATCGCCTTTCGGCGACAGGTTCGTCTCGTTGCCGCAGTTGTCCTCGCCGAAGCCCCAGTTGTTCATGAACGCATCGCCGTCCAGAAATGTGATGTAGTTCCTCACATCGCCATCATAGCGCAGCGTCGCCAGATAGCGGCAGTGAGTGTCTGTGAGCTGGGCCACAAATACCCGCCTGGTCGTATCCTCTGAACCGGGGAGGGGAAGAACGGAACGGCTCCGGCTTTCGCCTGCTGCCCCGCTCATACCGGGACTGCCGCTTTCCTGCCGGTGCGCTTCCTCAGGCGAATTCTCCCAGAGCATTTCCTTCGCCGTCACCTCCACGCCCTCGATCCCGTGCACCATAGCCCTGCCGGTCACTTCCATATCATAGACGTAATCGCACCGGCGCGAAGGCATGTCATACATCCCCCATGTCAGCTTCTCTCCCAGCTTCGGCACCAGAAACCATCCCATCAGTTCCTCCCATTTCACGGAAAATGGCGCTTCGCCGCTCGCCTCGATCCGATAGGCGGGAAGATATTCGGGGAGCCGCTTCCCTTTCCCGCTCGTCCTGCCTGTAATTCTTTCTTCTGCCATTTCCGATCCCGCAGTCATATTGTTCTCTCCTTTCCGTGCGCCGGTGCGGTATGGATGCTTTTCCCTCGGCGTACCGCTGCCGGGCGGATGGCCTTCTCCGAATGTACCGCCGCCGGGCGGATACTGTTCCTTAAACTTCTGCTTTGCCGTAAACAGGCGGCTCTTGACCGTTCCCAGCGGAACGCCCAGCCGCCTGGCGATCTCGGCCTGCGGCAGTTCCTTCCAAAAATACAGATACAGTATCTGCCTGTCTTTATCCCGCAATAGTTCCAGCGTCTCGCGCACCGCGTCCGCCTCGGATGTATCGCCCGGATCTCCGAATCGGCCAGGCATCACCAGTCCATGCCTGCTGCTGATCAGATCACATTCCTGCAGGCTGACTCCGCCATCCGTCAGATTTTGACCGGGCGGTTCGTCTAAACAGGCAGACAGACCGCCCACATTCTCCGGCAGCGCCGCGAAGGGCATCTCCAGCCGTCTGGCCATTTCCCGGAAATAGTCGCTGCACTTGTTTCTCGCAATGCTGATGATCCAGGCCAAAAAAGCCTCCTGATTCTTCAGATCCCCGAAACGCTCGTAAGCCGTCAGGTAGACCTCCTGCAGCACATCCTCCGCATCCGCCCGCGAAGGCAGCCTGAAACGCACGAACCGCTCCACCGCGGCGCGATTGTCCTCCAGCAGATTTTCAAAATCGAACCTGTTCCCGGGGTTCTCGGAACCTGCTTTTCCGGGTCCATCCATACCGTCACCTCCCTTCATTTTCGTTTCTTTGAAGCCGGCTTCACTTATATAGACGAAATAAAACGGCAAAAGGTTCATTTTCACGATATAAACAAGTATACCATATTTCTTCGTCCCCCTTGACATCTTCCGTCAAATCCTTCAGAATAAAGGAAGTATACAAGATGTGCCTTAACTTGGAGAGGGTGATGGGAATGTATTCGGAGGTACTCAAAGAGCTGGACAGCAACACAGTCCAGTATATGATCGACGAAATGCAGGAGACGATCAACCAGAAGAACGAGTTGCTGAACCAGAAGGACGAACAGCTGAACCAGAAGAACGCATTGATTGACGAGCTGCGCCGCCAGATCGATGAACTGCGAACGGCGCAGGGGAAATAGTTAAAGACGTAAACCAACCAGCGGCGGCAAGGTTACCATGCCGCCGCTGGTTTTTACATCAGTATGCAGAAGTCGTTACCCTTTCACCGCCCCGATCATAACGCCCTTCTCAAAATACTTTTGTATGAAGGGATAAATACACAGCACCGGAACCGTAGACACAATGATTACCGCGAACTTGATCTGATCCGCGTACTGCTGCGCGTAGCTCCCCTCGCCGACTCCCGTGGTCCCCGCCATGGCCTGATTCGAGATCAGGATGTTCCTGAGGATCGTCTGCAAAGGCTGGTACTCATCCTTATTCAGATAGAGCAGGGCCGTGAAGAAATCATTCCAGTGACCTACCGCGTAATACAGCGTGATCACGGAAATGACCGCCTTCGACAGAGGAAGTACGATCGACAGGAAGAAGCGGAAATGCGAACACCCGTCCAGCACCGCCGCCTCATGGAGATCGGCGGGTATAGAACTCTCGAAGAACGTTCTGGTAATAATCACGTTATATACGCTTACAGCTCCCATGATCACCATAGTAAAAACGGAATTCGTAAGATGGAGGGACTGCACCAGCATATAGGTGGGGATCATGCCTCCTCCGAAATACATGGTGATCACGAAAAGCGTCATGATCACGCGCCGGGCCCTGAATTTGCTCTGTGCCAGCACATAGGCGGCCGGCAGCGTGAGCGCCAGGTTCAGCATCGTTCCCGCTATCGTATAGAACAGCGTGTTTTTGTATCCAAGCCAGATATCGCTCCGGTCCAGGATCTTCCTGTATCCGTAGAAATTGACGCCCTTCGGCCATAAGATCACCTTGCCCTGGTTCACCAGGTTGGAATTGCTGAAGGAGGCGATCACAATAAAATAGATGGGATATAAGACAATGATCAGCGCGGCTATCGCTATGGCCGTCACGCAGATGTAATAAATCCGGTCCGATCTGTCCGATTTCATTTTCCCGGCTATCGATCTCATCGTACCATTCCCCCCTTACATCAGACTGATGTCCGCGACTCTCTTGGACACCGTATTGGCAAGGATCAGAAATACAAAATTCACGACCGTATTGAAAAGTCCGACTGCGGAACCGAAGCTGAACTGTCCGGACTGCACGCCTACGTTGAAGGTATAGGTGGAAATCACCTGCGATACGGTCAGATTCATATCGTTCTGCATCAGGAACGTCTTCTCAAAGCCTACGCTCAGAATCCGTCCCATGTTCATGATCAGAAGGATGATGATCGTAGGAACAATAGCCGGCAGCTCCACATGGATGACCTGCTGCAGACGGCTCGCGCCGTCCACCTTCGCCGCGTCGTACAGCTGCCCGTCCACGGACGACAGGGCCGCGATGAATATGATACTGTTCCAGCCCGCGGACTGCCAGATCCCGGATATCACATACACCGGAACGAACGCGCTGGGCGTGCCCAGCAGGTTCACCGAGGACGGTATCAGATGCAGGCTTTTCAGCAGCCCGCTTACGATCCCGGTCGTCGGCGAGAGCATGATCTGCAGGATCGCGACCATTACGACCGTGGATATAAAATACGGCATGTACACCGCCGTCTGGACGACCCGTTTCAGCTTATTCTGTCTCAGGGAATTGATCACCAGCGCCAGCAGGATCGGCACCGGAAAGCCCCCTACCAGGGAGAAAAAGGAGATTACAAATGTATTTTTCATCGTCGTATAGAACATCGGGCTGTCAAAATACTGCTTAAAATACCTCAGCCCTACCCAATCTCCTCCGGTAAGCCCTTTCGAATAATCGTATTTGCGGAACGCAAGCTGGATCCCGTACATGGGGCCGTAACAGAATATAAGGATATATACAAGCGCAGGCAGGATCATCACCCACAGCTGCCAGTCTTTTTTTAAGGCCAGCAGCGGATTTTTCGTTTTCTGCCTCATAGAATATCTCCTCCTTATCCATAGGATAAGAGCCGGGAAATATCGTTCGGATCTCTCCCGGCTCTTCAGGCGTCAAGCTATTTCAGCTGCTCCATATACTTCTCATACGCTGCCTGTCTGATCTGAAGGTTCTCCGTTAAACCGTTGGCGTAAACGGAATCCACATACGCGTCCCACTCCGCCTCGATGTCTCTGTCCGGTTCCGTCAGCCAGCCCGCATAGGCAGGATTAATGATGTTGTCGATCGTAGTCTGATTCAGCGCCAGGGTAGAGTTATCGTCCGATGAATAGGTTATGAACATAGCCGGATACGATTCGCACTTCTCCTCCATCAGCTTCAGAGTCGGCTCAAGCGGTCCTCTCTCCGAATCTTTTCTTACCATATCCTCGCCCATCGTCAGACGGTCTTCCATATCGTCCGCGAAATAGTAAGGGCTGTTATCCGCAAAGGAGTTCGTCCATTTCCAGGTGCCGGGATCGATGCTGGGATCCGCGGGCGGAAGCACCGTATAGGTTCCGTCCCCGTTATCACGGGTACACCCGTCCACATCGTTCATACCGCCGAACAGGACCTCGACGCTGGTCTTTTCATCGTAGAAACCGTCGATCAGTTTCACTGCCGCTTCTTTGTTCTCGCATTTCGCGCTCATCGCGATCGTAGCCGCGGTAATGCACTGACTGTCCTTATAATAGCCCCAGTACACTTCGCTCTCATCGGAATCCGCATGCGGCTTCAGCGCGGGCAGCGGTATATACTGATCCGCCAGCTCCATTCCGAAACGGTCCCCGCTTTCGGAGCCGAGAGTAACGCCTACCTTCGCGACTGTTCCCTCGCCGCGGGCCAGAGACTGGAACTTGGAATAATCCTGCGTAAGCACTTCCTCATTGATCAGTCCTTCCGTGTACAGCTTCCGCAACCATATCATAAACGTTTTATAGCGCTCATCCACACGGAAGTTTTTGACCTGTCCGTCTTCCACATAATAACCGCCGCTTTCATTCATCAGCGGAATGCCGAAGCACGCCAGCAGATAGGTGGGGAAGCCGTTGAAATCCAGCGGGATCTCATCCGTCGTGTCGCCATTTCCGTTGGGATCGCCGTCGCGGAACGCAAGCATTACTTCCTCCAGCTCATCCATGGTCGTCGGAACCTGAAGATTCATATTATCCAGCCATGTCTTATTGATGTAAAGAACACGGTTGAAGGCGTGCCACATGCTTCTGTAATCGGGCAGACCATAGATCGCTCCTTCTTCATCCGTACAGAAAACCCGCAGCTCCGGATGATCCTCAAACATTCTGGAAACATTGGGCATCTGGCCCGCGTCCAGATAAGGCGCCAGATTCTCAAACAATCCGTTGTAGGTAACGAAATCATTGGTGTTTGTCGCCTTCACCAGAATATCGGGAATGTCACCGGAAGCGAACATCGGACTCTTTTTCTGGTCCCAGTCCGCGCTGATCTGCTGCCATTCGACCGTTACGCCTACCTTGTCCTCCAGCAGATTCAGCCACTCCATCTCATTCACATCCTTTGTGAGGCTGTGTTTCGAGATCAGAGCGGTAAGGTTGACCTTATCCGCGCTCTGCTGCGCCCCCCCGGAGGACGAACTCCCCGAAGTTTCGCTTTTGCTGCTGCTTACGGCATTATCGCTGGCGCCTGCGCTGTTACCGCTATTCCCGCCATTCCCGCAGCCGGCAAGACAGCCCGCCGCCATGCTTCCGGCCAAAAGCAATGCCAACCATTTTTTCATTTTCATCTTGCTCTCCTCCGTAATTATTTGAAATATTATGTAGCTACGAGCAAATTATACTGAAAAAATGGCTGGCAGACCATGCTGTGTATTTTGTTTTAGGTGTTAATTTTTTTGTTCTTCCCGGAAAACGGAAGGCGGCAGGCCCGTCTCTTCCTTAAAAACCTTCGTAAAATATCTCGCGTCCTCAAAGCCTACCTTCTGGGAGATCTCCGTGATCCCTATATCCGTACTGCAGAGCAGCTTTTTGCTTTTCTCGATCCGCAGCGTCTTTAAGTAGCTGCTGAAATTCCTGCCGGTATACTCCTTAAACAATGCGGAAAACATGGAATAATTCATGGAAACATAATTGGAGACCTCGGCCATATCGATGGGCTTTCCATAATTTCTCCGAATGTAGTCGACGGCGCTCTGCATCTTGTTCTGGCTGACATGGGACAGAGACGCGCCGCCGTCCGCAATCTCTTCTTCCGCGCTCCTTCCCCTCTCCCGAAGTACATCCTCCACGTGCCAGAGAACCTTCTTCAACTCTTCCCGATCCACCGGCTTTAGTATATAGTCCACCGCCTGATACTTCATGATCTCCTTTACATACTCGAACTCGGCGTAGCCGCTGATCGCCACGATGAGAGGACGGATCTCCTTTTCCAGCGTCTCATAGATCCATTTCGCCAGCTCCAGACCGTCCATAAGAGGCATGCGGATATCCGTGAGCACAAGATCGTACCGGCCCTTCTCCAGACAGGCGGCCGCCTCTTTTCCGTTCCTGCACTCCACGATCTCCCGATACGGCACGCCGCTGTCTTCGATCATCACATAGATGCCGTACCGGATCATTTTCTCATCCTCTACCAGCAGTATCCTTCTCACGGTCATCCCTCCTGTCTGTTTCCGCGATCGTTACCGGTTCTTCTTTCCTATCCGCGCGTATCTTCAGCACGACCTTTGTATAGCATCCTTCTTTCGAATAGATCTCTACGCCATACGGTTCCCCGTACATGAGCCTGAGCCTCTGATGGATATTGTACAGCCCGATCCCGTTCGTCGAATGCTCCCCTCCGCGTCCGTTTACGATTCCCTGGCGCACGCTTTGCAGCGTTTCCTCATCCATGCCCCTGCCCATATCGGTCATTTCGATATACGCGCATTCTCCCTCCATATAGGCTTTCAGATAAATGGCGGTATCCTCCGCCATCTCGTCCAGTCCATAGATGATGGAGTTCTCCGCAATGGGCTGCAGGATAACCTTGGGCACCTTAAGCTTTCTCATCTCTTCGCTGACGTTCTCGTTAAGACTGATATAATAATCATACCGGATGTTGCACAGCTTTATATAGTTCTCCAGATAGGAGATCTCCTCCTGAAGCATAATGATATGCTCGTCGATCTGCAGATTGTAGCGGAACATCTTGCCAAGAGCCAGAAGGGCGTCCGATACATTGTATATTCCCCTGACCTCCGCCATCATTTTGATCGAATCCAGCACATTATAAAGGAAATGGGAATTGATCTGCTTCTCCAGGCTCTTTAGCTGCGCCTCCTTCACCATCACCTCGCGCTGGATGCTGATCTCCATCAGCTGCTTCATTCTGTCAAGCATCCGGTTATACTCCACCGCCACGGCATTGATCTCTACCTGCTCCAGACGGGGGATCACCACGTCCATATTGCCTTCCCCCACCTTCCGGATACATCCGGAAAATACCTCAAA
The DNA here is from genome assembly GCA_947629545.1 of uncultured Lachnospiraceae bacterium. Taxonomy (GTDB): domain Bacteria; phylum Bacillota; class Clostridia; order Lachnospirales; family Lachnospiraceae; genus UBA3402. The sequence continues at coordinate 7,033 of CANREE010000076.1, read as the reverse complement.
ATCCCGAAGCAAATGATTCACGATCCGGTCGATCACCCGGATCAGGATCGCCAGCAGCAGAATCTCAAGTGCCAGAATAACCGCGGCCTCGCAGATCGCCTCCAGATACCGGTTCTTCATGGAGGTGAGTTGCATTAGGAGAATACCGGAACGGCGTTCCTTCGCCACGGTCAGTATGACCGGAATATGGCGCCAGAAGCCATGATAAACCTGCACGCCCTCCGTATCATAATCCTGCAGGGACGCGATCCCCATGAGGCCGGCCAGGTCGCCGGCCGTGACCGTCCCGAATTCATCCGGTTCCATTCCCAGCAGCCGGTTCTGGGAATCCGCCAGAAACACATCCTGCTCGGGCATATTCCGGAACAGATCACCGGCCAGGGAATTCATCGGCGTCACGATCTCAAAAACGCCGGCCAGATTACTGGCGATCCGGATAGGGATCACGAACGACGCCATATTCTCATCCACAAAATAATCCGCGTACGTCCCATAGGACGTTTTATCCGCGACATCCATATACCAGGCGCCGCTGTAGGTCAGGTTCTCCCGGTCGTCATACCACAGATTGCCTTTGGCCCTGTCCATACTGTACAGATAGGAGGAATACTCCTTAAGGCCCGGATAATCCAGATAAATGCGGGCGCCCCGGACATTGCCGATGCTGTTGATCACCTTCAGCGTGGACAGCGTATAGTTCTGGAACATATACCGGTCAAATTCACCGAAGTCTTCATTCACCACAGCTCTGCCCACCTCGGCAATAAACGTAGTGTCCGACCAGACCGTATTGGACATCATTTCGATCGTCCGCATATTATAATCCATATCGCTGAACCGCTCCTGAAATTCAGCGTATACCGACTCCTGAACCGCGCTGATCCGGTTCCGGTATATAAGAGAAAGCGAGATTCCGAATAAACATAAGAGAGGCGGCAGGGCAAATACCAGAATGGACAGCCTGATCTTCTGGTGTAATGTCTGATTCGCGTAATCATTTTTCAGACGCCGGAACATATTCAGATCCTCCGTTATTTTCAAAAGGCAGCGCTAAAATGTCCTGCCGTTTCCTGTCAGCCTCTCTATCCGATTGTCATAAATTGTATGATATTTATATTATCTCGCATTTAAATCCGTGTCAAGACTGACAGCTTTTGCCGAAAATTATACCCTTTGCATTTGGGTATAACCGTCATCTGACGGATCCGCAAAAATGCGCTATGATCACAGGAAAATACGTCCTGTACCGCGGCGCGGCACAGGACGCAGATGATGTAAGTAAGGTATGTCAATGGGGAAAAATGGCCGACAGGATACCGGTCCGGAAATGGAGGTGATGGGAACGTATTCGCCTGTTAAAACCATCCTCCATATCCCATCTTCACCAGGTTATCATGGCTGATCCGCAGGCTGTCGAAGGGATCGCGGCCGTAGCAGTCGTCCTGCTCCACCAGGAAATATTCCGCGCCGCCGGCCAGACCGGCCTCGATGCAGGCCTTCATCGGCATGCTGCCCTCGCCGACCTCGGCAAACTGAATGATATTGGTAAAGTTCGACATGAACTTCGCCATGGACGCCCGGTCCGCCGGGTTTAAGCCGCCCTCGGGGACCGGCATCTCGCCGACGCGGTAGTCCTTTAAGTGAAGCAGCCGGATGGAGCCGGCGTATTTCTTAATGATCTCCACGGGGTTCTCGCCGCCGCGGTGGATCCAGTGGACGTCCAGCTCGAAGCCCATGTGCGGGGCGTTCTCGCGGATGATGTCCAGCAGATACTGCCCGTTATAACGGACAAACTCCACATGGTGGTTGTGGTAGTAGAGGTCGATGCCCTCCTCCTTAAGCTTAAGGGCGATTTCCTCCGCCTGTCTGGCAAAGTCCACAGCCTTCTCATAGCTGCCCATACAGGTCATGGGCAGCATGCCGATGCGCAGCATATCGCAATCCAGCGCCCGGCAGTCCCCGACGATCTTCTTAAATCCGTCGGGATCGTTCAGATATTCTCCCGGCATTCCCGGCGCCATGGGCGCCACGGAGGCGGTGCAGGAGGACACGTTCATCCCCAGCTCGTCGATGGAGCGGCGGAATCCGGCTACATTTTCAGGCGTCATGGGCACCTGGGAGATCTCGATGCAGTGGTAGCCGATATCCGTAAGCCTCTGCATGGACTCGAAGGCGTCGAAGTGGGGCATCTTCGCGGGGGCGATGGTGCTCATCTGGACGCCGATCAGACCTTTCTCAGCCATTTTTTCTCTCCTTATCTTTCTCCTGTTTTTCTCACTGTTCTTTTACTGTCATTCATAAAACTGTTAAATCTCATAGAACCCCGATCAGCCGGTCTTCCTTCGCCGACTGAAAGATCGTCTCCATCAGCCGGATGACCATCACGGCGTCCCGGACATGAACATAGTCATCGCCGCCGGTCTCCACCGCCAGACGGAAGCGCTCCACCATTTTCGCATGGGAGGCACCGTAGTAGAACCGCACGCCTTCGTACCTGGGCGCCCGGCAGATCACCTGCCGGGAAGAGTCAGGGCCGATCCGGTAAAGGGTATTGTCCTCAATGTGGAAGATCCCCTTCTCCAGGGCCGCGCGGATCTGGACCGACTCGTTGGTCCAGTTGTTATTGGTGGCGAAGAACAGGCCGCGGGCTCCATTTCTAAATTCCATCCGGGCCGCCACGTCTCCCTCCACCTCGATGCCGTAATCGTTCAGCTGGCCTGTCATCGCGTGGATGCGGTCCACCTCGCCGCCCAGATAGTACATCAGGTCCAGCGTGTGCAGGGACTGGTTGATCATGGAGCCGCCGCCGGCCTCGGCCCAGGTGCCGCGCCATGGCTTCCTGCTGTAGTATTCCGGATCCCGGTACCACGGCACGAAGCCGCGGAGACCGATGAGCCTGCCGTACTCGCCGGAATCGATGATCCGCTTCAGCTCCACCGTCGTCTCATTCATCCGGTTCTGCAGACAGATGCAGATCTTCACCTCCGGGTGGGCCGCCTCCAGGGCCGCGAACTGCTCCGCCTCGGCGATGTTTAAGGCCGCGGCTTCTCACAGAACACATGGACTCCCATCTCCGCCAGCTTCCGGGACACGGGATAATGAAGGTAATGGGGCAGGCATACGTGGGCCGTGTCGGGCCGCTCCCTGCGCACCATCTCACAATAATCGGGATAGAACGGTACGCCGTCCGGCGCCTGTTCCCGGCGCGTCTCGTCCGTGTCGCACACGGCCGCCAGCGTAATCTTAGGGTTGGAGGCGATAGCGTCCAGATGGACGGCGGAAATCGTCCCCAGACCGATAACTGCAGCTCTTATCATGAAGCCCACCTCATCACCCGCGGACGGGGAACTTTCCTTCTTCGGCGATCCGCTTGTCCAGCTCCCTGGCATACTCCTCGGGATCGCAGGGATTGGGCACTTCCCGGCCCGTCCAGGCAGACAGCTGGGAGGAATTGGCCAGGTTTACGCCGTTAATGCCGTCGGAACCGGGAGCCAGCAGAGGACTTCCCGTCAGGCAGTGAAGGGCGAAATTCTCCATGACGGTCGTGTGCTGACGGCCCCAGCCGTCCGTATTCTCAATGGTCTCCGTCTCGTAAAGGCCGCCCCCGGAATTCCCGCTGGTAAGCCGGGCCACCTGCATCATATCCATGGTCGCGTTGAGCTCATCCTCAGACACATACTTTCCGTCCTTCACATAGCGGTACACCGTAGCAACGCGGCTGTTGTCCACCACGATCTTGCCGCCGTCCAGGTCGATCTCCAGACGGTCGGTGCCGTTGGCGTCATGCGTGCAGGTGATAAAGGTGCCCACAGCCCCATTGGCGAACTCCACCATCATGGTCACATCGTTCTCGACCGCGATATCCCGGTGGCAGCCGTTAAGGTTCTTCGAATAGACCTTCACCGGCACGCCGCAGATCCACTGCCACAGATCCAGCTGATGGGGTGCCTGGTTGACCAGGACGCCTCCGCCTTCTCCGCCCCAGGTGGCCCGCCACTCGCTCTGCCGATAGTAGCTGTCGGGACGCCACCAGGAATTGATGATCCACTGGCTGCGGCGGATCTGGCCCATTTCGCCGGAGGCCACAATCTCCTTCACGTTCTGGTAAAGTTTGTTGGTGCGCTGGTTGAACATGATGCCGAAGGCCACATCGGGATGGGCCGCGGCGCAGGCGTTCATAGCCATCACGTCCTTGGCGCGGACGCCGGCGGGCTTCTCCACCAGCACGTTTCTTCCGTGCTCCAGGCAGTAGATGGCGATCTCATGATGAAGGTAATGGGGCACGGTGGTGATCACCGCGTCCACGTCGTCGGAATCCACCATTTCCTTCCAGTCCCTGTAGAACGGGATCTCAGGGTATTTCTCCCGGCACATTTTCTCCTTCGCCGGGTCGATATCGCAGAGCGCGCCCAGCGCGCAGTGCGGGGGACATTCGGGCGCCGCCATGCCGGGGATCCCGGCTTTGCCGGTCAGAAAGCCCGCGTAGGTGCCTCCCTGGGTGCCGATGCCGATCAGTCCGAAACGAATCTTTTTGTCCATAATCTCTTCTCCTTACACACAATCATATCCGAAATACATCATCTCACCCGGCACAGTAACGTCATGGGTCCCACGCGTGCCCCAAAAGGACGTCCGCGTGAAACCCATGACTGTAAATGGCCGTATCATTTATACGTAGATATTGCCGTCTTCATCCGCTTCCTTCGGAATGACCGCCAACAGATCGATAACGGTCATCGCCAGGGAAAAGCCCGACCAGAAAAGTACCAGGTACAGGATGGCCACGACCCACTGCTTCGCGTAGAAGCGGTGGCCGCCCAGCCAGCCGGTGAAGACCGCCAGCAGCAGGTATTTCTTCTTATTCACCTTCTGAAGCTGTCTCGCGTCTCTTTTGTCAAAGAAATTCGAAATGGTTCTGGATATCTTCCCCTCTTTGGGCTTCACGCCGTACTCTTCCCGTACGGCGTCCAGCTCCGCCTTAGCAGCCAGGTACTCGTCCATCGACACTTCCTGCTTCTTGCTGTTGGTATTCTTTTTCATCCCCGGCTCCCCTTTCTTTCGCGGCAGTCCCGGCGGCCTCCCGGCCGCCGCGGATCGTCACGGTGTTTCGATGCAGGCAGAGCGCCGATGACGCTCTGTATGCATTCTCATACTCTCATACCTGCGGATTATTCACCCTGCATGGCCTTGGCCTTGATGGCCGCGACCTCTGCCTGGATGGACTCCATCTTCTCCTTGGTCAGCGGATAGAACTTCAGGGCGATAACATTGCAGAGGCACCCCAGGATGATCATGCCGTAGGCCAGGAATACCGATACATAGCGCAGGGACAGGCTGTACGGCGTACTGGCCGTCGGAAGCTGATCCTTAAAGCCGATCGCCGCGAACATCAGGCCCGCGATCATAGGCGCCAGAGAGGAAATGATCTTGTCCACGAAGCTGAACAGAGTTCCCATCATACCGGGTACGTATTTGCCGGTACGGTACACCTCATAGTCCGCGCAGTCCGCGGTCATCGGGATAACGATATTGCCGGCCACGCCCTGGAAACCTCCCTGGGCGATGCTGAGCACCACGTAAAGGATCGCGAAATATCCCCAGTGCAGTCTGCCGTCGGCTCCGTTCATGCTCGTGGGGTCTCCAAAGAGCCACAGCGCCGCCAGCAGGAGGCAGATCACGATCTCGCCCCAGGAGCCGATCAGCATGGCTTTTCTCTGTCCCAGTGTCGTAGCCAGTCCGGCCACGAAGAAGATCAGAAGCAAAGTACTCGGGATCGTCACGAAGCCGCTCAGCGTTCCGCTCAGACCGTAATTGCCGGCCAGGACGCCGAACAGGACGATGGTAACCGCGCTGGTCTTGGCAGAGGAGGCCAGCTTGTCTGTGGAAGCGGACACCACCAGCATCTGGATGGCGCGGTTCCCCTTCAGGGTCTCCCAGTAATCCCTAAGTCCAACCTTTACAGCCTTGCCGGTTCCGAAGAACTCGCTTCTGTCCTTCGGGGCAATGGAGAACACGGCGATCGCGGTGAAGATCGCGCTGAGGACGGCCACGAATACCCACATATCATGGTAGAAGCCGGTGGTCAGGATGCCGTCCAGATCCGGAGTAGTGTGATTCGCGATAAACCGGGCGCTCACGATCGCCATTCCGGCAAACAGAACGCTGTTGTAAATGCCGTCGAATACGGCGAACAGCGGCCTCTGCTTCGGGTCGTTGGTCAGACAGCTCTGGGCCGACTTGGTGACCACGCACTGGAAGGTGTAGCCGATGTAATAGATCGCCGAGATCACGATAAAGAATCCGAAACGAAGCGCGTTATTCTGCGGCAGGTGATGGGTCACATGGAACAGGATAAAGCTCATCACCAGAAGGATCACGTTGCCGATCACCATGAAGGGCCGGTTCTTACCGAACTTGCCGTTGGTCTTGTCAACCACGAATCCGATGAACGGATCCGTTACGCCGTCCCAGATACGCATCATCATGGAGAAGCTTGACGCGGTCACGGTCGCTACGCCGACAAACCCCCCCAGGTAATACGCTACATAGTTCATCAGGAACAGATACAGGTTTGTGGCGGTATTGTTCAGGGCGAAGCCGCCGATACGCCACAGCGGAACCCGATGGATTCCATTCTCGCCATAGTACTTGGATGTGTCGCTGCTCATACTCTTTTCTCCTTTTTTTCTTCTGCTTTCCGGACGCCCCGGGCGAAGACTTGTGGGCCGCCTTCACCGCGCGGCGCCCGGCCGCAGGAATTTACAGTTTCTTATTCTAGTCGTCCGGGCAGCTTCTTCTGAGCTTCAACCGTTGCCAGCCTTACCGCCTGAACTTTGACGATTCCTATTCTCTGTTCGTTCAACCTCTCAGACCCGGTCGATCTTGATCAGCTTCGCGTTCAGACTCTCCAGGAATCCTTCCGGCATCATGGAGCCGGCCATCTCCACCATGGCCTGCGGCGCCATGCCCTTCATCATGTCCCACATGCCTTCGCCCGGCGCCACCTTCATGTTGGTCGCCAGCTTGACCGCCT
>CANREE010000075.1 GCA_947629545.1 uncultured Lachnospiraceae bacterium | reverse complement strand
TCCAGAGAGGAGTTATTTGTTTTTGAGTAACAAAAAATGCCGTATTTATGCGGCTCGCGGCGTTTCGCAAACGCCTAATGAATAATCTGAATGAGAGGAGATAGAAGATCATGACATTACAGGAATGCTATGCCGCACTGGAGGGAGACTACGAGGGCGTGATGGGACGTCTGCGCACTGAGAGGCTTGTTCAGAAGTTTGTTTTGAAATTTCTCGATGACGGGAGTTATGATCTGCTGACCCGATCCATGGAATCCGGTGATTATGACGAAGCGTTCCGCGCGGCCCATACGATCAAGGGGGTGGGCCAGAACTTAAGCTTTAACAAGCTCTATGAGTCCAGCCATCTGCTGACGGAAGCGCTCCGGGGCAAGGATATCGAGGCGGCGGCTCCGCTGTACGAGCAGGTGAAGGCGGACTATGCCCAGACGGTGGATGCGATCCATGCCTATCAGGCGTCGCTGTAGGATATCTGCGGGAGGTAGGAACAGATGAATCAAAATCAGATGACCATTGAGAATCTGTACGACACGACGAAGACCATGGCGGGGCCGTATCTTGAGAAGTATGTCCATCCGTGGGAGGTGCTGCCGCACATCGGCGAGATTGTGCTTGCGGTCGGCGCCGCGCTCCCTGAGGAAGAGTACGACCATCCCCAGGAAGATGTCTGGATCCATAAGACGGTTTCGGTCGCTGCTACCGCTACGATCAGGGGTCCGGCCATATTCGGTGCCGGAACGGAGATCCGGCCGGGGGCGTTTGTCCGCGGCAATGTGCTGGTGGGCGAGAACGCTGTGGTCGGCAACTCGACAGAACTTAAGAACGTGATCCTTTTTGATAATGTCCAGGTGCCGCATTACAATTATGTGGGTGATTCCATTCTGGGCTATAAGGCCCATATGGGCGCCGCTTCCCTGACTTCCAATGTGAAGTCGGATAAGAAGCTGGTGAAGGTCCATGCTTCTGACGGTGATATCGAGACCGGGCTTAAGAAATTCGGCGCCATGATTGGAGATTATGTGGAAGTGGGCTGCGGTTCCGTGCTGAATCCCGGTACGGTGATCGGCCGGCATTCCAATATTTATCCGCTGTCCAGCGTGCGCGGCGGGGTCGATGCGAATTCTATCTATAAGCGCGACGGCGTGATTGTGGAGAAGGAAGAAACATAAACCGCCCTGCGCGGAGAGAAAGACCGTGCAGGGCAGTTGTGGTAATGCGTTAACCGCATATTCGGAGTTGCAAGATGCTTCCTTCCGTATCGGCAGGATCAATCATTTCGTACCGAAGATCCGGTCGCCGGCGTCGCCAAGGCCGGGGCAGATGTATGCGGCATCATTCAGACAGCGGTCAAGATGGCCTACATAGATCTGAATATCCGGATGGGCCGCGTGGAGTTTCTCTAGTCCTTCCGGGGCGGCGATGATGCACATGAACTTGATATTTCTGCCGCCGTGCTGCTTAATGAAGTCCACGGCCGCCACGGCGGAGCCGCCGGTAGCCAGCATCGGGTCGGTGACAACGATGGTGCGCAGCTCGATGGGGCTGGGAAGCTTGCAGAAATATTCGTGAGGCTCATGGGTCACTTCATCCCGATAGAGACCAATATGGCCTACTTTGGCCGAGGGTACCAGAGAAAGGATGCCATTTACCATGCCAAGCCCGGCCCGCAGGATGGGGACGACGGCCAGCTTTTTGCCCGCCAGCATAGGGGTCATGCATTTCTCAATAGGTGTTTCGATCTCCACCTCTTCCAGAGGCAGATCGCGCAGGGCCTCGTAACCCATCAGCATGGCGATCTCACCGGTCAGTGAGCGGAATTCGTTGGTTCCGGTGTTTTTGTCGCGCAGCATGGAGATCTTATGCTGGATCAGCGGGTGATCAAGAATGATTACGTTTTCCATGAGTGTCCTCCTTGTGTATAGTTTGAAATAGTTCTCTTTGGGAGATGTCCGCCGGAAGACTGTACTTCGGCGGCTTTTTGTAATTGGATATATTCTATCAAATTGTGTGAAGAATTACAAGAATTCTTTGGAAAAAAGCATGATTTCCCGCAAAAAAACCGCGGCCTTCGATCCAACGAAGAACCGCGGTGCCCCTGCCAAGGAGTGCCGGCTGCGGGACTTGAACCCGCACGTAGTTGCCTACAACAGATTTTGAGTCTGCCTCGTCTGCCATTCCGACAAGCCGGCTCTGTAAGATATACCGCGAACTGCCGCGGCCGGTCTGCACATCCCGAAGCGAATTCAGTTTATCACATCTTGCATGCTTTGGCAAGTATTTTTCGTGCCGGAATGATTGAAATTCACTGCACAATCTGGCGGAAAGAAGAAAAATAAACCTAATATGCCGCCGATCCGGCACAGGATCTCCATGCCGCCCGGCCGGTCAATGACGAAATCCTGAAAATTGGCAGCCTGCTTATTTTGCCGGGTGATTTAAATTGGTGTAGGCGGAAAGCCTGCGCAGCAGCCGGCCATGTCCGGGTGAATTGATATATTGGCGGTATAGTGACTGCCGCAGCCGGATGGAGGTCTGCTGCAGTTTCGAATTTGAGCCTGATTCTGCGCTGGCAGATGGATCTGGGCTCATGCTGCGTTCTGCGCTTTTGCCGTCGTAGCGGAACCGGTAATAGGCGAGGCAAAGCTGCGTCATGTCTGCCGTGTCGGACGAGTCTTTCAGAAGCGGTGCATAGTCGAGAAGCGGGCGGTTGCTGCCTGCGTCCGGACAGAGCCGTCCGATCAGCCACAAGATGTCCGCAAGTTCCATGCCCAGCCGGCCGGATTCATCCATCCGGCGGTATCGGCAGCGGCGGAAGAAAGGCTGGATGATCAGCAGGAGCAGCAGATAAACGGCCGGTATGCAGACTCCGAAGAAAAGCCATGCAGTCAGATGGCTGGGCCGTTCCTCGGATTCGGATGGTTCGGTTATCGCAGGTGGAGGGGTGAGGGCAGAACTGTTGGAAGGAGTGGCAGTGCCGGTGAACCGGTTCACGCCGCTGCCTGTGGCGTCGCCATTTTCCGGCACTTCCTCCGCGACCAGCAGGTTCCAGCCGTATTCGTCCGCCGTCGCGACGGCGGCGGTCGGTTCGAATCTGACCCATCCGAAACCATCCAAATAAGCCTCGGGCCAGGTGTGGGCGTACCGTCCGGGGATGTCATAGCCATTTTCAGAAGGAACTCCGTAATCATAGCGGTAGCCTTCTACCAGCCGGGCGGGTATGCCGATGCTCCGCAGCATCATGACCATTGCCGAGGCGTAGTGGATACAGTAGCCCGCCTGTTTCTCGAAAAGAAAGGCGTCGATGAAGTTGACGTAGTCGTGGTAGTCGACATTCTTTGTATAAGGGTATTGGCGGAGATAGCGCTCGATGGCCTTGCATTTGTCATAGGCGTTTGCGCAGTCCCGTGTGATCTGTTCTGCAAGCTGCGTGACCCGCTCCGGCGTATCGTCCGTATCAAGCCAGACGGTCAGGCTCGGCCGGAAAATAGCCGCGGCACGGGATTCGTAGTCCTTCTTCGAAATAAGGGAAGACAGTACGATGCCGAAGAGGCGGTAGGAAACCTCTTCGAGGTGTTCGTAAGCTGGGATGGAAGCACTGCCGTCTGCACCCTCAGTCTGCAGAATTTCCGTCAGATAGGGATTGGCATAGTCCAGATCCATAAATGTAAGATGATACTTAAGGCCGCGCCCCTGACTATGCCGAAACGTGAAGCTTCCGTCATTGCCGGTCATATCCCCAAGCGCGGAGTCGTCGATGCGGAGCAGCGTGCCGGGACGGATCACATCCGAGGTACGCAGGTGCTGGTATGTGATCATTGTCGATGCCGTCTCGGCGAAACACGCGGCCTCTTCCGGGGAGGTCTGATGTCTGTCGAGTGCGTCAAGAAAGGTCAGATACCAGCTGACGAAGGGGTTGCCGTCCGCCGGGGCCTCGGTCCAGCGGCCGCTGTCGTAACCGGCGTACTCTTCGCCGGAGAGATACAGCACATGGCGCGTGCTTTGGTCAGATACGGACAGCTCGACGCGGTTATCGTCGGAAAAACGTCCGCCGAACAGGTTCGAGTCTCCGTAGCCGGCATTCCAGCGGTCGGAGATACTGCCGGATGAGAAGCGGTATTCCATTTCTACGATCACATTCTGGGCCAGATCGGATAGGCGGTTACCGATGCGGATGACGAAGCTCCAGTCGAAGGGAGCATCGCCCGCCGGAAGCAGCATGACGGCAGCTTCCAGAAGAATGAGAAATGGAATCAATCGGAGCCCGTGGTCGTGACGAGGGCGGACAGGCGTACCGGCAAGTTCGGTCAGAATACACAGAAGGCATGCTCCGGCCAGATAGCTGGAGATTTCCGCCCCGGTCAGATGACATGCGGCCAGGCCGAGGATCATTCCCCCGACAGCTGCCTGCCGCGGCCGGTCATGGCTCTGGAGCCAGAGACAGAGAGCGTACAGAATGCATCCCGCCGCGATCTCAGCGCTAATCCGCCAGCTGTGGAAATAAAGAACAGCCAACAGGAGAACGGCCGGTATCAGAATCAGAGAAAGTCTGGGCTGCTTCGCGCAGACAGAGATGGTGTGAAGGGCCCCGCACAGCAGGCAGAAGAGCAGGCAGACCTGGGGGCTCCACTGGGGCAGCAGAGCCGCGGCAAACCCGATGGCTGCAAATGCCATGCAAAACGACGCGATGAACGTCAGTATGGCGAATATGAAATTGTCGCGGGTTTCGGTTCTTGCGGGTTCCATGATTCTCCCTTCTGTCGTTGGTGCTATTTTTCATTTTCTGGCAGTCGGCAGCTATATTTCACATATGCCATACAGTCAGCGGATTTTCATCCATATTTTTTTCGTTTAGTATAAGAACGGTTCCGTCTTCGCCGGCTCCATGAGCGGATAACCACGTTTTCCAGTCCGGCGCGTTTCCGGAGAAACCATCTGAGCCGGAGAGAAGATCCGGGATCTGTTCATAGAACTTCCGAAAGCTTTCGTAGGAATCTACGGCCATTTCCTGCATCTCTTCTCGCGGATACCAGAAGACCACGGACTGGTTCTGCCTGCAGAAATAGTCGGCGATGGAAACGGCCAGTTCCAGAAACTGATCCCGGCGGCGGATGTGAGACAGCGAATCAAAACCGGCGTCTGACGCAGAGACGTCAGAGTCAAATTCTTTATCCATGGCTTCCGGCATCAGCAGAACGCGGATCTGTTCCATCTGCCGCGGCTCCGGACGGCGGATGAGCAGCGTCCCCGCACGGGCGGAATTTTTCCAGTGGACATGACGCAGGCTGTCGCCTTTCTGGTATTCGCGGAGATCGGATCCAAGCGTGGATTCAGGAGAAACACTGCGTATTTCCATGGCGCTTCGGATCTGTTCCATATTGAGGAGCGCGTCGGCCCGGTCGGTGATCTGGGGCCGTACGACCGCCCGCCAGGGCATAGGGATCCGGCCGGTGTAGGAAAGCAGGCCGAAGCAGTCGCGGATCACGAACTGTTTTGCACCGGCCAGGTATGCGCCGGCGAAGAGGCAGACCATTTCCGGGGCAAACTCCAGACGGTCGCCGGAATTCAGGGACCAGACTTGGCTGTCGTCGAAATTTAAGAAGGAACAAAGATCCTTTTCCATGATAAGTCTTAGACTTACGATTGGCAAAGGTCCCGTATTCTCAAGAATGATGGGAAATGGAAACCCCTCGCTTCGGGTTGCCAGATGGGAAGCAGGCCCCTGATAAAACCGGAGGGCCTTACAGACATAGAACAGGTAAGCGGCGGAGCCGACGGGAATCATCAGGACTGTATAAAATGTAAGATAGGGAAGCAGGCCGCCCTGAAAACTGATCCAGATAAGGGAAAGGATAAACAGCAGCAGATACGCGATCCATTTCATATTCTGGTCACCTCTTCCTGACCGAACTTAGGAAAGCCCCGGCACTTTTACCGCGGAAATGGCACGGCCGGTTACCTGGGCGCCGGTGACTTTTGCCATACGCGCCTCGGCGGTCAGCACCAGTCGGTGGGGCAGGACGACCTTTGCCATCGCAATGATATCTTCCGGGATCACGAAATCGCGTCCCTGCAGATATGCGCGGGCCTGAGAGGCGCGGATCAGCACCAGCACGGCTCTGGGGCTTGCGCCATATCTTGTTTCCGGCTGGATGCGGGTCTGGCGGATCAGTTCTGCGATATAGCGGCGCAGTTCATCATGAACTGCCACTTGACAGACGCAGTTTTTCATTTCCAGAATCTCCGACGCAGTAAGGATGGGACGGAGCGGTTCGGTCAGAGAGCCGTCCAGAAAACGCCCTGCTATTTCCAAAGTATCCTGTTCGGATGGATAACCTACGGACAGCTTCATCATGAAGCGGTCCAGCTGAGCCTCCGGCAGCGGATAGGTTCCGACAGCGTCCATGGGATTTTCCGTGGCGATGACCATAAATGGTTCCTTAAGCGGGATCGTTGCACCATCGATGGTCACGGAATGTTCTTCCATAGCCTCCAGGAGACTGGACTGAGTCTTAGGTGAAGTGCGGTTGATTTCGTCGGCCAGTACGATTTGATGAACAATGGCTCCGGGCATCAGCTCGAAGGTTCCTGTAGCCGGATGGTAGAGATTCATTCCGGTCACGTCCGACGGCAGAGTGTCCGGCGTAAACTGGATTCGTGCAAAACTGAGATCCAGCGAGTCTGCCAGAGCCTTGGCGAGCGTGGTCTTGCCTACGCCCGGTACGTCTTCCAGAAGGACATGGCCGCCGGCCAGCAGGGCAGTGATCAGGTGATCGATGACATCGTCTTTGCCGATGATATGGCGACGGATATTCATTTGCAGTTCCTGCAGTTTCTGCTGATGCATGCTGGTACCTCCTATGTGGTTTTCCGCTTTTATTTTACTACAAAAATACCGGAAATGGAATAGCCAACAAGGCGCGAGGCGGTTTCCGTTGAAAAAAAGTTGTTTCTGGTGTATGATAGATAAAAAGATGAGAGATGATCCTTAAATAGCGGCAGGACGGAACCGTGCAGAAAGGAGTGGGCCTGATGACATGCAGGGAGGCGGAGTCCCTTGTTATTCCGTTCATTCATTATGAGTTGGACGATGAGACGGCGGAAGCGTTTCTGGAGCATATTGATGACTGCGCCGACTGCCGGGAGGAATTGGAAATATACTATACGGTGGAAGAGGGTATCCGGCAGTTGGACGACGAGATCGGCACCAGCAATATTAAGGGCGAGATGGAAGCGGACCTTCGGGAAACGCGGCAGCGCCTGTACAGCATCCGGGTCTTCAACGGGATTCGGTACGCGGCGGACACGCTTGCTGCGCTGGGACTTGCGGCTATGCTGATTCTGCAGCTGCGGCTGTGGTGGCAAGGGGGAGTCTTCTAAACGGCAGCCGACTGTGTATGGGTGCTGTCGAGGCCGACGGAGAGAGGGTCAGAAAGCGGAAAGATTTCGCGGAGACTGTGCGGACGGATCAGGTTAAGAAAAAGAAAGGCCAGTGAGGAAAACAGGTCAGACTGGCAGGAAAAAGAAGAAGGAGAAATGAATATGGCGGGGAAACTGGTACTGATCGACGGACACAGCATACTGTTTCGGGCGTTTTACGGGATTCCGACACTGACCAATTCTGAGGGACTTCACACCAATGCGGTGTACGGGTTCCTCAATATTATGTTTAAGATCCTGGAGGAGGAGAAGGCGGACCATCTGGCGGTGGCCTTCGACCTGGCGGAGCCGACGTTCAGGCATAAAATGTTTGACGCGTACAAGGGAACCCGCAGCGCGGCGCCGGAGGAGTTCCACGAGCAGGTGCCTCTGATGAAGGAAGTTTTGGTGGCCATGGGTGTGCCGGTGATGACGCTTGCCGGCTATGAGGCGGACGATATCCTGGGGACGCTGGCGAAGAAGAACGCGGCGGCGGGCGTGGAGGTGTCCATCGTGTCCGGCGACCGGGATCTTCTGCAGCTGGCGGACGAGCATATCAAGATCCGAATCCCCCGGACGAGCAGGGGAGGCACGGAGATCCATGACTATTATCCGGCGGACGTGAAGGAGAAATATCTGGTGACGCCTGCGGAATTCATCGACGTGAAGGCGCTGATGGGAGACCAGTCGGACAATATCCCCGGCGTACCGTCCATCGGGGAGAAGACGGCCACGGCAATCATTGCGCAGTACGGAAGTATTGAAAATGCGTTCGCCCACGTCGACGAGATCAAACCGCCGCGGGCGCAGAAGGCGCTGCGGGAGAACTATGATCTGGCGGTGCTCAGCAAGGATCTGGCGACGATTCGCACCGACTGCCCGATTAAGTATTCCTACGAGGATATGGAGATCGGCGACCTGTATACGCAGGAAGCGTACCAGTATATGAAACGGCTGGAATTCAAGTCGATTCTGGCCCGCTTTGATGCGGCCAAAATGCAGTCGCCGGGGGTGAAGGCGGAGGAAAAGTTTGCGGCGGTGCGGGATTTCGTGGAGGCGGAGAAGGTGCTGGCGCGGGCGAAGGAGATGCTTAAGCAGGCGGAGGCTGCACATGGGCAGAGTACAACCGCATGTGGGCAGGGAACGGCCACAGGCGGGAAACTGCAGGTCGGAGAGACTGGTACAGAGAGTGCAGATACAGCAGGAACAGATGCGCCGGCAGGCGGCGCGGAGCGCCCGCGTCTGGGTATTCAGCTTCTGAGCGACGGCAGTCAGGTGACCGGGCTGGCGTTCTGCTTCGGCGAGGAAGACTGTTATGTGATCGTGGCGGGAGGTTTCCTGACCGGAGAATATCTGGCGGGCCAGGCGGCGGAGCTGATTCTGGCATCGGACTGCGCGGTGACCATCGACCTGAAGAGCCAGCTTCCGCATCTGACGGGCGTCGACTACGACAGTCCGGCCATGGACGCCGGTGTCGCCGGATATCTTCTGAATCCGCTTAAGGACACCTATGAATATGATGATCTGGCCAGAGATTATCTCGGTATGACGGTGCCGTCCAGGTCGGATCTGCTGGGAAAGCAGTCTGTGGCCGCGGCGCTGGCGGAAATTCCGACGGCTGGTACGGATGCGTTCGGGACAGACGCGGCAACAGGCGGCGGTCAGGCAACTGTGACCAGTGAGAGAGATGCCGTCGGGCAGTCAGCTCTGGCAGGTACAGCAGCTGCCTGCGGACAGGCGGCCGTAGCCGCCTCCTGCGGCAAAGCCGAAACCTGCGCCTGCTACATGGCCTATATCGCCTGGAAATCCGCGCCGGTACTCCGTCAGAAGCTGGAAGAAACCGGCATGTGGAATTTATTTACGGACATTGAGATGCCGCTGATCTACAGCCTCCATCATATGGAGCAGGCCGGCGTGCGGGTGGAGAAGGACGCCCTTAAGCGATACGGCGACGACCTGAAGGTGCAGATCGATCAGCTGGAGAATGAGATCTATGACAAGGCCGGAGAGCGCTTCAACATTAACTCGACGAAGCAGATGGGCGAGATCTTATTTGAGAAAATGAACCTGCCCCACGGCAAGAAGACGAAGACCGGCTATTCCACGGCGGCGGACGTGCTGGAGAAGCTGGCGGAAGATTATCCGGTGGTGCGGATGATCCTGGACTACCGGCAGCTGACCAAGCTAAACTCCACGTACGCGGAAGGGCTGGCGGCGTTTATCCGGGAGGACGGGCGCATTCACGGCAAATTCAACCAGACGATCACGGCCACCGGGCGCATCAGCAGCACGGAGCCGAATCTGCAGAACATTCCGGTGCGGATGGAGCTGGGGCGGCAGATACGCAAGGTATTTGTGCCGGAGGACGGTTATGTGTTTGTGGACGCGGACTATTCCCAGATCGAACTGCGGATCCTGGCCCATATGTCAGGGGATGAGCGTCTGATCGCCGCCTACGGCGAGGCTCAGGATATTCACGCGATCACAGCGTCCCAGGTGTTCCATGTACCGCTAAACGAGGTGACGCCGCTTCAGCGGCGCAACGCCAAGGCGGTGAATTTCGGGATCGTTTACGGGATCAGCGCCTTCGGCTTAAGCGAAGGCTTAAGTATCAGCCAGAAGGAGGCGAAGGTCTATATCGAAAATTATTTCGAGACCTATCCGGGCGTGAAGGCATTTCTGGATAAGCAGGTGGCCGACGGCAGGGAGCACGGCTATGTGACGACGCTCTACGGCAGGCGGCGGCCGATCCCGGAGCTTAAGGACGCCAATTTCATGCGGCGGCAGTTCGGCGAGCGGGTAGCCATGAATTCGCCGATCCAGGGCACGGCGGCGGACGTGATGAAGATTGCGATGATCGCGGTGGACAAAGAACTGCGTGCCCGCGGCATGAAGTCCCGGATCGTGCTGCAGGTCCATGACGAGCTGCTGGTAGAAGCGGCCGCTGACGAGGCTGCCGCAGTGACGGAGATCCTGGAGACGAAGATGAAGGGCGCGGCGCAGCTCAGGGTCTCGCTTGAGGTGGAAGCCCACGCGGGGGAGACGTGGTTTGACGCGAAGTGATCGTACGTTATTACTTCAGAATAGGACGTCAAGGCGGACGACCGGGATGAACAGGATGGGGCTTACGCTTCAGGACACATTTCAAATGTGCAGTAAGAGGCGGGCCTGATTGAGAGAGAAGATCCTGAAGGAATTATGCGCCGATATCCGGCAGACTGTGCGGCAGCACGCGCAGGCCCGGAAGATCGCGGAGGATTGGATTGTCGCCGGTAAACCGGTCTGAAGGTGAAAGGACGGCATGTTTTAATGGATGGCAAGGTATGGAAAATAGCGGTCTGTGACGATTCCGACGCGGACCGGCAGGATCTCTGCGGCATGGTCCGCCGGTGGGCGGAGGCGTCGGGGCGCAGTGTACGGATATCTGCCTTTCCATCGGCGGAAAGCTTTCTCTTCGCGTACGCGGAAGATCGGGCGGCTGACATTCTTCTGCTGGACGTAGAGATGGCCGGGATGGATGGGATCAATCTGGCCAAACGCATACGACGCGAAGGCAGCCGGTCAGAGATCATATTTGTAACCTCTCATTTTGAGTTTATAGCTGAAGGGTACGAGGTTGATGCCCTGCATTATCTGGTAAAACCTGTGTCGGAACGGAAGCTTTGCGAGGTTCTGGACCGGGCGGCTGCGCGGCTGGCCGCGGAGCCGCCGTCGGTGGTCGTAACCTGCGACGGGGAGACGGCGAAGATCTATGAGGCGGACATTCTCTATGTGGAATCGTTCGCCCATTATATTGAGATCCACACCTGCACGGACGTTTACAGGATCAAGGAGAGCATCGCGGCGTTTGAGGCGAAGCTGAGTGCGGATTTTTACCGCACCCACCGCTCCTACATCATTAATCTGAAGGCGGTGGAGCGGATCTCCCGCACGTCGGTGTCCCTGACGGGCGGGATCGGAATCCCGCTGGCCCGGGGGAAATACGACAGCCTGAACCGCGCGTTCATAGAGAGGAACTGATATGCTGAAACGGACTTATTTGAAGCTGGCGGAATACCAGACCGAGCAGTCCCGGCAGCACCTTGACGAGGTGCGGAGCATCCACCGGGAGATGCGGGGATACAAGCATGATTTTCACAACCATCTGCAGACGCTGAAAAGCTATCTGGACGCCGGGGATGCGGAGCGGGCCAGGGAATACATTTTCGAGTTGGACCGACAGCTTATGAACGTGGATACGCTCTTAAAGACCGGCAACGTCTCGCTGGACGCCATTCTTTCTGCCAAGATCGCGCAGGCTAAGAGCGAGAATGTTTCTGTAACGGTGAAGGCCAATGTTCCCGATGGGCTGACGGTCAGCGATCTGGAACTTTCCATTATCGTGGGCAATCTCCTTGACAACGCTATCGAGGCGTGCCGCGAAGCGGACGGAGAGCGATTTATCCGTATCTTTATCGGCATGAAGGGGAAGATGCTCTATTTCTCCATGCTTAACTCCGCCGGGGCAAAGCGGGAAAAGAGGAACGGTCTATTCAAAACCGGCAAGTCCGGCGTCCACGGCTTTGGCCTTCGGCGGGCGGAGACGATCATAAAGGATCACGGCGGCTGGGTCAAATATAACAGCGAGGACGGGGCCTTTACGTCGGAGTTTCTGGTTCCGGCGCTGGTGTAGGGCAAAGCGCTCTTTAAGGGCTTCGCGGCTCTGCCGGGCGGAAAACGCCTTGTCATAAACATCCCAAAACGATTAAGGAGACAAGGATGATCGTGGAATTACGGAATGAATTAAAACTTGCTATTGAACGACAGGCAGCAGGTGTTCCTCAATCTGAGTTACGCACCGCTGCGGAGAATATTTCTTTAAAATACAGAAATGAAACAGGTGCAGGCAAAAGACTTGTATCTACTGAAATAGACACATTGGCTTATGCGATAGTTAGGATGCCTGCAACATACGGGGCGGTCAGTTCTGCGCTGAAATATTCATTAGAAATCAAAAGTCCAGGGATAAAAACTGTGCTTGACGTCGGGGCAGGAATGGGAACGACCGCCTGGGCTGTTGAATCAACTATTGATACGGTAGAAAAAATCACTTGTATTGAGCGAGAACAGGCAATGATTGGTTTTGGCAAAACACTGATGAGAGATTCGCCGTCCTTGTTAGCTAAAACGGAGTGGATTAATTGTGATATGAGGGATTTACGGCTTTCTCAAAAATATGATCTTGTTGTTGCTTCCTATGCTCTTGGAGAACTAAGCGATACAGATCGTGAGAAAGTGATTGTAAAACTGTGGAATATAACGAACAAGATGCTTCTTATCGTGGAACCTGGAACCCCGCTTGCGTTCTCTAATTTGCGTACGGCGAGAACACAACTAATCAATGACGACGCCTCTGTTTTGGCCCCTTGTCCACATTCGGATACCTGCCCTTTGCCGGATGATGACTGGTGTCATTTTACTTGCAGGATAGCAAGGAGTCGAATGCACAAGCAACTAAAAGGGGGAGAGGCCCCTTATGAAGATGAAAAGTTTATTTATCTGGCAGTTACAAGGGATTCCATTCAAATTGACAGCAGCCGGATTTTACGTCATCCCCTTATTGAAAGTGGTCGAATAACTTTAAAGCTGTGTACTGGAAGAGGTATTGAAACGAAAAGTGTGACGAAAAAGCAAAAAGATAGTTTTAAGGTTGCACGTAAAGCAAAATGCGGCGACATATTCTGTTGAAGTCGCCTCAAATATATTTATCACAGCGACCTGTGCGAAGAATCAGTGGTATATCTTAATGATTATAGTGACTTTTTTAAGATTCATGTTAGAATACAGTCGGAGGATGATCTGTATGACGATTGAAGACGCAATCCAAAAACTGGGAAATGATTTTCCGAATTTGAATTGGGACTTTGTACCGGAAAATATCCGGGAGAACGACGAAGTCATATCCTATTGGCCTGGTGAGCCGCAGGAGGATGTCCTTGTCTGCGTTCTGAAGGCGAGGCATGTAAATGAAGTCTTTCATCGTCAGGACTTTTTCTTCTTGAACTTTGCCTATTGTCAGGACTATCAGGCGCTCAGCACAAGGTCCGATAATCTGCTGACGATCAAAGAAAACAGCTGCTATATCGGACAGCCGTTCAGCGGTTATGCGATTCGGGGAGAGTCGGAGGAGGATATTGTGATCGTCGGCGTACTGATCCAGAAAAATGCTTTTTTCCGGGAATACCTTTCCTCCCTGTCCGTAGACAACTCCATGTTTCATTTTTTCCTTGACCCGCAGACAGATCAGTTTTCGCAGGATGTGATCCATCTGACATTTGACGGCAGCCATCCATTCCGAAAGCTGCTGGAACTGATGATCCTTGAATACGCAGACAGGAAAGAGGACACACAGGCGATTCTGAAGCCGATGACCCTTGCGCTTCTGATGCACGTTGCAAGAGAATACCACAATATATCGGTAAAAACCGAAAGTCAGTCTTTATCTGACCGGATCATCCGTTATATTGGCGAACATACGGGCCAGGTGACTTTGGGGATGACTGCCGCCCATTTTTCCTATCATCCCAATTACATCTCATCCCTGCTCCGGCAGAAAACCGGCAGGACGTTTTCTGAAATATTGCTGGTGCAGCGGATGGACCGGGCGTTAGCGCTGCTGAAAGGAACCAGCCTTTCCGTTGAAGAAGTATCCGCAATGGTGGGCTATAATGACACCAGCAATTTCTACCGGGCATTCCGGGGATATTATCATGTATCGCCGAGAGAATATTTCAAGGCAAAGAGTCCGCGTTTTTGAGGATCCATTTTCAGTTCGAATGTTCCGCGCCGCGGATCTTGTTGTCATTAGAAGACTTTTGGATGCTGATGCGATATAAAAATGCTATCGGAAAGTTTTGACATGTTTTATCGCCGGCAGATTTTCAAGCTGCCATATAACAATTCGTGTACCGGACGCAGCAATTGGTGCACGGATTTTCTTTTTGTACGCGAGACATGCTATTCTGTGGGCGAAAGGGGGAACGACTTTGGAATACGAAAAAGAACCCGGCAAAAAGCCCTACAAATCGACGCTTAACAATGCGTTCTGGAGCCTGCGGGAGATGATAAAAGACGCTCCGGCTTCACTTTTTCTGATGGCTCTGGAGGTGCCGCTGGCAGTATTTCTGGCCTGGAGCGAGGTGCGCCTGCCAGCGCTGGTGGTGGGAGAAGTAATGAACGAAGCCGTGGCGGCCGGAATGACAGACCGTGCTGTGATGGCGGCAAGTGAAATGACGAACACAGCTGCCGCGGCAACAGGCGGAATGACGAATCAGGCCGCGTCTGCGGCGGGAATGACGGCTCAGACCGCCTTGGCATCTATTGAAATGCTAAACCAGGCTGCCTTAGAGCACGCCGCGCTGACAGTAGGACTGTTCCTCCTGGCAGTACTTCTTGCCGCACTCCTCAGAGACACCTGCGGAGCGGTGCTGAACGTGCTTCTGCAGCGGTACCGTTATATCCAGGGTGCCCGGCTTGACAGGAAAGCTCTGGAGTGCTTCTATCAGACCTTCGAGAAGAAAGAGACCAGAGATCTGCACGGCCGGGCGGAGCTGGCGTCGTGGATGATGAATGGCCGGCAGCCTCT
>CANREE010000074.1 GCA_947629545.1 uncultured Lachnospiraceae bacterium | reverse complement strand
ACCTGCAATTTTTCCATTGTCAGTATACAGGTAAATCCGCGTCTCTACAATGGCGAGGTCACTTCATATTATCTATTTACCCTATTTACCCCCTATTTACCCGCAAATTTCTTGCGATTATCTTAAGACGATATTAATTTATCGAAAAACAATAAAAACATATTGAAATACGAATCATCCGGTGCTATAATGCGTGTTAATAAGAGCGAGGCGGAGGCACAGGATGATTTTATTATGTGCCGCAGGGAGTGGAAGCTCCGTGAACGCAGAAAGGAAAAGTGCAAAGCGCAGAATGCAAAGAGCAAAGCACAAAACACAGTACGCGAAACAAAGAAAATGAAAGAAAGAAGAGGTGTATGCATATGGACAATCGGCTGGTCCGGTTTACGAAAGGGCTTCTGGATCTGATGTTTTATCTGGGGATTCTGGTGACGCTTGCGGTGCCGGCGATCTTCAAATGGGTGGGCAATTATCTGACGGATTTTCAGATGTATTATCTGCCGCAGACAGTGCTTTATATGCTGTCCGGCGTGGCGAGCCTTCTGATCATCCTGGAACTGCGTCGGATGTTCGCCACAGTGCTGAGAGACGACGCGTTTGTCATGGATAATGTGGAGTCGCTGAAGCGGATGGCGTGGAGCAGCTTCGCAATCGCGGGCTTTTCGATCCTGCGGCTTCTGTATGCGCCCACGCCCGCCACGGCCGTCGTCATCCTTGTCTTCTTTATCGCCGGACTGTTCAGCCTGGTGCTGGCCCAGGTCTTTGAGAAGGCCATCCGGTACAAAGAAGAGAACGACCTGACCATATAGAACGGGAGGCGCGTATGGGACGAATTATTATTGATCTTGACGTGGTCATGGCGAAGCGGAAAATGGGCCTGACGGAGCTTTCGAAGGAAGTGGACATCACGATGGCGAACCTGTCCATTTTGAAAAATAATAAGGCGAAGGCCATCCGCTTCTCTACGCTGGAGGCGCTGTGCAGAGCGCTTAAATGCCAGCCGGGGGACATTATAAGGTATGAGGAGGAAGGCAATGCGCAGCATTCTTGAAATGCCTTCCGACGACATGGCAGGTCTGCGAAGCAGGCGTGCCGATACCTTGATATAAGGAGGAAGGCACTACCGAAGTGTGAAGGAGGGAAAAATTATGGGAAACTCTGAAGAAAGTGTGCATGTGGGACTGACGGAAGAAGGAGGGCAGCAGGCCGCCGCCCCGCTCTCCGGGTCTGAGCAGTACGATCTGAAACAGCGGGAGAAGTGGTGCGCCCGCGACGAGCGCCTGCAGCCGATGAAGCGGCAGTTCCCGTATTTTGCGGGACTGAGCCTGTTTTTTGCTCTGGCGTATACGTTTTGCCTGTATAAGAATCCGGGCGGAATTACGTATCCGCTCTTTGTCGCCGCGGCTTGCCTCTGCGGCGTGCTGGCCTGTCGGAAGCTGGGCCGCCCGATGAAGCGGGGCAGCTGGTTTTTGCTGGCGGCGGCGATGGCGCTGGGAGTCGGCACCTGTCGGACCGCCGAGTGGTTCCTGATTGCGGTCAACGGTCTGGCCCTGGTGCTTCTGGGCTGCGTCTTCGCGCTGCATCAGTTCTATGATGACGATGCGTGGAACTTGGGAAAATATTTCAGCGCTATTTTTCGGTATTTGCTTCAGGCTGCAGGGCTTCTGGCGGTGCCGTTTCAGCATCTGCGCAGCTGGCTGGGACAAAAAGGAAATGGGCGGATGCGGCGGGCGGTTCTGTTCGGATGCGGCGTTCTGGTTGCAGTTCCGGTGCTGTTGGTTCTGGTGGTGCTGCTGGGGCAGGCGGACGCGGTATTTTCAAATCTTGTGCATGAGGCGCTCAAGCTGCTGCGGCCTCTGACAATGATGCATATCGGTTTTATGCTGGCGTTCGGTTTCCTTGCCATGTACTGCCTGACCGGCTGCTGCCTGACGCAGCCGGTGAAGGAGGAGACGGCCGATTACCGGAAGGGCGAACCGTTAATGGCAATCGCGTTTATGGGGAGCATTGCGCTGCTTTATCTGGTATTCTGCGCGATCCAGATTTTCTATCTGTTTCTTGGAAAGGGGCGGCTGCCGGAGGGCTACACGTATGCAAGCTACGCCCGGCAGGGCTTCTTCCAGCTGCTGTTTGTGGCGTGCCTGAATCTGGTTATCGTGCTGGGGTGCCTTAAATTCATCCGTCCCAGCCGTATTGTCAATGCAATACTGACGCTGGTCTGCGGCTGTACTTATATTATGCTGGCGTCGGCGGTGCTTCGGATGCTTCTGTATGTGCGGGTGTACCATCTGACGTATCTGCGGCTGACGACGCTGTGGTTTATGGCAATGCTGGCGGTTCTGCTTGCGGGCGTGACGCTCATCGTATGGCGGCCGAAGTTCCGTCTGTTCCGGTTCGGCCTGACGGTGGTGACCATTTTCTATATCGGTCTTGTGTGGGCGAAGCCGGGCGAGATCCTGGGCTGGGACTATGTGCGTTATCTGAATCGGGCGCAGCTGACGGAGGAGGATGTACGCTATCTGTTGCATGAACTGAGCGCAGACGCGGCGCCTGCCATCGCGGCCATGCAGCTGACCGGGTACGAGGTGGAGAAGCTGGACTACCGGTACCATGTGCCGCAGACAAGCGTCAGTTTTGCCGGGGAAGAGGCGGACGGAAAAGTGACGGACGGAGCGGAAAATGACGGCGCGGGGACAGCTGTTGCGGAGAGAGACAGCGCGGAGATTCCCAACGCATGGATGGAATGGTATTACAGCCTGCACGCCGGCTCCAATTACCGGGAAATGGGTCTGCGCAACTATAATTTCGCGCTGGCGAAGGTAAAGGCGCTGATTCCGGTGATTCCGGACGGCGGCTGATTGTGTTTTTCGGCTTTTGCCGGCGGTTGATTGTGTTTTCCGGCTTAGGCCGGCGGCCGGAAATGGGATGTCTTTTGGGCAGAGATTGGTGAATTCTTTCAAATTCGGAACCATTTCCGTATAGGAATTCGTAAGAAATTTGGCGCCGAAAAGGTATTGCAAGATTCGGCCGAAGTGCTATAATCTGTGGAAGCGCGGAAAGAGCGGTATCCGGACAGCAGGATACGCCGCAGGTCGGTGCGGACGGCATCCGCAGGAAGTATTCCGCGCAAGGAGGAGTAATCAGATTATGGCATTACAGAGAAAAACGGCCCGGTCCTATGAGATCGATATGTGCAACGGCCCGCTTTTTTCCAAACTTTTGATTTACGCGCTGCCGCTGATGCTTTCCGGCATCCTGCAGCTGCTGTTCAATGCGGCGGACATCGTCGTGGTGGGACGCTTCGCGGGGAGCGAATCCCTGGCGGCGGTGGGTTCCACCTCGGCGCTGATCAATTTGCTGATCAACCTGTTTATCGGCCTGTCCATCGGTACCAATGTACTGGTGGCCCGGTATTTCAGCGCCCAGCAGAAGCGGGACCTGGAGGAGACGGTTCACACGTCCATGGTGGTGGCCGGGATCGGTGGTGTGATCCTGATCGCGGTCGGGTATTTCCTGTCGGAGCCGCTGCTGACGCTGATGGGGACGCCGGACAATGTGCTGCCGCTGTCGGTATTATATATGAAGATCTATTTCGTGGGCATGCCCGCGATGCTGGTCTATAACTTCGGAAGCGCGGTTCTGAGGGCCGTAGGCGATACCCGGCGTCCGCTCTATTTCCTGTTCACTGCGGGCGTGGCGAATGCGCTGATGAACCTGTTCTTCGTCATCGTCTGCCACATGGGCGTGGCCGGCGTGGCGCTGGCGACCACGATCTCCCAGTGCATTTCGGCGGTGCTGGTGGTGCGGTGTCTGCTCTTTACGGATGCGGATTATAAGCTGGATTTCAAGAAGCTGCGCATCGTGAAGCACAAGCTGGCGAGTATCGTCCGCATCGGACTGCCGGCCGGTATGCAGGGCGCGGTGTTCTCTGTTTCCAATGTGCTGATCCAGTCGTCGGTGAACTCCTTCGGCTCGGTGGCGATGGCGGGCAACACGGCCGGGTCGAATATCGAGGGCTTCATCTATACGGCGATGAACTCGTTCTATCAGACGGCCTTAAGCTTCGTCAGCCAGAATTACGGAGTGAAGAATTATAAGCGGATCAACCGTATCATGATCTACTGTGAAGGCATGGTGTTCGTGGTCGGCGCGGTGCTGGGCGCAGGAGCGCTGGCCTTCGGCACCATGCTTCTGGGCATCTATAATTCGGAGCCGGAAGTGATCCAGTACGGGCTGACCAGAATGTGGATCATCTGCACGACCTACTATCTGTGCGGCATGATGGATGTGTTCGTGGGCGGCCTGCGCGGCATGGGATATTCGGTGCCTCCGATGATCGTGTCCATATCCGGCGCCTGTTTATTCCGCGTGATCTGGATCTATACGGTATTTGCGGCTAACCGGACGCTTCAGACGCTGTATATTTCTTATCCGGTGAGCTGGGCGCTGACCGGCGGGATTCATTTCATCTGTTTCATGGTCATCAAGCGGAAACTGGAGCGGCGCGACGGTTCCGGAGCCGGAGCCGCGGCCGGCGCCGCAGCGCAGAATGGAGCCATTTCCTGGCGGAAGGCTCCCCAGAAGAAAATGCACGATTTTTCGCGGCGCGGAGGCTTCCCGGGGCTCGTGATGAAGGTGTTCGACAAGGCGAGGTTCTGAGAGAGCACGCTGGCGGGCGGGGAGAGCGCGCGGGGGCGGCAGGAGAAGAGATAGTTAAAGAGAGCAGGAGACGGCATTGCCCGGCGTACGGCTAAAGCCCAGATGTTATCTGGACGGAAATAGCCTGCGCCGGGCAGTGCTTTTTTCGGGTGCGACTACGAGTTCGGGAAGATTTTTCGGCTGCGACTGCGAAACAGGGAAGCATTTTTCAACTGTGCATGCGAAGCCGGAAATGTTATCGGAAAGGGAAGTCGGTCGCAGTGAAGAATATGGAAAAATGGACTGTATGGAAGGAAGAGGCGGCCGGCGACCGGAATCACAAATTTGTGCGAAAAGAGTTAAATTATATACTAACAAAAAATGGACAGATATTGTATAATATTCCTATATTTGTGCGAGACATATGCAGGATACTCGGCAAGTTGCTGAAATAAGATGAAAGGAGAAGACTTTATGGCAGAATTTGTGAAATTATCACCCGAGACACTGAAAGCTCTGCATGAGCAGAACCCGGCGATGATGTCCTACAACATTGAATTCGCGGAGGTCACCGGCGGCACGTTCTGGAAGGCCTACACGCCCGGTCAGATCGCCGGTACGGAGGATTTCAATGTGGACATGAGCGGCGGACTGACGGCGGCGTACAAGGATCTGATGCAGATCTATCCGCCTATCAATCTCTACGACGAGAAGCTGCGCCGGCTGGCGAAGGAATTCGGGCCCGTCTGGGTGCGCGTATCCGGCACCTGGGCGACAAAGACCTATTATGATCTGGATGACAGCATGGGCGGCAAGGTGCCGGACGGCTATCTGAACACCCTGACCCGCAGCCAGTGGGTGGGCGTCCTGGATTTCGTGAAGGCCGTGGGCGCGAAGCTGATGGTGTCCGTGTCCGCCTGCCCCGGCGTGTACGGCGTGGATGAACCTCCGGTTCCGGCATGGACGCCGGTGGAGGCAGAGAAGCTGTTTAAGTTCAGCGCCGACTACGGCGTACCGATCTCCGGCTCCGAGTTCGTGAATGAGCCCAATATGATGGCGGAGACCGGATTCCCGAAGGGATACACGCCGGCGGATCACGCCCGTGACCAGAAGATCTTTGAGAAGTGGCTGAAGGAGAACTATCCGGACTGCCTGTATATCGGCCCCTGTTCCGTTGGCTCCGATGCCGGCATGGGACGGCCGTCTGAGAAAGGTGCCGGCGGCGGCGTTGAGGCTCTGGTCGGCGAGAACTGCGATACGAAGGCGCTGATGGGCGAGGATCCCTGCCATCTGGACGTGTTCAGCTACCATTATTATAACGGCGTGTCCGAGCGTCTGGGCGGCGTGATGCCCCAGATGCACTGGCTGGCGGAGGAAGCTCACACCGAGGATTATCTGGCCGTGGCCATCAACAGCGCCAAGGCCTACGGACCGCTCCGCGACCGGTACTGTCCCGGCGGTGAGATGTGGGTGACCGAGTCCGGCGATGCCGGCGGCGGCGGGGATACCTGGGCGTCCACCTATCTGGATGTGATCCGTACCCTGAACGAGGCCGGCGGCTTCAGCCGCGAGACCGCGGGAATCATTTATCATAATACGCTGGCGGCGTCTGATTACGCCTATCTGGACCGCGTGACCCATGATCCGAGGCCGAATTATTTCGCGGTGCTTCTGTGGACGCGGCTGATGGGAACTACCGTTTACGATACCGGCGAGCCGGTGCGCATGGGCGCCCATGTCTACGCCCAGAGCCGCAAGGACGGGAAAGAAGGCGCGGTGTATCTGGTTATCAACAACAGCGCGGATGAGAAGACCGCGGTTGAGGTGCCGAAGGAAGCGGAGATCTACGTGCTGGCCGGAGAGGGCGGCAATAAGCGGGCTTCGGTCATGACGCTGAATGGGAAACCGTTAAAGCTGAACGCGGACGGGTCGCTTCCGGATCTCGGCGGTGAGAAGATCGCGGCCGGGAAGGTGGAACTGGAACCGCTCAGCTGCGCGTTTATCGTGCTGTGAGAACAAATATAATGTAAAAAGGAGGGCAACATCATGAGTTTATCATTTGGAACGGACCTGACCGGCAAGGTGGCGGTCGTGACGGGGGCAGGCGGCGTCCTGTGCGGGATGTTCGCGGCGACGCTGGCGGAGGCCGGAGCGAAAGTGGCGGTGCTGGATCTGAATGAAGAGGCGGCAAAGAAAGTAGCCGACGGTATCGTGGCGGCCGGTCATGTGGCGAAGGCTTACAAGACCAACGTGCTGGAGAAGCCGAGCCTGGAGGAGACCCACGAGAAGGTGCTCGCGGAGCTGGGCCCCTGCGATATCCTGGTTAACGGCGCCGGCGGCAATAACCCCAGGGCGCAGACGCAGAAGGAGTATTTCGAGATCGGCGACCTCGAGGCGGATACCGTGTCCTTCTTCGATCTGGATCAGAACGGCGTCCAGTTCGTGTTTAACCTGAATTTCATCGGCACCCTGCTGCCGACCCAGGTCTTCGCCAAAGACATGATCGGACGCGAGGGCTGCAATATCCTGAACGTGTCGTCCATGAACGCGTTTACGCCTCTGACCAAGATTCCGGCTTACAGCGGCGCCAAAGCAGCGGTCAGCAATTTCACCCAGTGGCTGGCGGTGCATTTCTCCAAGGTTGGTATCCGTGTGAACGCCATGGCTCCCGGCTTCTTCGTGACGAACCAGAACCGTGCTCTGCTGTTCAATGAGGACGGAACGCCGACCGCAAGGACGAAGAAGATCCTGGCGGCCACGCCGATGGGACGTTTCGGCGAGGCAGAGGAGCTGAACGGAACGCTTCTGTATCTGCTGAACAATGAGGCGGCCGGCTTCGTCAACGGCGTCGTGATCCCGGTGGACGGCGGATTCTCCGCGTATTCGGGAGTATAAGAGAAATATATGGCTGTTCGGCCCGCTTTAAGCTGAAAGTACAGCAGACGGTGAGTAATACCGGAGAGCGGGCCCGTTACAGCGGAATGTGATAGAAAAGACAAGAAGGAGGTACACATTATGCCAATGCAGATGGGCTGGCGCT
This sequence comes from uncultured Lachnospiraceae bacterium, assembly GCA_947629545.1. Lineage (GTDB taxonomy): Bacteria > Bacillota > Clostridia > Lachnospirales > Lachnospiraceae > UBA3402. The sequence goes on along the minus strand of CANREE010000074.1, from coordinate 7,800 downwards.
GGTACGGCGAGGGCAACGACAAGATCACTCTGGCCGACATTAAGCAGATTCCCGGCGTATCCACGATCGTCTGGGCGCTTCACAGCAAGCTTCCCGGCGAGATCTGGGAGCCGGAGGAGATCGCGCAGGTGCAGAAGCAGATTGAAGCCTATGGCTTCAACATGGATGTGGTCGAGTCGGTGAACGTCCATGACGACATCAAGATCGGTCTTCCTACCCGTGATCAGTATATCGAGAACTACAAGCAGACGATCCGCAACCTGGCTCCCTTTGGGGTCAAGGTGATCTGCTACAATTTCATGCCGATCTTCGACTGGACCAGGTCTGACCTGTTCCATCCGGTGGGAGACGGTTCCACAGCGCTGTTCTATCAGAAGGATATGATCCAGGATGATTACAACGCCATGGCGGAATACATCATGTCCTTCACCGAGAAGTATAACATGACCTTCCCCGGCTGGGAGCCGGAGCGCATGGCGAAGCTGGACGAGCTGTTCAAGGCCTACGCGCCCGTGACCAAGGAGAAGCTCTGGGAGAACTTCAAATATTTCCTGGAAGCCATCATGCCGACCTGCCATGAGTGCGACATCAAGATGGCGGTCCATATGGACGATCCGCCGTGGGATATCTTCGGTCTGCCCCGCCTTCTGGTGGATGCGGAGTCCATCGACCGGTTCCTGGCCATGGTGGACGATCCCTACAACTGCCTGACGCTGTGCAGCGGCTCCTTGAACGCGAACCCGGACAACAACGTTGCCGAGATCGTGCGCAAGCACTGCGACCGGATCGCGTTCGCCCACATCCGCAACGTAAAGCATTTCCCGAACGGCGACTTCAGCGAAGCCAGCCACAGGGACTGCGACGGCGATACCGGTATCCTGGATATCCTGAAGGCTTACCACGACTGCGGCTACGAGGGCTATATCCGCCCGGATCACGGCCGTCATCTGTGGGATGAGAAGCCGGGCAGTGTCCGGCCGGGCTACGGTCTTTACGACCGTGCGCTGGGTATTATGTATATGCTCGGCGTGTGGGATATGCTGGATAAGCTGGACGGCAAGAGCGCGAAGTGATGAAGTAAGGTAAGAGCCGGAAAGTTCCGGACAAAGTTGCTGCCGCGGGAGGGAGAAGTTTCTCTGCCGCGGCAGTTTTGGCTACGTCAGTATGCAGAAAACATGTCAGTGACACGTTTCCTGTATTTCCATACGGGCAGGATGCCAGTGACACCCTGCTCTTAATTACGTCAGTCTTTCGCTTTACGCCGCACCATCCGCTTTTCTCTCTGCGGCTGTCATGGCGCCTCCGGCATTCTCTGTCCCCCTCGCGGTGATCTGGTTGCGGTACTCGCTGGGGGTGAAGCCTTTGTATTTCTTAAATGTCTTGGTGAAATAGTTCAGGTCGGGGATCCCGCAGTGCCGCGCGATGGTTTGAATCTGCAGGTCGGTGGAATTCAGAAGGAAGATGCCGTATTCCACCCTCTTCCGGTTCACGAATTCGGTCAGTGAGGAACCGGTCTCTTTCTTGAACACGGTGGACAGATAGCTGGCGCTCACGTGCAGATAAGCCGCCTGGGTCTTTAAACTTAAGTCGGCGGTCAGGTCGGAACCGATCCGGACCAGCACGTCCCGGACCAGCGAAGAGTAGCCCTGCAGGGAATAATTCTTCACCAGCAGGCAGTATTTGCGGGCCATCTCCCGCATCAGCCGGTAGATGTCTTCTTTGGATGAGGCGTTCTCAATGGCGCGGGCGAACCGGGAGGACAGGCTGTCGATGTGGAGCGGATGGACGTTGCCGTACTCCGCCGCCTTGCGCAGCAGCGTATTGGCAATGATCGCATAATTCTTGCAGTCCCGGAGGGTATTGACGGAACGGTGTTCCAAATGGGCGCGGGGAAATGCTCCCAGAAGCATCTCGGCTGTGTGGGTCTCTCCGCGGGCCACGGCCTGTATCAGGGCGTTCTCGGATTCGTACTGCTTCTCCAGCGCCTTCATGGACAGGAAGGCGTCCTCTTCTTTCTTGTCGTCCGGGCGCAGGGCTACCGGCTCTGTATGGAAGAAATAGTTGTCGTACATATCCTGAAGCGAGAACTGCTTCATCCCGCCCCAGAGCCGCTTCGCCAGCGAATTGATGAGGACGAGCAGTCCGGTGCCGTCACCGTCTTCCACGATCGGGATGACCCGGAAGATCTTCTCGAACCTGCCGGTCAGATAATCGGGCAGGCTGAACCGCTCAGTGATATGCAGGATATCCTGAAGTGTGACCTCCGCTTCTGTGTACGGTCCCACGAGGACGAAGAAATCTCCTTCGCCCGGAACCCGGCCCAGGTAATAACGGCAAAGGAACGGATCCCGGATCCGGTAAATGACGCCCGGTTCGCATTGCCTGATTGTCCGGTAAAAGTGTTCCCGGTAATCCATCTGCGGGTCGACCAGACGCCGCAGGCCGAAATCATAGACGCCGGAAGCCGCGGCGTCGGACGTGTCGATGATATGACACGGGATATGTGAATTATTAAGGATATCGCTGAAAAAAAGCAGTTCGGCCTCATGCTGCATCTTATGTAACCTCCCCCCATATGTCCGATTCCCAGGATCGAGTCCTTCTCTTCTTCTTATTATCACTCATTCACAAAGAAAATGCAATCGAAAAACTGTACGAAAAGAGAAAAATAATTTACTAACGAAAAATTGCGTTTCTATGATATAATTTTTAGAAGAATTGCATAAACAAATGTGACTGAGAACGGAAGCTGTCAAAGGAAAAAGAGGGGATGGTGAGGCGGGAACTGAAGCGGGGACAGAGCGGTCACGACAGAATAAGCGGATGAGAGGTGAAATCATATGGATCTGGAACATTTCACAAAAAAGAAGGATTATCTGATCTGTGTTGACTCCGACGGTTGCGCGATGGATACGATGGACATCAAGCATTTCCGGTGTTTTGGGCCGTGCATGGTGGAGGAATGGGGGCTTTCCGAGTGGAAGGAACCCATCCTGGCAAGGTGGAACGACGTGAATCTCTATACCATGACACGGGGGATCAACCGTTTTAAGGGGCTGGCTCAGGTTCTGGGCGAGATCGATCAGAAGTACACGCGGATCGAGGATATCGATGTGCTGGCGGACTGGGCGGCCAACAGCCCGGAATTGTCCAACGGCGCCCTGAAGAAGGCCATCGAGGGGAATGACAGCGTGATTCTTAAGAAGGCTCTTTCCTGGTCGGAGAAGGTCAACGCAGCGATCAACGCGCTGCCTTTTGAGGAGAAGAAGCCCTTTGAGGGCGTGAAGGAAGCTCTTGCTTACGCCCATGAATACGCGGACATCGCGATCGTGTCATCGGCCAACCAGCAGGCGGTGGAGGAGGAATGGGATCTTTACGGCCTGAGTCAGTATGTAGACATCCTGATGTCCCAGAACGTAGGCAGCAAGGCTTACTGTATTCAGGAGCTTCTGAAGAAAGGCTATGACAGGACGAAGGTCCTGATGACCGGCGACGCGCCAGGCGATAAGGACGCGGCGGCGAAGAACGGAGTGAACTATTATCCGATCCTGGTCCGCCATGAGAAGGAGAGCTGGGAGGAATTCGTATCCGCGGCGGTGCCGAAGCTTCTTGACGGAAGCTACGGCGGAGAGTACCAGCAGCGGAAGACGGAAGCATTTCTGAAGAATCTGGGAGAGTAGGAGGGATGCCTGTGGTTGATCTGAAAGCCAATCCGTATTACTTAGCGGATGAGGACTGCCGGTGGGTGGAGGAGACCATCGCCGGCATGAGCGATGAGGAGAAAGTGGGCCAGCTGTTTTTCCAGCTGACGTCCTCCCATGAGGAGGCCCATCTGAAGGAACTGATGGAGAAATATCACCTGGGCGGCTGCCGCTATAACCCGGCGCCAGGCAAGGCCATCCAGCAGCAGAATCGGATCCTGCAGAAGTACGCGAAGATCCCGATCTTCATTGCCTGCAATACCGAGGCCGGCGGAGACGGCTCCTGTGCGGACGGGACCGCTATCGGATCCGGCGTGAAGATTGCGGCCACCGGGAAGCCGGAGTACGCTTTTGCTTTGGGGAAGATGGCCAATGAAGAAGCGGCCGCCATCGGCTGCAATATGGCCTTCGCGCCGGTCTGCGACATCCTTTACAACTGGCAGAATACTGAGGTGATCATGCGGGCCTTCGGCGGGGACGCGAAGCGGGTGGCCGAGATGAGCGCGGAGTATCTGAAGGGCGCCCACACGATCCCGGGCTTCGCCTGCGCGGCCAAGCATTTCCCGGGGAACGGCCAGGATTTCCGGGATGCCCATATGTCCAATAACGTCAATTATTTTACGCCGGAGCAGTGGGATGCGACCTACGGCCTGGTGTATAAGACCCTGATCGACAACGGCCTGGACGCTATCATGGGCGGACATATCCTGATGCCGGAGTACGCGAAAGCCATCAATCCGTCCCTGACGGACGACGAGATGATGCCGGCCACCTTAAGTCCGGAGATCATGACCACGCTTCTGCGGGATAAGCTGGGCTTTAACGGTATGGTGGTGACGGACGCCTCCCATATGGTGGGCATGACGGACCGCATGAAGCGATGCGAGATGCTGCCCGCGGCGATCAACGCCGGCTGCGACATGTTCCTGTTCTTCAACGATCCGGAGGAGGATTTCTCCACGATGCTTAAGGCTTATATGGACGGCGTGATCAGCGAAGAGCGGATGACGGAAGCGCTGACGCGGATCCTGGGCCTGAAGGCGAAGATGGGCCTTCATAAGAAGCCGAAGGAAGAACTGGTGCCTTCGCCGGAGACGGCGGACGCGGTCCTGGGAAGGGACGAATATAAAGAGATGCAGAAGCAGATCAGCCGCGACTGCATTACCCTGGTTAAGTATAAGGATAAGGACGTGCTTCCGATCACGCCGGAGCGCTATAAGCGGATCATGATCGTTCATGTGAAGGGCGACGGCGGCGCGATGGGCGGATTGATGAAGCTGATGGGCATGGCCGGCGGTGCGGAGAGCGCGGCGGAGAAGCTTAAGAAACGGCTGTGCGACAAGGGCTTCGACGCGTTCATTTACGAGAGCCCCTTAGACCGGATCAAGAAGCAGATCGAGGCGGGCGAGAAGCCAAGCCTGAACCTGTATTTCGCCGGCAAGAACGCGATTGCCGATTTCGTGAAGGACATGGATCTGGTGATCACCCTCTGCGACGTGTCGGGCGGACGGCCCAGTTTCGGCATGAGCAAGGGCGGCGGGGAGATCCCGTGGTACGTGTTCGAGCTTCCGGTGGTGGCCATCGGCTGCGGACAGCCCACGATGCTGGCGGACATTCCTCAGGTGCGGACCTATATCAATACCTACGATTCGAAGGATTCTACGTTCGACGCCCTGGTGGACGATTTGCTGGCGGGGCCGGAGACGTTTAAGGGACAGGATCCGATTGACAGCTTCTGCGGATTGTTTGACGCGAGGATCTGACGGGGCGGATCGGCAGACACGCGTGCGAACCGGTTTGAGGAAGTTTCAGCTGTCTGATCGGTAAATCCGTGGGCAGTCCGTGGGCGAGCAGGTGAGCGTAAAACCGTGGACTGTCAGCAGTTTTAATGAGTAAATATAACAGGAGAAGGAGGAGGATACATATGCGCAACATCATCAGTATCAACGAGGACTGGCGTTTCATTCAGGAAGACGCGGGTCTGCCTGCAGATTTCCCGGCGGACTGGCCGAAGGTAGACCTGCCCCATACCTGGAACGCCATCGACGGCCATGACGGCAACGGCGGTTATGCCCGGGGAACGTACTGGTACGCGAAGCAGTTTGAGACGCCTGTGCAGCCCCTGGCCGGCGGCCGCGTCTACGTGGAGTTCCCGGCGGCAGGACAGCAGGCCACGGTCTATGTCAACGGCACCAAAGTCATTTACCATGAGGGCGGCTATTCCGCGTTCCGCGCCGACATTACCGATCTGTGCAAAGAAGAGGGAGAGAACCTGCTGGTCGTTGCCTGCAGCAACGAGTACAAGGACAGCGTTTATCCCCAGTCGGCGGACTTTACGTTCTATGGCGGCCTGTACCGGGGCGTGAACCTGATCAGCGTGTCGAACACCCATTTTGACCTGGACTATTACGGCGGCCCGGGCATTCAGGTGACGCCGAAGCCCTGCGGGGACGGAGCGACCTTCGAGATTAAGTCCTGGGTGACGAACCCGGATGAGAACTTTACGGTTCTGTATTCCATTTATGATGAGGACGGCAATGAAGTGGCGTCTGCGGTGCGTCCGGCGGACGACGCGGCGGTCACGATCTGTGTGCCGGAAGTGACGCTGTGGGGCATCGACAATCCGTACCTTTACGAGGTGACGGCGACGCTGCAGCGGCGCAACGAAGCCTACGACGAGGTGTCCGCCCTGGTGGGCGTGCGCAGCTTCTCCTGCGATCCCCAGAAGGGCTTCATCTTAAACGGCGTGGAGACTCCGCTGCGGGGCGTGAGCCGCCATCAGGATATGCTGTATAAGGGCAACGCCCTGACCGCGGAGGATCATTACAACGACGCCTGCATGATCAAGGAGCTGGGCGCCAATACGATCCGTCTTGCCCACTATCAGCATTCGCAGGATTTCTACGACGCCTGCGACGCGCTGGGCTTCATCATATGGGCGGAGATCCCGTTTATCAGCGTGTTCAATAAGGATCCGGCAGCCCATTTAAACTGCATCAGCCAGATGAAAGAGCTGATCATTCAGAATTACAACCATCCGTCCATCTGCTTCTGGGGCGTGTCCAATGAGATCCTGATCGGCGGCATTTCCGAGAAGCTGGTGGAGAACCATAAGGAACTGGCGGCCCTTTGCAAAGAGCTGGATCCCACGAGGCTGACCACCATCGCCCATGTGTCCATGACGCCGATCGACAGCCCGCTCCATCACATCACCGATGTGGAGAGCTACAACCACTATTTCGGCTGGTACGGCGGCAAGATGGAGGACAACGGACCGTGGCTGGATCATTTCCATGAGGTTCATCCGGATATCTGTCTGGGAATGTCGGAGTACGGCTGCGAGGGTATCGTTACCTACCATGGCCCGAACCCGGCCTGCAAGGATTACAGCGAGGAGTATCAGGCGCTGTATCACGAGCATATGGCCAAGGTGTTCGACGAGAGGCCCTGGATCTGGTCGAGCCATGTGTGGAACATGTTTGATTTCGGCTGCGCGGCCCGCGATGAGGGCGGCGTGAAGGGCCGGAATAACAAGGGCCTGGTCACCATGGACCGGAAGACGAAGAAGGACAGCTACTACGTCTATCAGGCCTACTGGACCACAGAGCCCATGGTGCATCTGTGCGGCCGCCGCTACGCGCAGCGGGCCGGAGAGACCACCGAGGTCCGCGTCTATTCCAACCAGCCGTCCGTTACGCTGTATGTGAACGGCGAGAAAGTGGGCGAGCAGCAGGCGGAGAAGGTCTTCGTTTTCACGGTAGCCTTAAAGGACGGCTTCAATACGCTGGTTGCCGAAGCGGGGCCGGTGAAGGACAGCATTACGCTGGAGAAGGTGGAGAAGGAGCCGTCGATCTATGTGCTTCCGGAGGTCACGGAGCGCGCGGAGGGCGTCGCCAACTGGTTCAAGCTGGCGGGCGACCTGGATCTGAAGGCGCCGATGGAGTTCCCGGAGGGCAAATATAATGTGAAGGTTCCCATGGGCGAGATCGCCAAGTCCGAGGAAGCCATGAAGGTGGTGTCCGAGGCGGTCAAGCTGGCGACCAACATGAAGGTGGCGCCGGGCGAAGGCATGTGGGACATGATGAAGGGCATGGCGCCG
>CANREE010000073.1 GCA_947629545.1 uncultured Lachnospiraceae bacterium | reverse complement strand
CACCGGCTGTCCACGATCCAGCACGCGGACAATATCATTGTCATGCACCACGGGCGGATCCGCGAGAGCGGCACCCATCAGGAGCTGCTGGAAAAGGGCGGAATTTACAAGAAGCTGTATGAGCTGCAGAAGAGCGAGCAGGGATGAAGCGTGTTCATCGTTTTCTGTGAGGAGAGAGTTCAAGATTTTTGAAAGGATTATTCGGGCTGATCATTGCTTCACGGGAAAAACGCTTCTTTCCGGGGAAAGTCCTCCTTCAGGTACCAGCCGAGTTCGCCGTCTTTCTTGACGATCTGTCCGATGGAGGTTTCTTTTACGACAGACAGAAGATCGCCGGCCTTCACTTCCAGGAGCGCGTCGGAATAGTCGTCGCACTGGACCGGCTTGCCGGGGCGATGGTAGAGGAGGTATTTGGGCGCCGGAAAAATGCGGCCGGTGCTCTGGTGGCGCAGCAACACCAGGTCGTCCATTTCTTCTAAGACGTCCACGGAGCAGTCGAAATACCGCATATGGATCGTGGCCGGACGCCCCTTCTGGGGGTAGCCGGCTGCGATGACCGGGAAAGGATCATAATATTCAAACCGGGCCTGACGCATGTCCTGCGCGTCCGCCGGAAGGATCAGGGCGTTTAACTGGGCCCCTGCTTTTAAGGCGCATCCGCCGTCAATGGCGATGATGCGCTTTTCTGCGTCGTAGATGGGACGCATGCTGTCGATGTCTGACCGGTACAGACTCACAGGCCAGTGACCGGTGACGACATAGCGGGTGAAGCGGACATCTTCCCGGAGAAAGGCATCACGCTTCAGACACTCCCAGGCTTCGGTTTCCCGCAGCAGGTTCAGATCGTCGGTGGGGACGCCGGCGTGGGCGAAGAGAAAATTCCCGGCGGTCAGAACCGTGGGGAGATTCCAGAGCCAGTCAATCTCACGGCGATAGTGCTTGAGCAGCGTCTGCTTGAGGGCGGGAACGCCCGCGGAGACATCTGCCGGAGAAATTCCCAGTTCATCCATCATATCAAGAAACAGTCCGTGTTTCCAGACGGTGCTGTCATATTGAAGCACATGAAGGAAGCGCTTGTCCGATTCTGCGTTCGTGCCGATAAGGTCAGCCAGCCGGCTCATCTCCACATTGCCCATGGAAACAGAGACGGAATATCCCTGAGCAATCAAATCCAGTACGAAACGGACCGTCGCCAGGCTCTCCGGGCCTTTCTCAATCAGGTCGCCGATGATGACGAGCGTGTCCGACAGTGAGAAACGGATCTTCTCAAGCAGCCCCTTAAGATAACGGACATAGCCGTGGATGTCGCTGAGCGCGATCAGACGGCCGCCGGCGGGGGTTGCGGGGATTTGGCGGATGACGGTTTTCATGGGGAGGGTCCTTTCTGGGTTGTTTTCTTTCGGGGAATGCGCGCGGTTCGGTCCGGTGTTTTGTCCTCACTTCGTTCGGACACCGAACCGGCGCGGGTATAATCTCTACTGAGATTATACCATCTCGACTGACGTCTCGATGGAGATATTCGTCAAACGCCGATTGACGCAAGCGTCATCGGCGCTTCCCTCGTTATTATACCATACGATTTAAAGGAAATACAACAAAGATATTATTCTTGGTCCCGGCGCTTACGATGAAGCTTCCGATACACTTTTTCCTGAAATCGGACTTATAATAAATTATAATAAAGAAGAAAACATTGACTTTACGGACAAAAAGCGGTAAAAGTAAGAAGGAAAATGTCGAAGGAAAAGGAGAGCATCATGTATCAGATTGATTTTAACCATCCCGTTTCGGTTTATTTCGTAGGGATCGGGGGCAGCGGGATGAGCAGTCTGGCGGAGATTCTGTCAAACGCCGGATTCCGCGTATCCGGCTCTGACAGATCGAAAAGCGCTTATACGGATATGCTGGAATCCAGGGGTGTTACTGTTTTCTACGGACAAAAGGCTGAGAATATCACAGACACGATAGACTGCGCGGTGTATACCAGCGCAGTTCCGCAGGACAATCCCGAAATGCTGGCGCTTTATGAAAAAGGGATTCCCTGCCTGACCAGGGCGGAAATGATGGGACAGATCATGAAGCATTATGAGATGCCGGTCGCTGTCAGCGGAACCCACGGCAAGACCACGACGACGTCCATGATCGGGGAGGTACTGTTAAAGGCCGGTCTGGATCCGACCATTTCCGTCGGAGGCATCCTGAAAACCATCGGCGGCAACTTTCGGCTGGGTCATTCGGGCTATTTCGTAGCGGAAGCGGATGAATACACCAACAGCTTTCTGAAATTTTTCCCGCGGATTGGGATCATATTGAATATTGAGAAAGACCATCCGGATTTCTTCCGGGATCTGGATGATATCCGCCATTCCTTCCGGCGGTTTGCGCAGCTTCTGCCTGCGGACGGCTGCCTGATCATAAACAGTTCGATTCCGAACCGGAACGAAATTACGGACGGACTGGCCTGCCGTGTCGTCACCTACGGCGCGGGACCGGAGGCGGATTACTATTCCGATCATATTTCCTACGATGAAAAGGGATGTCCGACCTTTACCGTACACAGTCCCGGCCATGCGCCGCGGACGCTGTCCCTGCAGGTGCCCGGAGAGCACAATGTGAGCAACGCGCTGGCGGCAATCGCGCTGGCGGATCAGCTTGCCGTCGATGCGGAGGTATCCGCGGAAGCGATCAGCGGATACGGGGGAGCCAAACGGCGTTTCGAGTATAAGGGAAGTATCTGCGGCGTGACCGTAATAGACGATTTCGCCCATCATCCGACGGAGATCGCCGCGACCCTGAAGGCTGCCGCGAACTATCCGCATAAGACGCTCTGGTGCGTCTTCCAGCCGCACACGTTTACCCGCACGAAGGCGCTTCTGAAGGACTTTGCGAAGGCGCTTACGCTGGCGGATCAGGTGGTACTGGCCGATATCTATCCGTCCAGGGAGCCGGTTTCACTGGCCACAGAGCTGGGGATCAACTCTCAGATGCTGCAGCAGGAGATTCAGGCGCTGGGGACGCCGGCGCACTATCTGGGAAGCTTCGATGAGATTGAAAAATTTATTTTGGAAAATTGTGTCAACGGCGATTTGTTGATAACTATGGGCGCCGGAGATATCGTAAAAGTAGGTGAAAACCTGCTGGGTATCTAACTTATCCACAACATCCACAAAGTTTTCAACAAAGGACATGAGGAAAACTTTGTGGATGTTTTTATTTACATAAACAGGTTGTCCACCGGATGAAGAATACCGTAGAAAGCGAGAGTTTTCGCAGAAAATGACAAGTTTCGCGGTTTTATGTAGACCTGTTATCCACAGTATTCACATTATCCACACCAGACTGAATGGGAAGAGAGGGCCTATTTTCTTTTTCAGCAATGTGTGGTATGCTATAAAAAGAATAAAAGGACGGGGAGCAGGTACTATGAGAAGCAGTCTGAATGTGGGGGCCACACAGGTGGCGGACGAGTTTATTGATCGTTATATGCCGCAGGCCAATGGGGAGTATGTGAAGGTATATTTGTACCTGCTGCGTCACACGGGAGAGCAGGTGACGGTTTCGGAACTGGCGGATGCGCTGAACTGTACAGAGTCGGATATCCGGCGCGCCCTGACGTATTGGGAGCGTCTTGGCGTATTGACGACGGACTGTGAGGGGAAGACCGGCACGTCGGCGGAGAAGCAAAAAGAGCCGGCCGGTATCTGTGCGGAGGAGAACGCCCGACTGCATGTCGGGACCGTAGAGGAAGATGTCGTCGGGGCGGTCAGTCCGCAGGTCGACAGGCAGCCGGCGGCCGCGGTGGAGAGCTGCCGGCGTAGTGTCCCCAGGCAGTCGGAGGGCGAAGCGGGACGGAATGTAGAGAATGGTCTGCCGGATGCCAGGATTCCGGCCCAGCGGCCGACGTATACGCCGGAGCAGGTGAGGGAACTGTCCGGGGATGAGGAATTTACGCAGCTTCTCTATGTAGCGCAGAAATATCTGAATAAGGTATTTACGCCCAGGGAATGCGAAGTATTTGCATATCTGTACGACGGTCTGCGTATGCCTGCGGAGCTACTGGAATATCTGGTGGAGTACTGTGTTCAGGGAGCGCATACAAGTATCCGTTATATTGAGACGGTAGGGCTGAACTGGCATGAGAGGGGGGTCTGTACGGTGGAACAGGCCAAGCAGTATACGGCCTCCTATTCCGGTGAGGCGTTCGCGGTCATGCGGGCGTTCGGATTGAGCGACCGGCGGCCCGGGAGTTCCGAAATGGAAATGATCCAACGGTGGTTCCGTGAGTGGGGATTTGAGAAGGAACTGATAATGGAGGCCTGCGCGCGGACGCTGATCGCGACGAACAAGCCCAGTTTTGCTTACGCTGACAGGATCCTGATGGAGTGGAAGAAGGCGGATGTGCGGACGATGGAAGATGTGCGGAAGCTTGATGGGCAGAGGGAGAGAGCCAGAGGAGCGGAAGCCCAGAGCGGCGCAGGGCGGGCGGATGCCGGAAGCCCGGTCACGCAGACCGTCAGAGGAGGAGCAGGCGGCCGTGGGACTTCCCGTGCTGTGGCGGGCGCCGGAACACGGAATCGCTTCCATAATTTTGAACAGAGGAATACCGATTATGATGCGATCGTGCTCCGGCAGGTGAAGGAACGTCTTAGCAAGCAGTAAGGGCGCAGTGACCGGAAGGCAGAGGGAGATTGTTATGCCGTTAAGTAATTCGCAATATCAGACAATCATGAGGATTTACAATGAAAGGCAGTATGAGGACAAGCACGGTCAGGACCGTCGCCGGGCAGAGGTTTATGCCTGTATTCCGCGTGTAAAGGAACTGGAGGATCAGATCGCTTCCTGCGCAGCGAATTGCGCCAGACGACTTCTGGATGGAGACACCGAAGCCAGACAGGCGATGAGGACGGAAATGGAGCAGCTGCGCCTGCAGAAGGCGGAACTTTTGGAAGCGTATGGATTTGCGCCGGATTACATGGAGATGCATTATTACTGCCCGGATTGTCAGGACACTGGATATGTAGATGGAAAGAAATGCCACTGTTTCTGGAAAGAGCAGACGAAGCTTTTGTATGCCCAGTCCAATATTGAGGATGTGCTTGAGCGGGAGAACTTTTCTGCCTTTTCCTTTGATGTGTATGACGCCGGGGAGACGATCCCTCAGCTTGATATGACGGTGGCGGCCTATATGCGGCAGGTCTACGGCTGGTGCCGGGACTATGTAGATCACTTCAGGGAGAAACATGGAAATCTGCTGTTTACCGGAGGAACCGGCGTAGGAAAGACATTTCTTACCAACTGCATCGCGAAAGCGCTGATCGATCAGGGCCAGTCGGTAATCTATCTTTCGGCTAATGATCTGGTAGAAATCTTTTCCAGTAATAAATTCCGTACCGATTCAGAGGAAGAGCTGCGAGATATGTATCAGTATGTGCTGGACTGCGACCTGCTGATCATCGATGATCTTGGAACGGAGCTAAACAATTCTTTTGTATCGTCACAGCTGTTTTACTGTCTGAATGAACGGCTGGTGAGGGGAAAAGGAACGGTCATTTCCACGAACCTCTCGGTATCGATGCTGCGGGATACGTATTCGGATCGTGTATCGTCGCGGATTACCAGCGGATATATGATCATACCGTTGTATGGCGGCGACCTTCGGGCCGGACGGTAAGCGTAGTTGGCTCCGGCGTCTGCTGGCCGGGCCGGATTTGCGGGGCCGCGGGTCTGGAAGACGCGTTTTTCCCGAAAATCTGTCTAATCATCTTGACGAAACCAATAGAAAAATGGTATAAATGTTACGTCGCCCATGTTATACCGCTTAACTTGGAGGAAAACATGATATACGAGGAGAAGACCATTGAAACGATTCCGGTAGGTCCGTTAGGTTTGGTTCCATTGCGCAGCATCAGGGAGCTCGGAGAGAAGGTCAATGACTATCTGGTTACATGGAGGCATGAGCGTGAGAGTGAACATAAGTCCACGATCGCTTTTGCCGGTTACCAGAGGGATTCCTATATTATCGAGAGCAGAACGCCAAGGTTCGGTTCCGGTGAGGCCAAGGGCACGATTGAGGAGTCGGTCCGCGGAGATGATCTGTATATTATGGTAGATGTCTGTAATTACAGCCTGACGTATTCGCTGTGCGGACAGACGAACCATATGTCACCGGATGACCATTTTCAGGATCTGAAACGTGTCATTGCGGCGGCAGCAGGCAAAGCCCGCAGGATTAATGTGATCATGCCGTTTCTGTATGAGGGCCGGCAGCATAAACGTTCCGGCCGGGAATCTCTGGATTGCGCGCTGGCGCTGCAGGAACTGGCGAATATGGGTGTAGAGAATATCATTACATTCGACGCCCATGACCCGAGGGTGCAGAATGCGATTCCGGGTATTGGATTTGAGACAGTAACGCCCATTTATCAGTTTATCAAGTATCTGCTGAAAGTGGAGACGAATCTTCAGATCGACAGCGACCATATGATGGTCATCAGCCCGGATGAAGGCGGCATGACAAGGGCAGTGTATTTTGCCAATATGCTGGGGCTGGATATGGGAATGTTTTACAAGCGCCGCGATTATACCCGTGTCATTAATGGACGGAATCCCATTGTGGCTCATGAATTTCTGGGCTCCGACGTGGAAGGCAAGGACGTCCTGATCATTGATGATATGATATCATCGGGTGAGAGTATGCTGGATGTGGCGAAGGAACTGAAGCGGAGGAAGGCAAGGAAGGTATTCGCCTGTGCCACGTTCGGTCTGTTCACCAACGGTCTGGCGCAGTTTGATAAATATTATGAAGACGGCCTGATCGACCGGATGCTGACGACGAACCTGATCTACCAGACGCCGGAACTTCTGTCGAAGCCGTATTATATCAATGTAGATATGAGCAAGTATATCGCGCTCATCATTGACAATCTGAATCACGACGCATCCTTAAGCGAGCTTTTAAGTCCGACGAAGCGGATCAATAAACTGCTTGCGTCGTATCGGGGGAATCATTAATCCGCGGACCGCGGCAGGGTAAAGATAAATTCCGTACCGACGCCCTCGGTGCTGATAACATCAATGGTTTCCCCATGGTTCTGAATGATTTCTTTTACAATGGACAGGCCCAGGCCTGTCCCTTTTTTGTCCCGTCCGCGGGAGAGGTCCGTCTTATAAAAGCGTTCCCAGATCTTCTTCTGGCTGTCTCTGGGAATGCCGATGCCGGTATCCTTCACGGAAATGAAGACCTTCTCATATCGTATGGAGGTCTGGATGAAGATCGTGGAGTCGTTGTGACTGAATTTGATCGCATTGTCAATTAAATTGTAGAGGACCTGCTGGATCTCGCCCATATCGGCATAGACCATCGTGGAATTTTCCGAGAAAGTCAGGTCCAGGATGATATTTTTCGCGTTGCAGGTTCCCTCAAAGCTGGCCGCCGTGTCCTTGATGACCCGATTAATATCGAAATTCGTGCGTGTAAGCTGACCCTTTAAGTCAAGGGAATTCAGCGTCAGGAGGCCCTGCGTCAGTTTATTCAGGCGATCGGTTTCGGAAATGACCAGATGAAGGTATTTGTCCTGCATCTCCGGCGGGATCGTGCCGTCCAATATGGCTTCCAGATAACCTTTGATTGAGGTCAGGGGCGAGCGGAAGTCATGGGAGACATTGGCGATGAAGTTCTTCTGGTATTCGTCACTTTTTTCCAGCTTTTCGAACATATAGTTGAGGGTGTCCGCCAGGTAACCCATTTCATCATGCGTATGGAGCTTTACGCGATTGCTTAAATGGCCTTCCGCGTATTCGCTGGCGGCGTTGGTGATCCTGCGCAGCGGGAAATATACGGTGATCGTGAAGACCAGAAGGATGATCAGGGAGAGGCCGAAAATGATACAGAACGTTACATAGAGCGCGTTCAGCACCTGATCGCGGAGATGGGTAATTTCGCTGATCGGCAGATGGATCAATACATAGCCGTGGGTGACATAATTACCGGTAATGGGCGCGCAGACGCTCAAAACATCCCCGCTGAAGCTGTTGTGATAGTTTCCCAGGGCGTAGCCGCGGTTGACTGTGAAGGTAGGGTCAAAGTTCTCGATGACCGTGGAGACACGCGCGCCGCGTTCACTGTCTTCCACGACGACACCGCGGGTATCTACGATCCAGATCTCCGTGTGAAGGTAGGAGGACATGGCTTCCACGAGAGAGGCGATATAGTCCCCCGTACGGGCAGAGCCCCGGTAGATCCCGGAGTAACGGGAAGCCAGAAGGCTGGCTTCGTCGTAAAGGCTTTCTGCCCGTGAGGCCAGAAGGATCCGATAGGTCCAGTCGGAAGCCACTGTGGCGATTACGGCGAAGCTTAATATGCCGAATACCAGATATCCCAGTATAAATTTGTAGTAGAGGGAATGCCTGTATTTCACTGTTTCACCTCGAATTTATAGCCGATGCCCCAGACTGTGGTCAGGGCCCAGTTGTCATTGTCCTTGATCTTTTCACGCATACGTTTGATATGTACGTCCACCGTGCGGGTGCCGCCGATGTATTCGTAGCCCCAGATGTGATCCAGAAGCTGCTCACGGGTGAAGACCTGGTTCGGGGACGAAGCCAGAAAATACAGAAGTTCCAGCTCCTTGGGCGGCATATCGATGGACTGGCCCTGATAGATGACGGAATAGTTGGTCAGATTTACGATCAGGCCGGGATATTCCACATATTCTCCCTGCTGATGATCAGAGCCGAGGGCCGGTGCGGCCGCTAAGGGCGTCTGATAACGGCGCAGGACAGCCTTGACGCGGGCCACCAGTTCCTTGGAGTCAAAGGGTTTGATCATATAGTCGTCGGCGCCCAGTTCCAGTCCCAGAACCTTGTCGAAGATCTCGCCTTTGGCGGAAAGCATGATGATGGGTACCTGAGAAGACGTCCGCAGCTCCCTGCAGACCTGGTAACCGTCGATACCGGGAAGCATCAGGTCCAAAAGAACGATATGCGGTTTAAAAACGGGAAAAACGCGCAGGGCTTCCTCGCCGTCCAGAACGATTTTCGTCTCATAGCATTCTTTGGTCAGGTAAAGGGAAATAAGCTCCGCAATATTAGCGTCGTCATCGACGATCAGGACTCTCTGTTTTTCAGCCATGGAGGTTCTCCTTTCTATTATTTGAAAATGACGATCGTAACGCCGGTGTCGCCCTCGCCGAATTCCCCCAGTCGGAAATCCTGCACATAATTCAGCCGTTTCAGCCGTTTGTGAACGGCGTTTCGCAGCGCGCCGGTTCCGCGGCCATGGACGATGCGAACCTGGGGCAGATGGGCCAGATAGGCATCATCCAAATATTTGTCGAGAAGCGGGATCGCTTCGTCTGTAGTCTTGCCGATCAGATTGATCTCCGGCGAGACGCTGTAGGACTTTGACATCTTGATGCTGCCTGCGCCGGAGTTATGGGAATCACGGCCGCCCGATGTGTCGGATCCGCTTCGGGAGCCGGCACGGATCGCGCCGTTTCTGCCTGTCCCGTCAGGACCGGTGATTGTGGCTTCATCGATCATTTCCAGATCTTTGATATTCACCTGAGAGCGTAGGATGCCCATCTGGACAAAAAGGTCGCCTTTGGCGTTCGGCAGCGTACTGACGGTGCCCGTCAGATTCAGCGGCAATACCCTGACAGCGTCGCCGACACGTATCGTCCGCGGTGAAATGGTCTTTCTGGGCCCTTTCGTCTTGACGGACAGCTTTTCATCCACCTTGTTTATCTGGTCGCGCAGCTTTGCCCGTTCGGTCTCCAGCTCTTTACCCGCGCCGGCGGCGGACGCCAGCCTGTTAATGTTGCGGATCGTCTGGTCGGCGGTCTCTTTCGCTTCCCGCAGGATGCGCTGCGCTTCTTCGTTAGCCTGCCGCAGGAGCTTTTCCTTCCGCTCGTCGAGTCGCTCTTCCTTCTGGGAGAGGCGTTCCCGCAGGCGGGCGGCTTCTTCCTTATAAGCCGCCGCTTCCGCTTTCTCCTGCTCGATGAGGAGACGGCTTTCCTCCAGATGGGCCAGCATATCCTCGAAGGCTTCGTCATTGGTTTCCAGATGGGTCTTCGCGTCTTCGATGATGAAATCCGGCAGCCCCAGCTTCTTCGAGATCGCGAAGGCGTTGCTCTTGCCGGGAATGCCGATCAGCAGCCGGTAGGTGGGCTTCAGATCCTCTACGCTGAATTCGCAGCAGGCGTTTTCCACGCCCGGCGTGGTCAGCGCGTAGACTTTCAGTTCGCTGTAATGGGTGGTGGCCATCGTCCGGCATTTCATGTTATGAAGGAAAGTCAGGATGGAGATGGCCAGCGCCGCGCCTTCCGTGGGATCCGTGCCCGCGCCCAGCTCGTCGAAGAGACACAGGGAGTTGGAATCCGCCTTATCCAGAATCGATACAATATTCGTCATGTGGGCGGAGAACGTACTTAAGCTCTGCTCGATGCTCTGCTCGTCTCCGATGTCCGCGAACACTTCGTCAAAGACCGCCAGTTCCGAGCCGTCGAAGGCCGGGATATGCAGGCCGGCCTGGCCCATCAGCGTAAACAGACCTACCGTCTTAAGCGATACGGTCTTACCTCCGGTATTGGGACCTGTAACGACCAGCAGGTCGAATTCACGGCCCAGATGGAGATTGATCGGGACTACCTTCGACGGATCCAGAAGCGGGTGCCGTCCCTCTTTGATGTTCAGCCAGCCGTTTTCGTTGAATTTCGGTTCGCTGCCCATGTAGTGGCGTGACAGGGCCGCTTTGGCAAAAATGAAATCCAGTTTCGTCAGAACCCGCTGGTTGACACGGATCTCTTCAATATGGGGCGCGGTCTGATTGCTCAGATCCGCCAGCACCGCCTCGATCTCCTTCTTCTCCTGAATCTCCAGTTCCCGCATCTGATTGTTCAGCTGCACCACGGCCATGGGTTCGATGAAGACGGTGGAACCGGTGGAAGACTGATCGTGGATCATGCCGGAGACCTGGGCCTTGTGCTCCGCCTTCACCGGCAGGCAGTAACGGCCGTCGCGCATGGTGATGACGGCGTCCTGAAGGTAGGTACGATTGGAGTTCAGGAGCGCGTTCAGCTGGTTATGGACTTTCTCGGCAATGGAACGCATGGAGCGGCGCACCCGCCGAAGACCGGGACTTGCGTCGTCGCTGATCTCCTCTTCGGAAATAATGCAGCGCTTAATCTCATTGTTCAGGGTCGTTAACGGCTCCAGGGCACGGAACATTTCGTCCAGAGAATCGTCGGGGAACTGGTCGTTCTCTTCATGACGCCCGTAAGCCCGGGCCCGCTCTGCGATAGTCAGCATGGCGCTGACAGACAGCAGTTCGGGGACGGAGAGAGAACTGCCGATCTCAAGCCGCTTTAACGAAGCGCCCACGTCTTTCAGGCCGGTGAATGGAAGACTGCCTTTCAGCCGTACTCTGTTCAGCGCATCGGAAGTCTCACGCTGCGCCAGAGTGATCTCGTGAATGTCGTTCATCGGAACCAGAGCCAGACAGAGGGCGCGGCCGGGCGGCGAACAGGCGTAGTCGGCAAGCTGAGAAATGATTTTATCATATTCAAGGGTTTTTAGTACTTTTTCATTCATAGGTCGTCCTCTTTGCACGGCTTATTGCTTCTGCGTTCATTATACCACAGATAATCCCGGTTTGCCTTCTGTTTTTCTTAAAAATTCTTAGAAATATCGCAAAAAAGAGGCGTGGAGCACGGTTTTGCTTGCATAAATCCGCATCAGAAACTATAATAAAAGCAGATTCTCTGAAAGGAGGACCGTCATGTCGGATAAAAATGGTTTCGTGCAGGAGCCGGAGAAGAAACGCCCGTTTATTCGAGAGAAAGTGGCAAAACCGCCAAGAACGAAACGGCAGATGGCATTTCGCGTCTTTGCCTATGTGATTCTGGCGGCCATTGCCGGGATTGCTGCCGGGACAAGCTTTGCGGTAGCGGGACCTCTCGCGGAGCGCTACCTGATGCCGACGACGGCTGCGCCTACGGTGCCGACAGTGAAGATCCCGACGGATACGGAGACGGTCTCTTCTGCGGACGTTGCGGCGTCTGCCGAAACCCAGCAGGGAACGACTGCCGATTCCGAGCCGGCTGTTTCCGAGTCGGTATCGGCTTCCGAGACGGCGCAGCCCGAGACAGCGTCTTCGGAGCCAACGGAACCGCCGACAACGGAGGAAGAGACAGAGCCGGAAACCACGAAGCCGATCGGAGAGATTCTCCAGTCGGCCATTGAGGAATATAATTACACTGTTGACGATTTAAATTCCATGTATACTGCGCTGCGCGATGTTGTGAACACAGCGAACAACGGTATCGTGGTGATCCATTCTGTACGACAGGAGTTGGACTGGTTCGACAATCCGATCGAGACTGCCGGCCTGTACGCCGGGGCGGTGATCGCTGCGACAGAGCAGGAGCTGATGATCCTGACGCCGGCGGCGGCCATCGAGAATGCAGACGCGCTGCGGGTTACGTTTGTGGACGGAGAAGAGGCAGACTGCACGGTACGGCAGACTGACAGCATTACCGGTATGGCGGTGGTGAGCGTAGGACTAAGCGCGCTGGAGGAGAAGACAAGAGGGCGGATTACGGCAATTCCGCTTGGAAATTCCTTCCTGGTTAAGCAGGGCGATGTGGTCATCGCCGCAGGCGCCCCTACGGGGGCGGTCCATTCCAGCGCATACGGGTTCATTTCCAATATCGTCCGTAACGTTCAGGTACCGGACGGCGTTATGAGACTGCTGTATGCGGATGTGACGGCGGATGCGGCGTCGGGGACATTTCTGCTGAATACGATGGGAGAGCTTGTCGGCTGGGTGACGGACGATTATGAAAGCGCGAACGGCATTGCAGTCGCTGCAGGGATCTCCGATTATAAGACGATGTTAGAGAAAATGTCCAACGGCGTTTCGATTCCGTATCTGGGCATTCAGCCGCAGGAGGTCAGCGAGGCCATGCAGGAAAGCGGTATGCCGGCCGGGATCTATGTGTCGGAATGCAGTATTGACGGCCCGGCCTATGAAGCGGGTATCCAGAGCGGCGATATCATTGTGCAGATCGGCGAGGCTGACGTGACGAAGATCAGCGAGTATCAGTCTCAGGTGGCTGCCCTGAATGAGGGAGATCTGGCGACGGTCGTGGTTCAGCGCCGGGGCGCAGATGAATATATTGAACTGGAATATCAGGTGAATGTGGGAGCCAGGTAGATATTGCCTGGCTTCCGGCGACCGGGGACGCTTCGGCGACGGGTCCCGTATTCATTGAACAATAGCAGATATTCAGGAAGGCAGGAAGGACTATGAAGTATATCGAGACGCTGAAGGAGGGCATGAGGATCTCGGAGGTGTATCTGTGCAAGAGCAAGCAGATCGCCCAGACCAAGAACGGCAAGGATTATGGTAATCTGGTCCTGCAGGACAAAACAGGGACCATTGATTCCAAGATCTGGGATCTGGGATCGCCGGGGATAGGAAATTTTGAGGCAATGGATTATGTCCGTGTGGATGCGGATGTAACGCTGTTTATGGGCAGCCACCAGCTGAATGTCCGGCGCATCCGCAAAGCGGATGAAGGGGAATATGTGCCTTCGGATTACCTGCCGGTCAGCGGGAAAGATATCGATCACATGTACGCACAGCTGCAGGAGCAGGTGCGCTCCCTTAAGAATCCGTATCTGAACCGGCTGGCTGCGTCGTATTTCCTTGACGATCCGGAGTTTGCGAAAGCCTTCCGGTTCCATACCGCGGCCAAGAGCGTCCACCACGGCTTCGTCGGCGGACTTCTGGAGCACACGCTGAGCGTGACGGACATCTGCGATTATCTGGCCGGGCATTATCCGGAGCTGAACCGTGACCTGCTGGTCTGCGCGGCCATGTTCCACGATATCGGAAAGATCAGGGAGCTGTCGGTCCTGCCGGAGAACGACTACACGGACGAGGGCCAGCTTCTGGGACATATCATCATCGGCGCGGAGATGGTGCGGGAGAGGAGCCTGCAGATCGACGGATTTCCGGAGAAGCTGCGCTCCGAGCTTCTGCACTGCATCCTGGCCCATCACGGGGAGCTGGAATTCGGCTCGCCGAAGAAGCCGGCGCTCCTCGAGGCCCTGGCCCTGAGTTTCGCCGACAACATGGACGCCAAGCTGGAGACGATGATCGAAGCGCTCCGCGCCGGCGGGGACAATAAAGGATGGCTGGGATACAACCGGTTCCTGGAGACAAACCTGCGGCGGACGTCGGAATAAACGCGCCGCCCGGCCCGCCGAGAGCAGCAGACACGAACTCTGCTGTCAGCATAAGCAGCAGACGCAAAATGAGCTGCCTGCACAAATATGGGTGCGAGGCGGCTCATTTCGCATTCTAATGAGAGGTTAGAGGTATGTCTATGTAAAAAGCAGCAAGGCTTGGGTTGTTAGTCGAGGCCGCTCCGGTATGCGCCATCCAGGGCGGCCCCATTTCCGAAGTTCTGACGGGCAGCCTGCCGCCGGAATTGGCTCACGGTCGGCAGCAGGCAGATCGTATTAGGTCTCTGCGGAATGATTTTATAATAGCAGGAAAATGTGACCAGATTTTGTTTATTTGGTGAAAGAAATCTAAATAACCTTACGAAAAACGAAATATAGAGGGAAGAAATACCTGCGGGGCTGGCGGATTTGCAGCGGGATCGGACGGGCTGAGGACCGGGAAACCGCGGCAGTCGACAGCCGCCGGCGGGAGAGGAGACAAGGAGCAGAATATGGATGACAGGACTGCCTGGAAGAAAAACGACCGCTTTACGGTGACCATCGAAGATCTGTCGGAGGACGGCTCCGGCATCGGAAAAACGGACGGATATATCTGGTTCATCAAGGACACGGTCATCGGGGACGTAGTCGAGGCGAAGGCGATGAAGACGAAGAAGTCCTACGGCTTCGCCCGGCTGGAGCGGGTGGTCGCGCCGTCTCCGAAGCGCGTCGCGCCGGCCTGCCCGGTGGCCCGGCAGTGCGGCGGCTGCCAGCTGCAGGCGATGAGCTATGAGGAAGGGCTGAAATTCAAAGAGAAAAAGGTGTTCGAGAACCTGCGGCGGATCGGGGGGTTTGAGAATCTGCGGCGGGCGGAGGAGAGCGGAGAGGAAGACGCGGCTGCAATCCCGTTCTACCCGATCATCGGCATGGACAACCCCTGGCGCTACCGCAACAAGGCCCAGATTCCCTTCGGCCTCGACAAGAACGGCGAGATCGTGACCGGCTTCTACGCGGGCCGGACCCACGCGATCATCGGACACGACGACTGTCTGCTGGGCGTGGAGGAGAACCGGCAGATCCTCTCGGTCATCAAACAATATATGCGCGAGAACCATATCGCACCCTACGACGAGGAGACGCGCCGCGGCCTGGTGCGCCACGCGCTGATCCGCAAAGGCTTCCGCACCGGCGAACTGATGGTCTGCCTGGTGATCAACGGCCGGAAGCTTCTGGCGGCGGACCGACTGACCGCCGCCCTGCGCGAAATGCCCGGCATGACGAGCATTTCCTACTGTATCAATACGGACGACACCAATGTGATCCTGGGGCGGGAGATCGTGAATCTCTTCGGCCCCGGCTATATCACCGACTATATCGG
>CANREE010000072.1 GCA_947629545.1 uncultured Lachnospiraceae bacterium | reverse complement strand
CCGAAACGGATGCCCCAGGACGGCATCGTCATACGGTATGTAACATAAGGAGCCACCAGGGTGGTAAGCGGATAGGAATCCGGATAATCTTCCTTGTAGGCCTTCAGGATCTCATACAGATCGTCAAAGGTCTTCGGATCGTCAAATCCCTTCTCCTCCAGATAATCCTGCCTCATGATAAGTCCGCCGTCATAGAAGGGCTTATCATACAGACGCGGCATATAATAGCGCTTGCCGTCCAGAAGCTTCTTCGCGTCTACTGCATCCTGCAGGCCGAATTCCTGAACTCTGGCGTTAAACTCCGGCGTCCAGTCCGCGTAATCGCTGATCGGAACGATCGCGCCGTTCATGGCCAGGGACGAATACTCCGCGCTGCTGGTATCCCTGTAAAGGATCACATCCGGGCAGTTCTCGCCGGTATTCAGAACCAGGGAGCACTTGGTGTTGAAGTCGGAGCCGCTGGGAAGCGCCTCGACTTCCAGTTCTACATTACAGACTTTCTGGACTTCCTGGACCGCCAGCCAGCTGTCCATCCACGGAAGGGTGGGGTTGTCAGCATAGAACATGCTGATGTGGATCGGATCTCCCGCCGCCTCTGCGGGGGCCTCGGTTTCCGCCGCTGCCGGAGCCTCAGTCTCTGCAGCCGCCGCCTGAGTCGTGGCCGCCGCCGTCGTGGACGCAGCGGTTGTACCGGTAGAGCTATCTGCCCCCCCGCCGCAGGCCGCGAGGCCAAGGACCATGGAAACTGCCAGGGCGATCGCCGGAACCTTCAATAAGTTCTTCTTCATACTACTTTCCTCCTTCTTTTACTTGCACTTACTACAGGATTGAAACCGTTCCGAAAATCATTTTCGATAGCCATAATCAGACTTGGAACTTTGTTTCGTATTCCCAGTATAGTACTATTTACACTGCTTGTCAATACAATTTAGACAAATAATTGTGATATTTGCCAATTTTGCTCCAACACCCGCAACCATCAACCATGAATGCGAATATTCAGGCGTTTTTCTCGTCTTCCCTGAAAAACTGCGGCAGATAGTCCTTATGCGCCTCCATAAGCTCGTCCAGCACCGCCACGGCCGCCGTCTGGGACATGACCAGCGGATTGATCATCAGGGCAAGCAGCGCTTCCTTCTTATCCCCGGTTACAGCCGCGTGGCCGCCGGTAATCTCGAAAGACTTGATCTGCTGAACGAGACCGTTGACAGCCTTTGGCAGGGCGCCCACGCGCACCGGCTTTGGACCGTCCTTCGTGATCACACAGCTGACCTCCACAACCTCGTCGTCCTCGAAATTGTCGATGGCCCCATGGTTCACCGTATTAACCACCTGAATATCATGCTTGTCGTTATAGATCGATGAGATCAGGTTACAGGCGGCGTCGCTGTAGTAAGCCCCGCCGCGCCGTTCCAGAAGCTTCGGCTTCTCGCAGAGATTCGGATCCTTATAAAGTTCAAAAAGCTCCGTTTCCAGCTTCTTCACCTGCTCGGCACGGACGTTATGCTCCCGGTATTTCTCAAACTCCTTCTCCACATATTCCTTCGTCATATAGTAATAACGGTGGTAGGAGCACGGCAGCACACCCAGCGCCTCCAGAAAATCCGTATTCCACGGGAACTTCGCGATATTGTTCACGCTCTGGTCCGTCCACTGCTTTAAAATATCACCGATCACTTCTTTGCCGTCCACCTTCACACTGGTGGCGTAAACCATATGATTCAGGCCGCCGAAGGTCACTTCTACTTCCTCCATGGGGCGCCCCAGCTTCTCTGCGATTGCCTTATGCATGCCAATCGGCACATTACACAGACCGATGATCCGGTCGAAATGGGCATAGCGCTGGATCGCCTCCGTCACCATGCCTGCCGGATTCGTAAAATTGATCAGCCACGCACCGGGACTCAGCTCCTCAATATCCTTACAGATGTCCATGATCACCGGGATCGTCCTGAGACCCTTGAACAGACCGCCGGCTCCATTGGTTTCCTGACCATACAGGCCGTGTGCGAACGGGATCCTCTCATCCTTGATTCTGGCCTCCAGCTGACCTACCCGCAGCTGTGTAGTAACAAAAGCAGCGTCTTTAATCGCCTCGCGGCGGTCCAGCGTCGCATGAATCTCCATTGGTACGCCCGCCTTCTCCACCATTCTCTTCGCAAGAGCTGTGATGATATTCAGTTTTTCCTGCCCCTCCGGGATATCCACCAGCCACAGTTCCCGTACGGGAAGTTCGGCATAGCGCCTGATAAATCCTTCCACCAGCTCCGGCGTATAGCTGGAGCCGCCGCCAATCGTTGCAATCTTAATTCCTTCCGCCATGATATGTACTCCGCCTCCTTGTAAAATAAACTCCTATGCCGTATCTCCCAGCAACAGCGACAGCGCCCCGATGCGCCCCGCAAGATTACCGGTCTCGCAGGCACGGATCTGCGTGTACTCTTCCAGATGCTCATACATGGAATAGACCTTCTCCCGCAAATCCCGTATGAACCGCTCCTGCTTACAGATTCCTCCTCCGATCAATACCGCCTCCGGATCTGTAAGAACCGCCATATTGCCAACGATCACGGCCAGCTTTGCCAGCCAATCCCGGTAGACTGCGCCCACCGCGGGATCGTCCAGATGCTCAAAAATATAATAACCGTCCACGGTCTCGCCCACCGCCGCCGACACCTTCTTCACCAGACGCGAAGTAGCGGCGGCATACTCCAGAGGGGCGGCGTCCGTACCGATTCCCAGACGGAAGAAACCCGCTTCCCCCGCCTTAAAATGACTTCCCCGCACCAGCTTCCGGTCAATGATCAATGCCCCGCCGATGCCGGTCCCGACTGTAATCATGCCGAGGTTTAAGAGACCTCTTCCGGCGCCGGCCACCAACTCCCCCAGCGCCGCGCTGTTGCTGTCATTCTCCAGCACTACCGGCAAACCGGACGCCTTCGCGAATTCCTCCTTCAGGTTATATGTCACGAAATTCTTACCGACGCTGAAATCCGTGTTCTCGCCGGTCTCAGGATCAATGAAACCGCCGATACACGCCGCGATCCCGCTGACGCGTTCCTTATACCGGCCGACGATTGCCAGCAGCTGCATCAGAAATTCTTCCGGCTCACGTTTCGTGCGTTCGCTGCCTTCTTCCATCTGACGGTACCGGCCATCCAGAATACTGTATTTGATAAATGTTCCGCCGATATCTACCGTCAGATACTGTTTCTCCTCCGTCATATCCGTCTCCTTCCATTACACGCCCTGTCATGCCGTCCGCAGCCTGCTGCCGACAGTCCGACAGTCTGTTCTCCGGAAGGCGGTCTCTCCGCGGTCAGGCAATACGATTCCCGCCGGATCATAAGCCCAGTTCCCGCCGTACCAGCCGTACCGCGCCTTCTGACGCCTCACGCTTCGCTGTCTGTATCCACGCATCGTCCTTCATTGTCAGGATACGATCCCGGACCTTCGTCTGAATCCTCTCATTTTTTAAAAGGACGCTGCCTCCCAGTGCAATATCTTTCTCCTCCGGCAGTTTCATGATCACCGGGCGAAGCAGGGCACACAGCTCGTCGGCACAGGCGTCCTCGATCTCGACCGCCGTCCGGTCTCCCATAGCCGCCGCCTGATCCAGAAGTACAGCCAGAGCCGCCAGATCGCCCTTTTTCCGCTCCGGCGCATATACATAACCGATCAGCTCCGCGATCCCGGAGATGCCCAGCCGGTCGCAGACCAGCTCCCGCAGGACCGTCGGTTTTCTGCGCCCGTCCTCTGCCTGCACGACTGCCGCCAGAATCCGCCGTGCAATATCATAGGCGCTGCCCCCGTCGTCGATCAGATGACCGTAACCGCCGGACCGTATCATAGCGCCGTCCGCCCGGCGCCCATAACAGATCGAGCCGGTCCCCGCGATCAGGATGATGCCGCGACACGCAGGGAATACCGCAGCCAGCGCCGTCTCCCCATCGCTGTATACATATACCGGTGCGTCATACCCGCCGCGTCGGAAAGCTTCAGTCAGGACAGCGCGGGCCTGCGGATTACTGACGCCTGCCGCCCCGATACCGATCGCCGCACAATCCTCAGGCGGCAGCTCCATCCGGACCGGAAGCATCAGGATCTCCTCTACCGTCTTCTGAAATTCTTCACGGCTCTGTCCGTTGATATTCAGAGGCCCTGCCGTATGCCGGCCGTAAATGGCGCCGTCCGAATCCGCCACGCAAATCTTCGTTGCGGTTCCTCCGCCGTCGATACCGATCAGATATTTCATATAATAACGACGCCTCGCTTTCCCATAAACCTGTTTTCAGTATACACCCGCATATCCGGAAATGCAACTGATTTGAAATAAAATTTCATTATTTCGCTTTGCATTCGCATATTTATTTTCAAGATGACGGCAAAGGCCTGCCCTGGAACTGAAAAAGGCATGACTCCATGTAAAGTCATGCCCCATATGCAGGTCCACGTCAGACGCCGCTCCGTCGGGCCTGTCACCTGCCGCTCTCATCCGCGTTATGGCTGGGTCCTTCTGAGTCACCGTCCATATCGTGGAGTCCCTGTTCTACATCATCCATCAGGTCATCCAGAACGCCGCTGCTCTCCTCACGGACAGTCGTACTGCCTTTCGTGCCGGAGTCAGCGGAGTCGCCGCCCGCGGCCGTACCGTTCGCGCTGCCGTTTACTCCGGATCCCTCGCCGCCGGTCTCATCGCTCCCGGTACCACCGACAACTCCGGAAATGCTGCCCGCGGAACTGCTTTCAGAGGCGACGGAACCGTCAGTCTGACCATTGCCGGAATTTCTGCCGCAAGCCGTTACGGCCGCTGCGGACAAGACCAGCAGAACTGTGCAAAGATACCATCTGATCTTCTTCATAATCGCATTCTCCTTTCGATTTTCTGGGGTTATTGTGCGCAGGCGAAACGCAGATTATGGTGAAAAAATCTTCTGCTTCTTCCGCAAATTTCCATGGTTTCCATTCTGAAAGCGTGTCACCGGCATGTTTTCTGCATACTGACGCAAAACAGGGATCGGATTCCTGCTTCCGATCCCCGTATAACGCTCTCACAAACCGGTTTTCATTTCTGCGCCCCGATCACATCCGCCATCGTATACAGTCCAGCCGGTTTCCCGGCCAAAAACAGGGCCGCTTCCACCGCTCCCTTGGCAAACACCGTTCGGGAATAAGCCGAATGGCTGATCGTCACGACCTCGTCCGTCCCTGCGAAGATCACATCATGCTCGCCCACAATGCTGCCGCCGCGAACCGCCGAGATGCCGATCTCCTTCGGATCGCGCTTTTCATGCCGGCTGTGCCGGTCATAAGTATAATAATATGCGTCATCCAGCGCATTATTCAGCGCATCCGCCAATGCAAGCGCGGTTCCGCTGGGCGCATCGAGCTTCCGATTATGATGCTTCTCCACGATCTCCATATCAAAGCCCGATACTGCCAGCACCTTCGCGGCATCCTGCACCAGTTTCAGGAGCAGATTGACGCCAAGCGACATATTAGCGGAACGCAGCACCGCGATATGGCCGGCACATTCCCGCACACGGGCCGACTGGGCCTCCGAAAGCCCGGTCGTACACAATACAAGCGGCAGCTTCTTCGCTTCCGCGAACCGCAAAAGCCCGTCTACCGCAGGGGCTGCAGCGAAATCAACGATCACATCCGCATCCTCCGTAACTGCCGACAAGCTCTCATATACCGGATATCCGTACCTGTTCTCCGTGTTCACATCCACGCCTGCGGCGATCTCCGCGCCGTCTGTTCCTTTTACGATATCCGTCACGGCCCGGCCCATAGCGCCGTTCGCGCCGTGAAGAAGTATTCTGACCATACTCTCAATGCTCCTTTCTCACAGGATCCCGTATTCCCGCATCGCAGCCGCCAGCTTCTCCCGGTTCTGCGGTTCCATTTCCGTAAGCGGAAGCCTGAGCGGTCCGACATTCTTGCCCATCAGGTTCATGGCCGCCTTCACCGGGATCGGGTTTACCTCGCAGAAAAGTGCCGTAATCAAAGGAATCGCCCTGAGCTGCTCTGCCAGACTGCCTGCCGTGTCGCCGTCAAAGAATTTCTGACAGATCTCATGTGTCTGTCCCGGAGCCACATTAGAGAGCACTGAGATCACGCCCTTGCCGCCCATGGCCAGAATCGGAACAATCTGCTCGTCATTGCCTGAATACAGGTCCAGACATCCGTCCGCCATGCTCATCATTGCAGCAATTGAGGAGAAATTGCCGCTGGCTTCCTTGACGCCCACGATATTCGGCACCTCCCGGCAAAGCGTCACCATTGTGGCCGGCGTCATCGTCACGCCGGTACGCCCCGGAATATGGTACAGAAGAATCGGGATCTTTACCGCTGCCGCAACCGTCTTATAATGAGCGATCAGTCCTCCCTGGGTGGCTTTGTTGTAATACGGTGTCACCAAAAGCAGACCGTCGGAGCCGGCCTTCTCTGCCTCTTCCGACAAATAAACCGCCTCCTGCGTGGAGTTTGAACCGGTTCCCGCAATCACAGGGATCCGGCCTTTCACCCTCTCGCACGCAAAACGGATCACGTCCAGATGCTCCTCATGGGACATTGTCGAAGATTCCCCGGTCGTGCCGCAGATAACCACAGCGTCCGTACCGCCCGCGATCTGTTCCTCCAGAATCTCATCAAGCTTTTCATAATTCACATCGCCATTGTCTTTAAACGGCGTGACCAGCGCGACTCCTGCGCCCCTGAAAATCGACATAACAGAACCCTCCTTCTTTTTACTTCAAAATATGTAAGTTCCCCTTCTCCGGCCGAACGACGCCGCCAGACTTTCCTGTCTGCGCTTTCAGGAGGGCGCACAACAGGAAAAGAAGAACCGGCTTCGGAAAGCCGGTTCTTAAAGTCTATGTATCAGGTGATACTTTAAGCGTAGCTCTCCATCCAGATTCAGATGACAGTCATCCGATTATTCACCGGATGCCCAGATTCGTGCTGTCAGGCGGCACTCCTCTTCGGCGCTCTCCCTTTCGGGAAGCCTCACCTGCACCTGCTGCATCAGCCCCCTACTCATGATATCGCGCGACCTCTACCCTCATATTCTGTTTAAACTGTTCCAATCCTATCATTAATCAGGGGTTTTGTCAACCGCAAGATTTCACCGTCCCGAATTCTGTTCATTCCATCAGTTCCAGCTTGCTTACCGAAACCTCGTAGGCAACCCGCTTCTCGCACTGGGAATCACTTAGTTTTTTCGTATATTCGCGACTCTGAACCCTGCCCCAGATCAGCACCCGGGCCCCGACTGTAAAACCGGCGGCATAGCGTGCGTTCCGCCCCCACGCGATACAGGGAATGTAATCCGACTTGCCGTAAGGCCGGTTAACCGCCAGCAGGACATCCGCAATCTCCCGGCCCAACGGCGTCGTGCGATAGACGGGCGTCTTGCAGATGTAACCGTCCAGAAAGATCTGGTTGGTCTTCGTATAATCGGTAAATTCCTCCATAAAATGGATCTCCCGTACAAATACCGACAGAACCAGCCGGTTTTTGGCGCCTTCATGACGGTTATAGGAGCGGAACTGTCCGATCGCTTCCACGGTGCTTCCTATGTAATCCTCGGACACATTGAGGAGCCGTTCCGAAACCATCAGCGGAATGATATCCGCCTGATCGCTTAACCGGTTGACCTCCAGATCGACCAGATAGAAACCCTCCCCAAATACTTCGTGGCTGAACGTGAATCCGCTGATAACTTTTCCGATGACGCTGACTTTGTTGTTTTCAATCGCTTTTTCTGACATGGTATCTCTCCCTTTCGTTCTTAAATGATTTACAGCTTGGCAGCTACCACTATTTTATGAAAAAAATGAACCGGAGATTCCGAAAAACGACCGTGCGGTTTCGACATGAAACGCATCCGCCGGAAAGTTTCCGACGCATTTCCCCGGCTTTCTGCCGCCCCTGACAGCAAAGACCATGTCCTTCTCCATGCGATCATCGCGTCACCGACGCTTTGATCGCACAGAAATACAGAAACCCCGGCATTTGTTGCCAGGGCTTCGCATCTTTGCGCTGTTTTAATCAATCTTTTTAAAAGACGCCCGCTTACGGAGAGTCGGATCCAGGATCCGTTTGCGTATCCGAAGGTTTTGCGGAGTCACCTCTAAAAGCTCATCTGTATCAATAAAATCCAGACACTGCTCCAGACTCATCTCACGCGGCGGCGACAGCTTCAGCGCCTCGTCCGCGCCCGCAGAGCGCATATTCGTCAGCTTCTTCGTCTTGCAGACATTCAGCTCTATATCCTCGGGCTTGGGACTCTGACCGATCACCATACCCGCATAGACCCTGACGCCCGGTCCTATGAAGAGCACGCCCCGATCCTGCGCCGCAAACAGGCCGTATGCCACCGATTCCCCGCCTTCATAGGCGATCAGCGATCCGGTTCTGCGGTAGCTCAGATCCCCCTTGTAAGGCGCATAGCCATCGAAGATCGTATTCATAATGCCGTTGCCCTTCGTATCCGTCAGGAATTCTCCCCGGTAGCCGATGAGCCCCCTGGACGGTATCGAAAACTCCAGTCTGGTATATCCGCCCTGCGCCGGGCTCATGCCCTGAAGTTCTCCCTTTCTGGAAGTCAGCTTCTGAATGATAACGCCGGTAAATTCCTCCGGCACATCAATATAAGCCAGTTCCATGGGTTCCAGCTTCTGATTGCGCTCGTTATATTTATACAAAACCTCCGCCTTGCTGACTGCGAACTCGTAGCCCTCACGGCGCATATTTTCAATTAAAACAGACAAATGCAGTTCGCCCCGGCCCGATACCTTAAAGCAGTCGGGGGAATCGGTCTCCTCCACCCGCAGACTTACGTCCGTGTTCAGTTCGCGGAAAAGTCTGTCACGGATGTGGCGGGAAGTGACATATTTTCCTTCCTGCCCCGCCATGGGACTGTCATTCACCATAAAATTCATGGCAATCGTGGGCTCGGAAATCTTCTGGAAGGGAATCGCCTCCGGATTCTCCAAAGAACAGATCGTATCTCCGATATGAAGGTCAGTAATGCCGGAGATCGCCACGATGGCCCCCACCGTCGCCTCGTTCACCTCTACCTTATTCAGACCATCAAACTCATAAAGCTTACTGATCTTCACCTTCCGCATCTTATCCGGCTCATGATGGTTCACCAGCGCGCACTCCTGATTTACGCGGATACGGCCGTTATCCACCTTGCCGACGCCGATACGGCCCACATATTCATTATAATCTATGGTACTTATAAGCACCTGGGTACCTGCATCGGGATCCCCTTCCGGGGCAGGAATATGCTCGATAATGGTTTCAAAAAGCGGGCTCATGTCTACGCCGCGATCCTTCGGGTCTTTTACCGCAAAGCCGGCCTTAGCCGAAGCAAAAATGAACGGGCAGTCTAACTGCTTATCGGAAGCGTCCAGATCCATCAGAAGCTCCAGAACCTCATCCACCACTTCCTCCGGTCTGGCCTCCGGGCGGTCGATCTTATTGACACAGACGATTACATACAGATCCAGCTCCAGCGCCTTCCGAAGCACGAACTTCGTCTGCGGCATCGGGCCCTCATAAGCGTCTACCACTAAAATGACACCATCCACCATCTTGAGCACCCGCTCCACCTCACCGCCGAAATCGGCGTGTCCGGGGGTGTCCACGATATTGATCTTCGTACCTTTGTAGAATACTGCCGTATTCTTCGATAATATAGTAATGCCACGCTCACGTTCGATGTCATTGGAATCCATGACGCGTTCCACGACTTCCTGACCCGCGCGAAACACGCCGCTCTGACGAAGCAGGCCGTCCACCAGCGTCGTCTTTCCATGGTCTACGTGAGCGATAATGGCTACGTTTCTCACGTCTTCTCTCTTCATTTTCATAACTGAATATCTTCTTCCTCGTTTGCTGACTTTCGCGGCATTCCGGCCGCGCCGTCCCATACAACACCTTACTATATCACCAGGGCCGCGGAAACGCAAGGAGAAATTTTGCGCATTTCCCGGACCTCTGCTCCTTATAACAGGATCACTTCTCCTCCCGTCAGGGCGTAATCGACCGGCTCCCCGACAGAAATCTGCACCCGTCCGGCGGTTCCTTCCGTGATTCGTGCCTTCAGGCTGCTCAGTTCCTCCTCCGGCACCATTACCGATACTTCCACCTTCTCCGTGTATTTCGTATCGAGAGCGGCCAGTTTCTCCTGTGCCAAAATATACTGAATCTTACCAATCTCCGTGTAATCCGCCGTGATCTCCATGCAGCGGCCGGGACATTTCTCAACGATCTCGCTGTTTCTGAGTCCCTCCTGCGCTGCCCCGGAATATGCCCGCACCAGACCGCCGGTTCCCAGAAGCACGCCGCCGAAATATCTGGTGACGACCAGGCAGACGTCCCTTACGCCTTCCCCCAAAAGTACGTCCAGAATCGGCCGCCCCGCCGTCTGAGACGGTTCGCCGTCGTCGCTGCACTTTTGGACACGGCCCTGCTCCCCCAGCACATAAGCGTAACAGTTGTGTCTGGCGTCCCAGTATTTCTTCCGTATCCGCTCCACGAACGCGGCGGCCTCCGCCTCTGTCGTTACCGGCTCCGTCGTCGCAATGAAACGGGATTTCTTTTCTACCAACTCTCCTGTACCGCCTTTCCACAGGATCTTATATCTGCCAGCCATGGTTCTCTCCTTTACGCATATACCGGGCATGAACGTCCCTCACTCTGTCCATAATAATACAGAATCGCTGTCTTTCGCAACTGTTTTCCGCAGTGCCGTGCCGGACTGTCTGAAAGAAAGCTGTAAGAAACGCGTATTGAATTACAAGGAAAATTTTGCTATAATGTAGCCGTGAAGGAGGCTTTTCCATGAATTTCGGCAAAAAGGCAACGGAAAAGAAATTAAAAGACACGTCTTCCACGGGCCGCAAGCTTGGGAATAAACTGCTTCTGGCCACTGTCAAGGCCGTTCTTCTGGTACTCGTTTTGTGCACCTGTTTCGGTGCGAGTATGGGCGTAGGCATCATCAGGTCCATCATCGACGAGGCGCCGGAGATCAATATCGACAGCATTGTGCCGCAGGGTCTGGCCACCACCGTCTATGACAATCAGGGCAACCTGATCGCCACACTGGTGCAGGCGGATTCCAACCGTGACCCGGCTACCTATGATGAGTTCCCGCAGGATTTGATCGACGCCTTCGTAGCCATTGAGGATTCGCGTTTCTGGAAACACAACGGCATCGACCTGCGTTCCATCCTGCGCGCAGTACGCGGCGTACTGACCCATAATACCAAGGACGGCGGCGGCAGCACCATCGCCCAGCAGCTGATCAAGAACAATGTCTTTGCCGGCGGACGCGAAGCCAGTCTGGGGGAAACATTGGAACGAAAATTTCAGGAGCAGTATCTGGCCGTGAAACTGACCAAAACGATGGACCGCAAACTGATACTGACCAATTACCTGAATACGATCAATCTGGGCAATAACTGTCTGGGCGTCAAGGTGGCCTCGCGGCGTTATTTTAATAAAGAAGTTTCTGAACTGACCCTGTCGGAATGCGCAGTCATCGCCGGCATCACCCAGAACCCGTCTCGATTAAACCCGATCTCCGGTCAGGAAGATAACGCGGAGAAACGTGAGATCATTTTGCAGTACATGAAGGATCAGGGATATATTACCGAGGACGAATATAATGAAGCGATGGCCGATGACGTCTATTCCCGGATCCAGCTGGTAGATGCTACGATCCGCGATACTTCCGCTATCAACAGCTACTATGTGGACGAGCTGACCAGCCAGGTCAAGGATGCCCTGATCAACAAACTGGGCTATACGGAAAATCAGGCCCATAACCTGCTCTACAGCGGCGGACTGCAGATCAAGGCCGCTCAGGATCCCTACCTTCAGGCCATCGTCGATGAAGAAGTGAATAATCCGGATAACTATCAGAATACCAAGTATTCACTGGAATACCGGCTTTCCGTAACACATGCGGACGGCACGACCCAGCATTACAATCACGGTCATATCCGCACCTGGCATGAAGATGTGCTGGGCGAGACAAATTTTAACGCCCTGTACCGCAGCGAGGACGCCGCACGGGAAGATATTGAGAACTTTAAGGCATATCTGCTGCAGTCCGGAGATGAAATTATCGGAGAATACGCGAACATTACGCTGCAGCCGCAGGTTTCCTTCGTTCTGATCGACCATGCTACCGGACAGGTAAAAGCCATCAGCGGAGGACGCGGCGTGAAGACCGCGAACCTCACGCTGAACCGCGCGACCAATGTGCCGCGCCAGCCGGGCTCCACTTTCAAGGTCATTGCCTCGTTTGCGCCGGCAATCGATGCCTGCGGCGCGACGCTGGGCACGGTCTACTACGACGCACCGTATACGGTGGGTACCAAGACATTCCGCAACTGGTATTCCTCCGGTTATCAGGGATATTCCAGCATCCGCGATGGTATTATCTATTCCATGAATATCGTTGCCGTGCGCTGCATAGTGGAAACCGTAACACCACAGCTTGGCGTGGAATACGCCGAGAACTTCGGAATTACGACCCTGTCAGCAACGGATTATAATCCTGCCACTGCCCTGGGCGGTCTGACCGAAGGCGTGACGAATCTGGAACTGACCGACGCTTTCGCGACCATTGCCAACGGCGGCGTTTACAAAGAACCGATATTTTTTACACAGATTCTGGACCGCAACGGCAAGATTCTCCTGGACAATGAGCCGGATACCCGCAGGGTATTAAAGGATTCCACCGCATTCCTGCTGACCGACGCGATGAAGGATTCCCTGATTCCCATGCAGAAATACGGCGGAGGACCCAGATCCACCAGTACCGTCGCCAGACTGGACAATATGTCCTGCGCAGGCAAGAGCGGCACCACGAGCGCTAATACGAATGTCTGGTTCGTAGGTTTTACACCTTACTATACGGCCGGCGTTTGGGCCGGTTATGACTTAAACCAGAGTTTAAACGCTGATTACGGCGAGACTTCCTTCCACAAAATCATCTGGAAGAAGATCATGAACCGGATCCATGAGGGGCTTCCGGATCCGGGGTTTTCTCAGCCTTACAGCATCGAAACAGCTGAGATCTGCCGTAAGTCCGGCAAACTGGCGATCGACGGCGTATGCAACAACGATCCCCGCGGCAACGCCACCTACACGGAGTATTTCGCCAGAGGAACCGTACCCACGGAAGTATGCGATGTCCATGTAGCCGTTACCGTTTGTCCCGATTCCGGAAAGCTCCCCACAAGCTACTGCCCCGACCGCAGTACCCGGATCTGTATCAAGCTCCCGGAAGGCGAAGACACCTCAGCAGGTACCTCTGATTCTCCCTATTCGGTACCGGGGTACTGTTCCATCCACTCAGCAGACTCGGTTGTTGTACCACCGGTTGAAGAAACGATCCCGACAGGACCGCTGGGACCGTTAGGACCGTCCGGCTGATAAAAAGGGGGCTGACGCAGAATCGCGTCCGCCCCTTTTATCCCTTCATCTTAGGTTTGAAGATCAGGGATCCGAGATAGCCAAAGACCAGTGCTCCGGAGATTCCTACGGCGCTGGCTGTGAATCCTCCCTTAAATACTCCCAGCAGACCGTCGCTTAAAAGACCTTCCTTCACACCTTTCCAAAGCGTATTGCCAAAACCCAAAAGCGGAACGGTAGCCCCCGCTCCCGCCCACTGGGCAAACGGCTCATATAATCCCAGACAACCCAGAATACTTCCGGTGACAACCAGGGTCACCATGACACGGCCGGGCATCATTTTCGTCTTATCCAGAAGGATCTGCACAAGGCTGCAGATGACGCCGCCTGTTAAAAATGCTTTCACGTAATCCATACATCATTCTCCAATTCTGACGGCCAACGACCATCCTTATTCTCGATTTCATTGCAGCCTTCCTCTAGGCCATGGCTCCACTCTCGATCATTACGCCATGGGCAATACCGGGAATGCTTCTGCCTTCATTAAAGCTGACCGTAGAAAGCAGGGCGCCGGTAGGCAAAAACAGTACGCGCTTCCATTCGCCGGAACGAAGCTTCGGCAGGATATAAGCGCACAGCGTCACCGCAGAGCAGCCGCAGCCGCTTCCCCCTGCATGGGTATCCTGTTTCTCGCTATCATAGATCTCGATTCCGCAGTCCATGTGGATATTCGTCAGATCAGAACCGCCTTGCTTCATCATATCGAGCAGGAGTTTGCGTCCGACCTCTCCCAGATCACCGGTGATGATCCTGTCATAATACGTTTCATCCACGCCGAAATCCTCGAAATTCTGCCGAATTGTATGAACTGCAGCAGGCGCCATGGCCGCGCCCATATTCATGGAGTCCTGCGCACCCATATCCACAATTCTTCCGGGCGTCACTCCAATGATCCGCAACGTCTCCTTCATATTCCCGATTTTGCCATCAGCCTTCCCGACCACAGCCGCGCCGCAGCCTGTCACGGTCCAGGTCGCGGACTGCGGCCGCTGGTTCCCATAAGACAAAGGGAAACGAAACTGCTTCTCAGCCGTGGCAAAATGGCTGGAAGCGACGGCGAGCGTGCGGTCGGCGTATCCGGCGTGGACGGTCATCGCAGCCAGTGCAAGAGCCTCACCCATGGTGGAGCAGGCGCCGTAGAGGCCGAACATGGGAATTTCCAAGTCGACAGTGCCAAAGGACGTGGCGATCAACTGACCCAAAAGATCGCCGGCGAAGAGATAGCGGATTTCTCTGCGACGGATACCTCCTTTTTCAAGGGCCAGATCTGCGGCCTGTTTCTGCATGGCAGATTCGGCCTGCTCCCAGTTATCCATGCCAAACATATCGTTCTGTTCAATGATATCGATGCAGGCGCCTAAGGGACCCTCGCCCTCCTTTTTGCCGGCTATACTGGCATAGCTGATGATGAGGGGCGGATCTTCAAATCCAATGCTTGCTTTTCCTCTCTGCATAGAACCTCCTTGATGCTCTTTTGGGGGTACTATGCGCAGGATGCGGGGTTTTTATGCGTAGGAATGGGATTATGGAGATTTGAAACGTTAAGAGATGGGATAGATTTAGCTGGGAAAACATGAGGTGGGGGATTCGTGAAAGGGACGCGCAGGTGCCCATACTTCTTCTGCGGTTCAGGATTTGCTCGCCGGAAAGGCACTAAGTTCGCAGGGATTTGCGAAAAGGCAAATCTCTGCTCACTAAGTGCTTTCGGCGGCTCACAAAATTCACCGCAGAAGAAGTATGGGCACCTGCGCGTATCCGCTGCTTATCGCAGCTGCGCCAGTCTCTCCTTCACCTGCTCCATCATCTGCTCATACTTCTGCTTCTTCTCGCGCTCTTCCGCGATCTTCGCCGCCGGAGCCTTGCTCGTGAAGCGCTCGTTGCTGAGCATGCCGTTGACGCGGGCCAGCTCGCCCACAAGGCGGGCCTCCTCTTTCTCAAGCCGCTCGATCTCCTTCGCGATATCGATCAGCTCCGCCAGCGGAATGTAGATGGCCGCCTGAGCGATCACGGTAGAGACCGCATTTTCCGGAATTCCGGTCTTATCGGTCTGCAGACTCACCTCGCTGGCGTAGCCCAAGAGCGCGAAGAACGCCTTGCTGCGCTCGAAGATGTCCAGAAGCTCCTGGTTCTCCGACACCACATACACATGGGCCTTCTTGCTGGGCGGCACCGTCATCGAAGTGCGCACCGTGCGGATCGCGCGGACAGCGTCCTTGATAGTCTCCACCTCGGCCTCTTCCTTTGCGAAATTCCACGCCTCCCGGTACACCGGCCAGGACGAGATCATGATGGACCGCTCCGTGCTCTCGCTCTCCGTCACGGTTCCGTCGGGATGCATCTGGGCCACGGTGATGGTCTCTCCCTCGTCCAGCAGATTGCAGAAGATCTCCTCGGTAATGAACGGAATGTACGGATGCAGGAGCTTTAACGACTGCACCAGCACCGTTTTCAGCGTCCAGATAGCCGCCGTATGGGTCTTGTCGTCGTCGTTCCACAG
>CANREE010000071.1 GCA_947629545.1 uncultured Lachnospiraceae bacterium | reverse complement strand
TTTTCTGTTTTTATGCAAAAAGATGGAGCTGTTGCTCCATAGGTGATTACTCATCTATTTTGCAACAGCCCCTTTCGCCCATTCTTTCGGTCTCAGTCTTCATCCTTCAATTCAGAAAATGCAGTCTTTACGCTGATACCATCCAGATTGCCCAGCTTGCCGGCCAGCGCGGAGATCGTGTCCTGGGGCGCGTCGATGGCGATGCTGATGATGTTGACGTTCCGCTGCCGGTAGGGGATACCCATACGGCCAATGATGTACTCGCCGTAATCATGCAGGATATGGTTGAGCTTTTCTACCGTTTCACCGCTCCTGACGATGATGCTCATGACGGCGACTCGTGTTTTCATGACAGCTTCCTCCTCTATTATGGTCGTTTGTTATCTGCTCGCCTGCGGGCAGATGGCTTCCGGGCTACAGCCATTGATTCAGACTTTCGAGAAGTTTCGCGATCTCCACCGGTTTCGCAAGGTGGCCGTTCATGCCGGCTTCGTGGGACTCGCGGATATCATCGGCAAATGCATTGGCGCTCATGGCGATAATCGGTATGTCCGCGGCGTCTTCGCGCTCCAGCGCGCGGATGCAGCGGGCGGCCTCATAGCCGTCCATGACTGGCATCTGGATATCCATAAAGATCAGATCATAATAATACAGCGGGCTTTGCGCCACCATATCCACGGCGATTTGCCCATTATCGGCCTGATCGACGGAGACGCCGATCACGGAGAGAAGCTCTACGGCAATCTCCCGATTTAACTCATTGTCCTCGACGAGAAGAATGCGTTTGCCGCTGTAATCGGCGTTCTCCAGAGCGGCAATGTCCGGCCGGCTGTTCCCGGCAGCCGTATCCAGAGCGGCGGTGTCCGGCCGGTTGGGCCGGTCGTTCCCTGCAGCTGCGTCCAGAGCGGCGATGTCCGGTCGGCTGTTTCCTGCAGCCGCGTCCAGAGCTGCATTGTCTGCCGGCGAACCGCCTGTATGCTTCTGCTGCATCTGGAGGCCGCCTTTCTGATCTTCTGGATCCGCGCCGCCTTTCACACGCTGCGCCTGCGTTCCCACAGCGTCTGTGTCAGCGTCGTTCGCGACCGCAAGCGGCACCCGTACCGTGAATTTCGACCCCACGCCTACCGTGCTTTCCACAGTGATATCGCCGTTCATCATCCGTACCAGATTCCGCGTGATCGCCATTCCCAGTCCGGTTCCTTCGGTCTGGCTGGTGACTGCGTTGTCAGCCCGTGTGAACGGATCGAAGATCGTCTTAAGGAACTTCTCGTCCATCCCGATTCCCGTATCTTCGCAAGCAAATTCGAAGCCGGCTGTTCCGGCTGTGAACGAATCATATTCGCAGACCGAGAAGGTGATCGTCCCGCCTTCGGGCGTGAATTTTACTGCATTGCCCAGAATATTCAGCAGCACCTGCCTGAGCCGCAGCGCATCGCCGACCACGCGTCCGTGTACCCGGTCGTCGATTCGCAGCTGCAGCTTAAGGCCGTGGTCGTTGGCCTGTCCCTGGATGATCGTCAGGATGCTGTCGATCATTTCTGTCATGTCAAACGGTTCCTCGGACAGCGTCACTTTGCCGCTCTCAATCTTTGACATATCCAGCACATCGTTGATCAGCGCCAGCAGATGACGGCTGGAGATCGTGATCTTATCCAGGCAGTCCGCCAGCCGCACCTTATCGTCAAGATGCATCAGGGCGACGGCCGTCATGCCCATGATGGCGTTCATCGGCGTGCGGATATCGTGAGACATCCGCGCCAGGAAATCTGATTTGGCCCGGTTAGCCGCCTCCGCTGCTGCAGAAGCCTCCTGAAGCGCCGTGCGGATCTGAAGTTCCTGCTCCTTCAGCGCTGTCACATCCTGAATCGCGTAGAGAACCCGCACCGGCGTTCCGTTTTTGCGTTTCAGGCACAGGACAGAGATATTCTCCCAGCGAGGTCCGTTCAGGTCAATCCGGTACTCCCGCTGCAGATACGGCACGTCCTCCGACAGATGCGTCTGGACATACGATTTCGAGATGAAGACCTCCGTCTTAAGCTCGCTCCCCT
The DNA here is from genome assembly GCA_947629545.1 of uncultured Lachnospiraceae bacterium. GTDB lineage: Bacteria > Bacillota > Clostridia > Lachnospirales > Lachnospiraceae > UBA3402. Next base: position 14,613 of record CANREE010000071.1, on the reverse strand, counting down.
CTTCGCCGATGTAGCGTTCGGCCAGATACCGTTCCAGATCCGTGTATGCGCCGCGTTCCGATGTGGTGCCGCCCTTATTTTCCAGATATTCATAGGTATTATGTTCAAAATCCACCAGCGCGAAACGGCTGAACAGCTGCGTCGCCACTGCCACGATCCGCGAGATCTCCTGCTTCTCCGTCACCAGCTGCCGGTTCTTCGCCCGGTTCTGCAGCACAAGATACAGAACATATGCCAGAAAGGCCGCGAACAGTTTCAGCTCCAGCGTGATGCCAGCGGAATTAGCCAGCGTCGTCATGTTGTGCGTCAGCGAGGACGGGAAATACTGAACCAGCATCCACTCATCATCCTGAAGCGCTGTAATGTAAGCGCTGCCGGCGCCCTGGCTGCCCCGATAGTTGAAATTGGTGGAAATCCCCTGATCCAGAGCCGTCATCAGCTTCTGCCGGTCCGTTTCCGACAGCTGCTGCTGCGCGGCCAGCGACTGTGGCAGATTCTCCGGCGCTTCGACGTCCCCGGCGGAAATGATTACGCTGCCGTCCCGTTCCAGCAGATAGCTGGACGCCTGTACGCCGAAGTAGCTGGAAGTCAGGATCTGATAAACGGTATCCCCGCGCAGGATTCCGCTAAGTACACCGATGATCTCACCGTCATAATAAAAGGGGGAATAAAAGATCAGAAGCGTTTCATTGGTAATCCGTGAGTTGTGGATCACACATTTGCCGCTGTTGCCCGCCATGCCGTCCAGAAAATATTCCCGGTCGCCCAGATCCGCGGTCCGTCCGTCCGCCGTCAGATCCATTCCGTCGGAAGAGATGAATTCCACGTAATCGAACGGCGAGCGGTCGATCATATCCTTAAGCATCTCCGAATCTACCACCGGCGACGGCATCACCGCCGCATACAGGTGCGCCATAATTTCCACGTTGCTCTGAGCCATGTCGATCAGGTCGTCGATGCGCGCGCCGGTCTGCTGCGTTACCGATTCAATGAAATTATCATTCTGTTCCAGGATTCTCCGGTTATTGTCCCGGATAAACGTATAAAATGACACCGCGATGAACGCCGCCAGCGCGATGATAAATGCCGTCTTCAGGAGAAGCGAACGATTCTCTTTGCTCATTCTTATTCCTTGCCTTCCTAAAATACCATCGTTCCCGTCGTTCGTATGCCGAACGGAGCCGGGTAAATCTTATGTGGAGATTCTATCATAACTTTATGGAGGATTCAAGAATACATTTCAGTACGTATCGGGGGAAATACAGGGGCGGAGAAGTGATGAACCGGAAAGCCGTAAAAATTGAAAACCGGAGGGCCGGAGAGCCGGCGGAGAATACTGGACAGATTTTAAAACATCTGATATACTGGAAGCACCATCGGAAGGAGAACGGATGATATGGGCAATGATTTGGCACAAAATAATTACGCAAAAAAGGATCGGAGCCTGACGGCCACGGGAATCGTGATCGTCGTTATCGTTATATTGCTGGTGTCCGCTTACTTCAGTATTAACACGGTGCTCCGTCAGAGGTCTTTAAGCCGTGTGGAGGAAGGCGCCGATACGGTGATCGAGGAGGTCACGTCCAAGCTGGCGCGGGACAGCCGGATCTTAAACGCCGCTGCCGATATCATTTCCCAGGCGGATAATTTTGATCCGGAAGCGACGAAGGATGTCATGATGACGATTTCTCCGCTTCTTGAGACGATGCAGGTGCGCGTCCTTATGCCGGACGATACGATCCTGACGCTGGGCGAGACGGTCGTCAACGCATCCGGCAGCAACGGGATCTCCTTTGCGGAAGAAGCGCCCTTAGGGGAACATGTATCGAACCGGCAGACGAGCCTTACGACCGGGAAACCGGTTCTGCGCCACTATGTGCCGATCATCCAGAACGGTCGGACCGCGGCGCTGCTTTACGGTGTCACGGAGCTTTCGACGCTGGAGAACAGCCTGAATATTGATAATATCTATAACGCGAGCGCCAGCGTATACATCATCGACACACACACCGGTGATTTTATTCTGGATACCTGGCACGATGAGTTAGGAAATATCGCCGACTACGACGGGTCGGACCGCGAGACGAAGGGAGACACGACCTGGGATGAATATACGGACGATTTGCTTAATCTGAAATCCGGTTATGTCGTCTTCCGGACGCCTCAGATGGACGGCTGGGAGTATATGTATTACGCGCCGGCCGGCATCAATGAGTGGTCTATCGCCGTATCCGTGCCGGAGAAGGAAGCGTTTGCAAGCGTATACGCGGTTCAGCGAGTCTGCCTGATTCTGGGCGTTTTGATGGCGCTCACGATTATTCTGTATTATCTGTGGGTTCGTTATAACGCGATGCAGATCATGAACCGGGCCGTGGAGCAGGCGGTCCTGGCGGAGAAGCTGCAGAAGGCGGAGGCCGCCGACCGGGCCAAGAGCGTCTTTCTTTCCAACATGTCCCACGACATCCGCACGCCGATGAACGCGATTATCGGGTTCACGACGCTGGCGGAGACGAATATTGACAATAAAGAACGTACCCAGGAGTATCTGAGGAAGATCCTCTCCTCCAGCAACCATCTTCTGAGCCTGATCAACGACATCCTGGATATGAGCCGGATCGAGAGCGGGAAGCTGAACATCGAGGAGAAGGAGTGCAGCATCTCCGATATTTTCAAGGACATGCGCAATATCATCCAGCCGCAGATGCAGTCCAAGCAGCTGAATTTCTTCATGGACACGGTGGATGTGGTGGACGAGGACATCTACTGCGACAAGCTGCATGTGAATCAGGTGCTTCTGAACCTCCTCTCCAACGCGATCAAGTTCACGCCGGCCGGCGGCACCATTGCCCTGACGATCCGCCAGAAGCCGCGCGCGCCCAAGGGCTACGGCTCTTACGAGATCCGGGTCAAGGATACCGGTATCGGCATGAGTCCGGAGTTCATCCGTCATATTTTCGAGCCCTTTGAGCGGGAGCGCAATACCACGGTCAGCGGTATCCAGGGAACCGGCCTCGGTATGGCCATTACGAAGAACATTGTGGATACCATGGGCGGCACCATTGAGGTGCAGTCCGAGCAGGGTAAGGGGACCGAATTCATTATCAATATTGATTTCCGGCTTCAGACGGAGCCGCAGAAGATCGAGATCGTTGAGGAACTTAGGGGCATGCGCGCCCTGGTCGTGGACGACAGCTTCGATACCTGCGACAGCGTGACGAAGATGCTGACCCAGATCGGCATGCGTTCCGAGTGGGCGATGCACGGCAAGGAAGCGGTGCTTCGCGCCAGACAGGCCTATGAAATGGGCGACGAGTACCATGCCTATATCATCGACTGGTTCCTTCCGGATCTGGGCGGACTGGAAGTGGTGCGGCAGATCCGCTCCATCGTGGGAGACAGCGCGCCGATCATCATCGTCACAGCCTATGACTGGACCGCCATTGAGGACGAGGCGCGGGCTGCGGGCGTGACCGCGTTCTGCAACAAGCCGATCTTCTTGTCGGAGCTGAGGGAAATCCTGCTTTCTGCCACCTGCAGTTCGGTTTCGATTCAGCAGGAGAAGGAGAGCCCGATCCCGGATCTGTCGGAGCAGCTGAAGGGCACGCGCCTGCTGCTGGCGGAGGACAACGAACTGAACCGGGAGATCGCCGTCGAACTTCTGACAGACAGCGGCTTTGTTGTGGATACGGCAGAAGACGGCACGGTCGCCGTGGAGAAGGTGAAGAATTCCGAGCCGGGGTATTACGGCCTGATCCTGATGGATATTCAGATGCCGAAGATGAACGGCTATGAGGCTACGAAGGAGATTCGGGCACTTGACAGTCCGGTTCTGGCTAATATCCCCATTGTCGCCATGACGGCGAACGCATTCGATGAGGATCGGAAGCAGGCGCTGGACAGCGGCATGAATGCGCATATTGCCAAGCCGATTGACGTGGAAAAGCTTCTGGAGGTTATTACGAATATTTTGAACCAGAGGGCAGTGTGACTGGCAGGACGTTTGGCGGAGATTCGACAATGAGATACAGCGGGCGGTGTGATGGAGAATTTCGGAGAATATTGCGCGAAACGGAATAAAATTTCAGGTTGACATTTGACAGAAAGATGTTTAGAATTACTTTAAACCAATGAAGAGGAAGTTGCGCTTTGAGAACGGTCCTCAGAGAGTCCGGGACGGTGTGATCCGGGCGATGTCAGTCAGAGCGAGTGGGCCTTGGAGGGCGAGATGAAAGGAGCCGGCAGGAGCGGTTGCGCGGGCGCGGTTAAGGATCGCGGCGGACCGGAAGCGGCGCCGAGTAGTTGAGACGCACAGCCAGCGTTAACGGGCGAGGGATGTGATGGCATTCCGGGAGAGTGGGCGTACACATATGTATGTCAATTAAGGTGGCACCGCAGGTTAAAGGCCTGTCCTTGAAGAGATTCAGGGATGGGCCTTCTTTTGCGCGAAGGCAAATAGTTACAGCGCCGGCGCCGTGAACAGAGGCCCGACGGTTCCGCTTGCGGAAACCGGCGGGCACCTGCTCACGGCAGAGCGGGCATTGGAACAATGCCCGCGACCGAGAAAACGCAAAGCGTTTTCGAGGCGGCGCGTGCGGGCTGCGTATACATGGCGGCGCGGAGGGCTGCGTGTACATGGCGGCGCGTGCGGAATACATATACATTACAGGAGGACCCAGCATGGACGACAATTTCACCCTATACGACTTAAAAGTAGAGGTGGTCGCGACAGACAAACCCATGGTCTGCGGCCACAAGCCCGGCGACTATTTCCTGGTAGAAGGAGAGAATCTGGTATTTCCGCAGACCCGGTCCTTCTCCATGTATTCGCTGGCGGCGCTTCTGCCGCTTCTGCCGGCTAAGCAGCGGCCGCTGCAGGATAACGACTGGATGTTGTCGGACAGCCTGATCGCCTGTCCGGATCCCAACTGCGGCGCGAAATTTAAGATCACCCGGATCCGGAAGCGGACGCAGAGCCACAGGGCGTGTACGGTAGTGCCGGTGGGGGAAATGCCGGAGCAGGAGTGAAGATATGCGTCGTATTTGTCTGCTCAAAGCAATGCGCATAAAAAAGAGTCGTTTATGCAAAGGGCACCTGATGTTGGGGTTGATTAACCGGCAGCAGACTAAAGGCAGCAGAAGCGTTGCCCAAAAGCGCCACAAAAAGCTTTGTAAAGGATAGAAACAGAGCGAAAGCGTCTCCTGACGTGGGACGCTGCAGCATAGATAACAAGGAGGAGAACACGAGATGATAGGAAAGATCACATCATCACGCATCACGTTGGACAACGGCTACAATTTCAGCCGTGTGATCAACGGCGGCTGGCAGCTGTCAGCCGAGCACTGCCTGAAGGGGCAGTTGGACATCGACGACGCGGTGAAGGCATTTCACATGCTGAGGGAGCGGGGCCTGACGACCTTCGACTGCGCGGACATCTACACCGGAGTGGAGGAGATCCTGGGACGCTTCGTCAATGAACTGCGGGCCACAGGCAATTACACCCACGACATGATCCAGATCCACACCAAATTCGTACCGGATCTGAACATTCTGGATCAGGTGGATTTCGCGTATACGGAGAAGGTCGTGGACCGGAGCCTTATGCGCATGCACAGGGACTGCCTGGATCTGGTGCAGTTCCACTGGTGGGATTACGATGTGCCCGGGATGATGGAGACGGCTTTCGATCTGGTGAAGCTTCAGGAGAAGGGCAAGATCCGCAATATCGCGATGTGCAATTTCGATACGCCTCATCTGAAAATGATGATCGACGCCGACATCCATGTAGTCTCCAACCAGACCCAGTATTCCCTCTTCGACCGGCGGCCGGAGCGGGCGCTTCTGGAATACTCGCGGCAGAATGACGTCTACTGCTTCTGCTACGGCGCGCTGTCCGGCGGTTTCCTGGCGGAGCGGTGGATCGGCGTAAAGCGCGAAGATTTCGAGCCAGAGACCCGTTCCCATGTGAAATACCTGCAGATCATCGAGGATTCCATGGGCTGGGACGGCTACCAGAAGCTGCTGCTGTTCCTGAAAGATATCGCCGACCGGCATCAGGTCAGCATCGCTAACGTGGCGGTCAAATATATTCTGGATCAGCCGGGCGTCGGCGCGGTCATGGTGGGCTGCCGCAACAGCAAACATGTGGAAGACAACGCGCGGCTGGCGGAGTTCGATCTGACAGACGAAGAGCTTCAGAGCATCCGCGACTTCATTTCCCGGTACCCGACGCCGGAAGGCGAACCGTTCACGCTGGAACGGACGCCCGGATCGCGATACAGGAATATCATGAAAATGAATCTGAATAAGGCATAAGGAGATAAATTGAAAATGAAACAGCAGCAACCCAAATTACAGTTCCGCGGCGGCATTGCGTTTTCTCTCGTCCCCGTGGTGATCTACGTTTTCTTCTGTGTGGTACTTTTCATCGGTTTCAAGGCGTTTAATATGGAAGCGTTGGCGGTGGGCGGCTTCCTGGCGCTCCTCGTGGGCGGCCTGTTTTGCACCAGCTATTCCGACTTCTGGGACAGCGTCATCGGCGGTATCTCGTCGGTCACGTCCGTCTCCGTCGTCGTTATTCTTCTGCTGGTAGGCATGTTCAGCCAGCTGATCAAGACCTGCGGCCTGTCCGGCGGCTTCGTCTGGATGGCCAACGCCCTTGGCATGAAGGGCGGGATCTTCGTGGCCTTTACGTTCCTGGCTACCTGCGTCGTCTCGACGGCCACCGGTTCGTCCATCGGCACCATGTTCATCGCGTTCCCGATCTTCTACCCGGCGGGTCTGATTCTGGGAGCCAATGAGATGTTCATGGCCGGAAGTATCGTGTCTGGCGCTATCTTCGGCGACAACCTGGCCCCGATCTCCGACACTACCATCGCCTCCTCGTCCACCCAGCAGTTTAAGGACGGGCGTCCGGCGGATATCGGCGGCGTCGTAGCCAGCCGCATCAAATATTCCGCGGTGGCGGGGCTTGCCACCATCGTGATCTTCGCCATTTTCGGCGGAATGGGCGGCACCTATCAGGGCGGCGCCATCGACGCCATCGCCAATCCCATGTCCCTGATCATGCTGATCCCGGTGGCAGTCATGCTGGCGGTAGCCACCAAGACCCGCAATATCTTCGAGGGGATTCTGGTGGGTTTAGGGCTCGGCACGATCGTCGGTCTGGCGGCGGGGCTTTTCCCGTTTAGCGCGGTCTTCGCCAATGACGCGGCCAACAACGCGGCCACCGGCTTTCTGATTGACGGCGTCAACGGCATCCTGCCCACCTGCGCACTGGTCATCTCCGTCTTCGGTATCATGGGCGTGTTAAATGACGCCGGGATGCTGAACCTGATCGCCGATAAGATCCTGAAGAGCAATATGGCCCAGACCGATTCCGGCGCGGAGCTGATCTGTATGGCCGGCATCGCTCTGACGACGGTTCTTCTGGGCGGCGTCACCAGCGCGTCCATCCTGACCTTCGGACCGATCCTCAATAAGATCGGTTCAGCCAAGAACATCCATCCCTACCGCCGCGCCAATCTGCTGGACGGCACGGCCAACAGCCTTCCGGCCATCGTGCCGTTCATGAGCGTCTTCGTCTTCATCGGCGCGGCGCTGACCGGCCTGTCGCCGCTGGTCGTGGCAGGCGGAACGATCTACGGCTTCGCGCTGTTCATCGTATTCCTGGCCGCGGTCATCACCGGGTGGGGACGGAAGAAAGAAAACTGACCATAAAAAATGAGCTGTCGTAAGTTCTGATTTCCGCCATGAAGAACGGTGGAGACAGAAATTTACGACAGCTCTGTTTTGTAGCGGCGCATACATCCGCCGCGCCAGCGATATATTCGGTTATTCTGTATGCCCGGCTGGTCCCCGGCTGTGAAAGCGGATGTCGGCTGTGAAAGCGGATGTCGGCTATGAAAGCGTCTTTCAGCTGTAAAAATGTCTTTCAGCTGCCGGATGCGGGAGATCGGTTTCGCGGATCGACCGGCATTTGATCTCAAAGATACTTCCATCCTCGACCGTGACCGTTATCGTGTCATCCCGGTCCTGAACGTCTATATCCGCGATCTTCAGACTGTCACATTCGTTGATCAGGTCGAACAGACAATCCTTAAAATAATTCAATTCCATATTGCAAAACTCCTTCCCTGTGCGCAATCTGCGAAGATGCGGCTCCTGCGGCCGCCTGCGGCGCCTTCCGTACAGACAAAAGATGCCATATATGCGCCTTGCAGTGACCGGACGGGGAGCATACACGCACCATATTATTATATGGTATCCGTAGGTAAAATACAAGGGGAAGGAGTGACACAAATGATAAAATACGACCGGCTTTGGGAAACTATGCGCCGAAACGGTATAAGTCAGTATAAACTGATCAAAGATTACGGGATTGATAAAGCGCAATTGCACCGAATCCGTAAAAATATGGTAGTGAAGACGATTATTTTAAATTATCTCTGTTCGATTCTCCAATGCCGGATCGAGGATATCATGGAATATGTTCCGGACGAGGAAACAAAACAAGTATAACAGTTACGATCATTTCAGCAGACTGATTTTCGGAAAATAGCGGAACAGCACTTTGGCGACCATCTGGTCTTCGGGGATGTAGGTGTAGCGCCAGAAACGTGCATCCAGCGAATAATTCCGATTGTCACCAAGCATCAGGTAATGACCTTCCGGGACCTCGTAATGCAGCGTCTGGGGGGTCATCATTTCTTCAGAAAGATAAGATTCTGTCTCCGGCGTATCAGAACCATTCAGATAGACATGACCGTCATGGATGTCCACGACATCTCCTGGGACACCAATGACACGCTTGACATAATAAATGACCTTGTTCTGGCGGTCTTTCCGGCCGCATACCGGACAGACGTTCTCCGGGGTCTTCTGATATTCGACACCGCAGCTGCGGCAGGTATAACCGAATACAAAGATAGCGATATCACCCCGTTCGGGATTGCCGAAGGTGTAACTGAGACGGGAGCCGATGACCCGGTCGCCGGTCATGATCGTATTTTCCATGGAGCCGCTGGGTATACGGCTGTTGGCGATAATGAATGTGTCCAGAATGAAAGCGGCGGCAGCCGCGATCACCAGGATTTCAATCCAGCTTAAGAGTTCTCGTTTCCAGCTGAATGGTTTGCCTTCTCCATTTTCTATTTCGGTTTGTTTTCTTTTGTCGATGTTATCCCTGTTTTTCATACGTCCGCATTATCCTTCTTTCTGCTGTTTCATTTCCAGTGTAAATGAGATTCCGGCAATCCGCAAGGCCTTTTTTAAAATGGTAAGAAAAAATTTATAAGTATACGACGCGGGATATGGTATACTTAATAAAATGCGGGATGCAGGGACATATGGGAGGTTTCATGGAAAAGCAGTTTGTGAAAGGCAGAAAAGAGCTCCATAAAAATTATGCCGTTCGGGCGATAATCGGCGTGATTCTGCTGGCAGCTGCAGGTGTTTTGCAGCTGGCTGCCCGCGGCGGTACGGGCAGCCGGTTGTATGCGGAAGGCGTCGGTGGTTTCTCTGCATTCGGGGAATGGTACGCGACAACGGTGTACCCGTATATAGTGGGAATATATGGCAGGATTTGCGGCATATTTTCGTTTTCGGTGGTAGAGATCTCTCTATATATTGGAATAATATGGATGATTTTGTACACGGCATCCCATATTATGGCTGCTATAAGAAGGACGGAAACGCGAAAGGCGGCAGCCGGGGCATGGTTTTCCGCAGCTTGTCTGATTCTGGGGATTCTCGCATTTCTTTATACGGCCTGCTGCGGTGTTAATTATTACCGGCGTCCGTTTTCAGGCTATCTGGAACTGGAGGTGAGGGATTCCACGGTGGAAGAACTGGCCGACCTTTGTGAATACCTTACAGAAAAAGTCAATGAGACGGTGGATACCTCCCCATATAACCGGACATGGAATACGGAGGGGCAACTGGCGATGTCTGCTTTAGGGGAGACCTTTCCGCAGTTGGCCGGTTATTATCCGAGACCCAAGCCCCTGACGGTATCCTGGATCTTATCCGTCCAGCAGCTGTCCGGGATCTATTCCCCGTTTACTGTGGAGGCAAATTATAATCAGGCTATGACGGATTATAATATTCCCCATGCGATCTGTCACGAGCTTTCTCATCTGCGGGGGTTCATGCGGGAGGACGAGGCTAATTTCATTGGATATCTGGCGTGTATCGGTTCGGAGAATCCGTCTTTTCGCTACAGCGGTTATCTGACCGGTTGGATCTATGCCGGAAATGCCCTTGCCGCTCAGGATCGGGAGACTTATATGGCGCTATATATGCGGCTGAATGAACAGACGCAGGCGCATCTGGCTGCTAACAACGCTTTCTGGGATCGTTATGAGGGTAAGGTGGCTGAGGTCGCCAATCAGATGAATGATACCTATCTGAAGATTAACAGCCAGACAGACGGCGTGAAAAGTTACGGACGGATGGTGGATTTGATGCTGGCGTATTACAGGCAGTAGCAAGCTTGCGAAATTCTGTCAGTAATATTTGTATTTATCGGAAAATAATGGTAGACTATGTATAGACAGACGGCAATCGGCTTGTATTTTTAAAGGAGGACTGCTCCATGACAGATATCTTGTACTCCCTGATGGATTGGGCTGCGATTGAAGAACTGGTTTATTCGGAAGCCAGCGATCCGCACCGGCTGCTGGGGCCGCATATTGTGCCTCAGGGTATTCTGATTCAGGCATTTATACCGACGGCGGTATCGGTTACGGTTCGTGCGGCCATGGAGCCGGCAGACGTCGGTCAGGTTTCGTTCTGGCCCATGGAATTGGCGGATGAGGCCGGTTTTTTTGCTGCGCTTCTGCCGGGGAAGACGATCCCGGTATATACGCTGGAAGTGACTTATGATAACGGTACGAGTCAGACAGTTTACGATCCTTATGCCTATATTCCGCAGCTATCGGACGCAGACCTGAGGAAATTTGATGCAGGCGTACTTTGGGACGTCTATGAGAAACTGGGTGCCCACCCGATGGAGATCAACGGCGTTGCGGGAACTTATTTCGCAGTGTGGGCGCCGTGCGCGATGCGCGTCAGTGTTGTCGGCGACTTTAATCTGTGGGATGGAAGACGCCATCAGATGCGGCGGCTGGGAGACAGCGGCGTGTTTGAACTGTTTATTCCCGGCCTTTTGCAGGGCACGATCTACAAGTACGAAGTGAAAACGGCAGAAGGAAGCGCGATGCTCAAGGCGGATCCTTACGGAACATACGCTGAGGTACGGCCGAATAATGCGTCAATCGTGTGGGATACGTCTCATTTCCGATGGCATGATGAGGAGTGGATGGCGCAGCGGGCTGCATCACGGGAGGCAGTGAAGCAGTCGCCGATGGCGGTATATGAGGTGCATTTGGGGTCGTGGATGCATGCCGGGAGCGGATCGGATGCGAAGGATGCCGGTTTCCTGAATTATCGTGACTTGGCGGTGAAGCTGGCTTCCTATGTAAAGGAGATGGGTTATACACATGTGGAGCTGATGCCGGTCATGGAGCATCCGCTGGATGCTTCGCTTGGTTATCAGACCACCGGCTATTATGCGCCGACCAGCCGCCACGGTTCGCCGGATGATTTCCAGTACTTTATGGATTATATGCATACACAGGGAATCGGTGTGATCCTTGACTGGACGCCGGCCCAGTTTCCGCGGGATCTGGTGGGGCTTGCCTGTTTCGACGGCAGCTGTGTTTATGAGCACAGGGATCCGCGGCAGGGGACGCATCCCCAGTGGGGGACTCTGATCTTTAATTACGGCCGGCCGCAGGTGGCGAATTTCCTGATCGCAAACGCCATTTACTGGGCAAAGGTATATCATGCGGACGGAATCCGTGCGGACAGTGTGGCAGCGATGCTTTATCTGGACTACGGAAAGGGTCCCGGACAGTGGATTCCGAATCTTTACGGCGGCAATGAAAATCTGGAGGCGGTGGATTTTCTAAGACGTCTTGCGTCTGCTTTCCATAAGCAGACGGGTGGGGCGCTGCTGATTGCGGAAGAGTCCACGGCATGGCCACAGGTGACAGGCGACGAGGATGAAGCGCTGGGCTTTGATTACAAATGGAACAACGGATGGCTGAGCGGTCTTTTGGGTTATCTCCAATATGATCCGTATTTTCGGCACCAGAGGTATGGGGAATTGACGTTTAGTATGCTTTATGCGTACAGCGAAGCGTTTATTCTGGCATTCCCGCATCATGAGATGGGACAAGGACGCGGCTCCATGGTCTCTAAGATGCCGGGTGATACGCTGGATATAAAACTTGCGCATTTGCGGGCAGCTTACGGATATTGGATGACCCATCCCGGGAAGAAATTGTTATTCATGGGTCAGGATATGGGTATGACGGAGGAGTGGGATGAAAAGGCGAATCTGCCGTGGGATGATGCGGTTGAAACGTCGGAGGCGGAACACCCGTGCGATGGGAAATCAGAAGAGCTGCGCGATATGCGGCGGCAGTTCAGGCAATATGTCAAGGCGTTGTTGTGTTTCTACCGTTCTCATCCGGCGCTTTACGCGCTGGACGATCGGCCGGAGGGCTTTGAATGGATCGACTGCCTGAGCAGTCAGGAGAATATTCTGGTGTATCTGCGGCGGTCGTCATCAGCGCCGGAGACGCTTCTTACGGTCTGCAATTTTGCGCCGGCGGCGTATGAGAAGCGCCGGATCGGCGTGCCGTTCCATGGGAAATACAAAGAAATCTTCAACAGCGATGCGGTGGGATACGGCGGAAGCGGTATGGCAAATCCGCGGGCGGTCGTCAGCCGTTCGATAGAATGCGACGGCCGTGAAGAGTCTATTTCGGTTCGATTGGCTCCGCTGGGGGTTCATATTTTCGTCTGTACGCCTGTGAAAGAATAATACCGCAGGCAGGAGATATATCGTTCGGACTGCAGTGAATATGGCAGATAGGAGACAGCGCAAATGATTTGGAATCAGGAAACAGATCAGGTGAATCAGCCGGCCGGGCCTCTGGGACCGGTCGGTGAAACGATTACAGCTGAACAGCAGACAGCGGTTTCTCAGGAAGCGTATTCCGGTCCGCTCAGTCCGCCGACAGGTGAGACGGAGAACAGCGCAGCCGGCGGCGGCATCCCGGAGAAGGAAGAAATTTCGGGAAGCTATGTTATTGGTGAAGATGGCGAAACGCGGTATGTGTTCGACGCGGAGCCGGGGACGGAATATTTTGTAAGTACGCCGGGGAATTCCGATATTGAGACGCCGGGAACGGAGAACTCCACGAAAGCGGCAGAGAAGAATTCGACGGAGACGGCGATCTCCAGGACTTACAGAACTGCGGCCGGCGCTGTGGCGAAGACGGCGCAGACAGCGGTTGAAAACGCGACGCCCGCGCTGAAAACGATCGCCTTTAATGTCGTGAACGCAGTTTTAATTCTGATCATTGGGATTCAGATCGCTAAACTTCTGAGGAAGATGATAAGCAGGACGTTTGAAAAATTTCATCTGGATAATTCCCTGCGGGCATTCCTCTCCTCAGTCGTATATGTGCTGACATGCGGCGTGGCCGGTTTCATGGCGTTGGAGCGTATCGGCGTCAGCTCGGCGTCGATTATTGCGATTCTGGGTTCGGCGGGTCTGGCGGTCAGTCTTTCTCTTCAGGATTTTCTGGCCAATTTTGCGGGCGGCGTGATCATTCTGGTGCTGAAACCCTTCCGGACCGGAGACTACATTGTCTGCGGAACAGCGGAAGGTACGGTGGCGGCTACGAGCCTCTTTTATACGACGCTGAATACGATAGACAATCGCCAGATGATCTTGCCGAACGGTGCGTTGTCTAATGCGAATATCATCAATGTGACGGCAGAACCCCGGCGGCGGCTGGAGATTCAGGTGGATATTTCTTACAATTCGGATATCCGCAGGGCCAAGGAAATCCTGAAGCGGCTGTTTGACAATCATCCGGATATTCTTCATGAGGAGGAAGTGGTGGTTTTTGTAAACAGTCTGGGTGAGAGCGGAATTACTCTGGTAGCGAGGGGCTGGATCCCAACAGAGAAGTACTGGCCTGCGAAATGGCAGATGACCGAGGATCTGAAATACGCTTACGATGAAGCGGGGATCGAGATTCCGTTCAGGCAGGTGGTCGTACATATGCAGGAAGGAGAGGCGGGAAGAAAGGAAGACGAGCGGCGGTGAGATTGAAAACCGCCGCTTTTTTATGCGGAAATGGTATATAGTTGTCAGATTAGATTGAATATTAAGACTTTAATTTTGGGGTTGACTGAGACAGGCGAAGGCCGTATACTATATTTACAAATCTTGGCAGAGGATTCAGCCGAAGCCGGATTTCTGGAATTTCTATAATTCCTGATTGGTGTTTCACCATGGTTTCTCGATGTATTGCCGAAGGACAGTGCGAAAGAGAGGAGGTGTGTTTGGAGTACAAAACAAAGTGACAGATGAATGATCAGTTGCCGTTTTGGCAGGAAATGGCGCGGCAGCCGCAGACAGATAGTTGCAGTGCGGTTGTCGGGACAGGTGTATGATTGCGCACTATCCGAGATCTCGGATAGGGCGCATTATCCGAGATTTTCAATTATCCGAGGAAATTCTTAAAAATGCC
>CANREE010000070.1 GCA_947629545.1 uncultured Lachnospiraceae bacterium | reverse complement strand
AATTATGTGGACGTGAATTTCAAGATTGACAAACGCACCGGACGTGTTATTATGATGGGTGCCATGGACAATCTGGTAAAAGGCGCCGCGGGACAGGCGGTGCAGAACATGAACCTGATGTTCGGGCTTAAGGAAGACGCGGGTCTTGGGCAGGTGCCCATGTTCCCGTAAAGATCGCGTCAGTATGCAGGAAAGGGCGCCGGCGGCGCTTTTCTGCATTACGTCAGTATACAAAAGAATCTGCCGGAGACAGAATTTGGAAATTAGAAAGCAGCAGGACGGTTATGGCAGGAACCATGAGCATCATCATCCGTGAGATGACGATGGACGATTATGACAAAGTATACGAACTCTGGACAGGGATCCAGGGTTTTGGGATCCGCAGTATCGACGATTCGCGGGAGGGCGTGGAGCGTTTCCTGCGCCGCAATCCGACTACCAGCGTGGTGGCGGAGCAGAACGGCCGGATCGTCGGTTCCATCATGTGCGGTCACGACGGTCGGACGGCCTGTTTCTACCATGTCTGTGTGGAGAAAAGCTACCGTAAGCATGGCGTGGGCTATCAGATGGTCCGCTATGCGGTACAGGCCCTGCGGGATGAGGGGATCAGTAAGGTGACGCTGATTGCGTTCAAGCGGAATGAGATTGGCAACGCCTTCTGGCGGTCGTTGGGATGGACTGAGCGGGAGGACGTGAACGTGTATGATCTGGTACTGAATGAGGAGAATATTACGAGGTTTGTGGACTGATTTTGAAAGTATGAAGACGGAGGAGAAAACGATGCTGGAATTTCGGTATGACACGCAGCTTTTGATCGAAGGAGAGGATCTGGACGAGGACGAGATCAGCGATTATTTCACGGAGCATTTCAAAGGCGACTGCCTGCTGGCCGTGGGCGACGAAGAACTGGTAAAGATTCATTTCCACACGAACGAGCCGTGGGATGTGCTCAAATACTGCGCCTCGCTGGGCGAGATCCATGATATCGTAATCGAGGATATGGACCGGCAGTCGAGAGGCCTGAAAGGCTGACGGCCGGAAAACAGAGACACAGGATCGGATATCGGACCGAACCATGCGCATCCTCCGGAGGGAGCATGTCCGGAGGACATGGTATAATAACGAGGAAAGCACCGATGGCGCTTGCGCCGATCGGTGTTTGACGAGTATCTCCATCGAGACGTTAGTCGAGATGGTATAACAGAACAAGAGGAGAAAAAGGAGACGAATTTATGGCGGAACTGCGATACATAGAAGGCGGCGTTACTGCCGCGAAGGGCTTTCAGTCAGCGGCCGCTGCGGCGGGCATCAAATATAAGGACCGGACGGACATGGCCCTGATCTACAGCGAAAAACCCTGCGCGGCGGCTGGCACATTTACGACCAATATCGTGAAGGCGGCTCCGGTCAAATGGGATCAGGAGATCGTGTACCACGCGCCCGCGGCTCAGGCGGTCGTCATCAACGCGGGCATCGCCAACGCCTGCACCGGTGCGGAAGGCTACGGCTACTGCAAAGCCACGGCCGACGCGGCGGCGGAGATCCTGGGCGTGGCCCCGGACGCGGTCCTGGTGGCGTCCACCGGCGTCATCGGCATGCAGCTTCCTATCGATCGGATCGTGAACGGCGTAAAAATGATGGCGCCGCAGCTTGACGGCAGCATCGCGGCCGGCACCGCTTCCGCTAAGGCGATCATGACCACCGACACGAAGAAGAAAGAAGCAGCTGTCCAGGTAGAGATCGGCGGCGAGGTTGTGACCATCGGCGGCATGTGCAAGGGTTCCGGCATGATCCATCCCAATATGTGCACGATGCTGTGCTTTGTGACCACCGATGCAGCCATTTCCAAAGAACTTCTGCAGGCGGCCCTCAGCGAGGACATCCAGGACACCTTTAACATGGTCTCCGTGGATGGCGACACCTCCACCAACGACACGGTCCTTCTGCTGGCCAACGGCATGGCAGGCAACGCCCCGATCACCGAAAAAGGCGCCGATTACGAGACCTTCAAGGCCGCCCTTCACTATGTCAATGAGACTCTGGCAAAGAAGATCGCCGGCGACGGCGAGGGCTGCACAGCCCTCTTCGAGGTAAAAATTGTCGGCGCCGAGACAAAAGCACAGGCAGTGACGCTTGCCAAATCAGTGATCACGTCGAACCTGACCAAGGCCGCCATCTTCGGCCATGACGCCAACTGGGGCCGCATCCTCTGCGCCATGGGTTATTCCGGCGCACAGTTCGACCCCGAGAAAGTAGACCTTTATTTCGAGAGCGCCGCCGGCCATCTCCAGATCATTGAAAACGGCGTCGCCGTCGATTACAGCGAAGAAGAGGCTACGAAGATCCTCTCCCAGCCCGAGGTAACCGCCATCGCCGACATCAAGATGGGAGACGCCGCCGCCACCGCCTGGGGGTGCGATCTGACCTTCGATTACGTGAAGATCAACGCCGATTACCGCTCCTGAAACGCAGTGCCGGACATTGATGCGGAAACGAGCCGTCGGCTTCTGAGTTCCCCTGCCCTATTATGATCGAACAGTACAAATGTCAGGGCATCGAAACTTATGATCAAACAGCACGAATATCGGAGAATTGAAGCTTTTTATACTGCATCCAGACGAACCCGCAGCGGGAAGACGGCATATGATTCCCGCACAGACCATTCGAGACGCCGGTTCTTAGTGAACAGTGCCTCGCAAGAGGTGCTGTGAACTTAGAACCGCTGCGTCGAGACCTGAGCGCAAGCGTGTCTGTAAGGGAACATATGCCATCTTCCCGCGGACCTTTCACGACTCATTTAACAAGCATAAACTCATTATTGACATTAATGTAGAAAGAGGTTACAGGTTATGAACTTAGATCAAAACATCATGCAGAAAGCCGCCGTCCTCGTCGAGGCGCTCCCCTACATCCAGCGCTTCAACCGCAAGATCATCGTCGTCAAATACGGCGGCAGCGCCATGGTCGACGAAGATCTGAAGCGCTGCGTCATCCAGGACGTAGTCCTTCTCAAACTGGTCGGCTTCAAGCCGATCATCGTCCACGGCGGCGGCAAGGAGATCAGCAAGTGGGTGAACAAGGTAGGCATGGAGCCCCATTTCGTAAACGGCCTGCGCGTGACCGACGAGGCCACGATGGAGATCGCCGAGATGGTGCTGAATAAAGTGAACAAAAGTCTGGTCCAGCTGGTCAACGAGCTGGGCGTCAAGGCCGTCGGCATCAGCGGCAAGGACGGCATGATGCTGAAATGCGATAAGAAATACGCCGGCGGCGAGGACATCGGCTTCGTCGGTGAGATCAAAGAAGTGAACCCGAAGGTGATTTACGATCTGCTGGAAAAGGATTTCCTGCCGATCATCTGTCCCATCGGATACGACGACAATTACCTTAGCTACAACATCAACGCCGACGACGCGGCCTGCGCTATCGCCAAGGCGGTGAAGGCGGAGAAACTGGCCTTTTTGACAGACGTGGAAGGCCTGTACCGGGATTTCAATGACAAGAGCACACTGATTTCAGAGCTATTGGTGGACGACGCCCAGAAGTTCGTGGACAGCGGCGCTCTGGGAGGCGGCATGCTTCCCAAGCTGCAGAACTGCGTGGACGCGATCCGGGAGGGCGTATCGCGGGTGCATATCCTGGACGGACGGATCCCGCACTGTCTGCTGCTGGAGATCTTTACGAACCGCGGAATCGGAACCGCTATTCTCAACTCCAAGGAAGAGCGGTATTTTCATCCGGAGGAGAAGCCGGAAAACTGACAGATGCCGGTCAGGGCAGAGAATATGACCGTGAATCCGCAGTATAGCCCGGAAAATATTAAATAGAAAAAACCGATATCATGACATACGGAGGTGCAGCGCAATGAGCGCATTTGACGATACGAAACAGACCATAGAGAAGGCAGAGCAGATCCTTTACAAGACTTACAACCGGTTCCCGGTGATTTTCGACCACGGGAAAGGCGTTTTCCTCTACGACACGGAGGGAAAGGAATATCTGGATTTCGGCGCAGGCATCGCGGTCTGTGGCCTGGGCTATAATGACCCGGAATACACGGCGGCGCTGGAGAATCAGGCCGGAAAGCTTCTGCATATTTCCAACCTGTTCTATAACCAGCCCGCGATCGACGCCGGGGAAAAGCTTCTGGCGGTCTCGCAGATGGACCGCGTTTTCTTCACCAACAGTGGTACGGAAGCCATCGAGGGTGCGCTTAAGATCGCCAAGCGGTACGCTTTTAACCGGGACGGCCACGGCGGCCATGAGATCATCGCGATGAAACATTCGTTCCACGGCCGCAGCCTGGGGGCGCTGTCCGTGACCGGCAACGACCATTATCAGGAGCCGTTCGCGCCGCTGCTTCCGGGCATCAAATTTGCTGAATTTAACGATTTGGACAGCGTGAAGGCGCTGATAAATGAAAATACCTGCGCCGTCATCATGGAGACGATCCAGGGCGAGGGAGGCATTTACCCGGCTTCGGAAGAGTTTTTGAAGGGCGTCCGCGCCCTCTGCGACGAGCACGATATGCTGCTGATTCTGGACGAGATCCAGTGCGGCATGGGCCGCAGCGGGGAAATGTTCGCCTGGCAGGCTTACGGCGTGAAGCCGGACGTGATGACCGTGGCGAAGGCATTGGGGAACGGCGTGCCCATCGGCGCATTTCTGGCCAGCGGCCGGGCGGCCACGGCCATGGTGCCGGGAGACCACGGAACCACCTACGGCGGCAATCCGTTCGTCTGCGCGGCGGCAGACAAGGTGCTGGAGATCTTTGAAACGAGAGAGATCGTGGCCCATGTGCGGCAGGTTGGCGATTATCTCTGGAAGAAGCTGGACGAGTTTGCAGCAAAACACGACTGCGTCGCGGAACACCGCGGCAAAGGCCTGATCCAGGGACTGGAATTTGACCGGCCGGTGGCGCCCATTGTCAGCAAGGCGCTTCTGGAAAACCAGCTGGTACTTATAAGCGCCGGCGCCAATATCATCCGGTTCGTGCCGCCGCTTGTGATCAAGGAGGAAGACGTGGACTGGATGATCGAGAAGCTGGAGAAGTCGTTGTAACTGTCTGCGGTAAAAGGCATACCGGTGTGTGCTGACCGGTGTAAGATAAATGCAGTGGTTCAAAATGTGTGGTTGGCGGCAAAATGTGAGGCTTTGCCTGCAGCAGGAAGGCCGCCGGGAGAGGAAATTCTATGTCTGATATTCTGACGATCACAAGCGAACATGTGTCGGGGATCCTGACGCAGGACGCCGCGCCCGCGGCGTATTGCGGAGACGGGGATACGGTAATTTTTGAGACGAGGGACTGCTATGACGACGCGGTGGTAAGCGAGGAGCGGCCGCTGGGAGACAAGGCGGACCCGATCGAGAATCCGGCTACCGGGCCGCTGTATGTAGAGGGAGCTGAGCCGGGCGACGTGCTGAAGGTGGAGATTCTGGATATCCGGCTGCGGGACTGGGGCGTCATGCGCTCCTCGACCAAGTGCGGCGTGTTCCATGAGGATTTCACGGAGCGGACGGCGCGGATCTTCTCGATCCGCGGAGGGGCGGCGCAATATATTCAATTTGACGGCAAGTTGGCGATCCCGCTCGATCCGATGATCGGCGTGATCGGGACGGCCCCCGCCGGTGAAGGCATTACCACCGACACGCCCCACAGTCACGGCGGCAACATGGACTGCCATAAGATCGTGAAAGGCTCTACCCTCTATCTCCCTGTCAACACGCCGGGAGGCCTTCTTTCCATGGGCGACCTTCACGCATTGATGGGCGACGGTGAGGTGTTCATCTGCGGTCTGGAGATCGCGGGCCTGGTGACGGTCCGCGTAAGCGTGGTCAAAGGAGACGCGGCCGCGATGCTTCCGACGCCGTTTCTGTCCTGCCGCGGCCGCGTGATGACGATCCAGTCCGCGGAGACGCTGGATGCGGCCGGCGATATAGCTGCCAAGGCGATGAAGAATTTTGTGAAAAAGGCGGCGGGCAAAGATAATTTCGAGGCGGGGATGCTGATGTCCCTGCTGTCTGATATGGCGGTCTGTCAGGTGGTAGACCCGCTCAAAACCGTTCGCGTGGAGTTCCCGCTGGACGTTCTTGAGACGTACGGCTACCGTCTGCCTTAGATAAGTCCTTTGACAGGCCTGCCTCAGACGGGTTTTCACAACTATACATTTGATTCGAACCGTGTTATAATATTCCTGATTGGTTTCCCGCCGCGGGGAGAAAGAAAACGGGCGGAACATGACAGAATAACTGATTTGGAGGACACTCCGGATGAATAAAAAGACTGCCAGATTCCTGATCGCCAGTATTGTGCTGGTGGCCGTGCTCTGCGTGTTTATCTTCGCCTATCAGACGGAGTATATGAACAGGAAGGGCGCCGAGACGATCAGCGAGATCGGCGAGATCTATATGTCGGGCTTAAGCGAGCGGGCGGCGGCCCATTTCCAGACGACCGTGGAACTCAGAATGTCCCAGGTGTCCGCGCTGGTGGACTCCGTCTCGCCCGACAGCAGCGCCAGCGACCGTTCGATCCGCGTATCCCTGAATTACCATGCCAGGGCCAGGGGCTTCGATCATCTGGCCTTCTACGGAGCCGACGGAAGTTTTGACATGCTCTACGGAGATCTGGTGGAGGTGTCGGGGAAGGACGGCTTCTTTCATTCCCTGACGAAGGGCGAAGAGAAGATGGCTGTGGGTTATGACAGTACCGGCGAGGAGGTGCTGATCATGGGAGTCCCGGCGGCCTATACTATGGAGAACGGGGAGAAGAGCATCGCCCTGGTGGCGGCTCTGCCGGTTTCTTATATCAGCGAGACATTATCCTTAAGTTCCGGCGATACCAGGATCTATTATTTTATCATCCGCAGGGACGGAAGCTTCATCCTGCGGGATATCGGCGTGGAGGACGAGACGTATTACGACCGGGTGAGGAGCCGCTACGAGAGCATCGGAGGCAAGACCGCCGACGAGTATCTGACCCAGCTTGACGCGGCCATGGACGCGCGGAAGAATTACACGACGGAATTCGTGATAAACGGCGAGCGGCGTTTCCTGTACTGCAGTCCGCTGGCCTATTCCGAGTGGTACCTGATACTGTTCATGCCTTACGGCGTACTGGATGAGGCGGTGAACAGCCTGGGCGGCTTCTGGGGCCAGGCGGCCAGGACCGGCTGCGTGGTCCTGCTGGTCGCCATGCTTCTCCTGTTCGCCTGCTATTACTATATGATGCACCAGCAGATGAAGGAGAACGAGCAGGCCAGGCAGGCCGCGGAGCAGGCAAATAAGGCCAAGAGCGAATTCCTTTCCAATATGAGCCATGATATCCGCACGCCCATGAACGGCATCGTAGGCATGACGGCGGTGGCCATGGCCAATCTGGATAATCCGCAGCAGGTTCAGAACTGCCTGACGAAGATATCCCTGTCCAGCAAGCATCTGCTGGGACTGATCAACGATATTCTGGATATGTCCAAGATCGAGAGCGGCAAGATGACTCTGGTGAGCGAGCCGGTGTCGCTTAAGGAGATGGTGGATGGCATTACGAATATTGTCCAGCCCCAGGTAAATGTGAAGAAGCAGACCTTCGAGGTGACCGCCGATAACCTGTACGCCGGTTATGTGCTGAGCGACAGCGTGCGGCTGAATCAGGTCCTTCTGAATCTTCTGGGCAATGCGGTCAAATTTACGCCCGACGGCGGAGCAATCCGGCTTAAGCTGGCCGAGGAGGTTTCCCCGAAGGGAAATGAATACGTGCGTCTTCATTTGTACGTGACGGATACCGGCATCGGCATGACGCCGGAGTTTCAGACCAAAGTATTCGAATCCTTCATGCGCGAGGACAACGCCCGCGTCCAGAAGACGGAGGGTGCAGGTCTGGGGATGGCCATCACCAAATATATCGTGGACGCCATGGGCGGCTCGATCGAGGTGGCCAGCGAGGTGGGCAAAGGCACCGAGTTCCATGTAACGCTGGATCTTAAGAAGGTGGAGGAGCCGGAGATCGAGGTTCAGGAGGAGAGCGGGCCTGAGGACGGCGGGGAGTTGATCGGGAAGAGGATTCTTCTGGCTGAGGATAACGACCTGAACTGGGAGATTGCCCAGGAGCTTCTGTCCGGCCTGGGACTTGAACTTGAATGGGCGGAGGACGGTCAGATTTGCCTGGATAAGTTCCAGAAATCGCCGACAGGCTATTATGACGCGATCCTCATGGATATCCGTATGCCGAAGATGAACGGTTACGAGGCTACCCGGGCGATCCGGGCGCTTGACCGGACGGACGCGGCTTCGGTTCCGATCATCGCCATGAGCGCGGACGCCTTCGAAGAGGATATCCGCAGGTGTATGGAGAGCGGCATGAACGCTCATGTGGCGAAGCCCATCGATATGAGAGAGGTTACAAAAATCCTTCGGAAATTCGTATAATACCGTCAGCGTGAATCTTTAAAGGTTACAAGGTTATACCAGCGCTGCGGACAGGAAATCTTGAGGAGATGACGGACAATGAGGAGAAGAACGATATGGACGGCGGCGGTCTGTCTTCTGACGGCGTGTGTGCTGGGGGCCTGCTCCGGCGGCAGCGGAAGCGGCGGCAGTCCGGCGCAGAGGAACCCTGGCAGCGTGGCCGGGGAGACGACGGATCCACAGAAGGCGGACGGTCAGGGACAGGACGGCGGGCAGCCGGATGGTGAGAACGGTCAGGCGGACGCTTCCGGCAGCGCAGGCGGGGACGCCGCGGCGGAGCCCGTGGAGCTGACGCTGTGGACCTATCCTGTGGGCAACTGGGGAAGCCAGAGTTCCGTATCCGCTCTGCTTTCCGGTTTCCACCGGGAATATCCTCAATATCATGTGACGGTTAAATGTCTGGATTATACGACGGGTGACGCAGAGATCGAGGAAGCCATCGAGTCCGGACAGCTTCCGGATCTGGTGCTTGAGGGACCGGAACGTCTGGTGGCGAACTGGGGCAGCCGTGGGAAAATGGCCGATCTGTCCGATCTGTGGGAATCGGAGCAGGCGGGACAGATCTATCCTGAAGTGCGGGAAGCCTGTCATGACGCGAACGGCGTTTACTATGAGTTCCCGGTCTGCATGACAACCCACTGTATGGCGATCAACCGGGAGATGTTTGAAGCGGCGGACGCCATGCAATATATCGACGAGGAGACCCATACCTGGACCACGGAGAATTTCGTGAAGGCGGTGGAAGCGCTCTATGCCTCAGGCCAGGAGCGGGTCGCCGTGGTGTACTGCGGCGGTCAGGGCGGAGACCAGGGAACCAGGGCGTTGGTGACCAACCTGTACAGCGGCACATTTACCAATGAGGAGCATACGGCCTATACGGTGGACAGCGAGGAGAACGCCAGGGCGCTGACTCTGCTTCAGGATCTGGACGGAATCGAATTCGCGCCGGATCTGGTCGGCGGCGACGAAGTAAATCTCTTCGGAAGCGGGGAACTGGCCATGGCTTTCTGCTGGAACGTGTCCATGGAGATCCAGCAGATCATCAATAATCAGGATATGAGCTTTGACGCGTTTCCGATGGCGTTCCCGACCGACAGCGGGGATCCCAGTCTGCAGGGCGGCATCTGGGGGTTCGGCATCTTCGACAACGGCGATGAGGCGCGCATCGAGGCGGCGAAGGAATTCATCCGCTATATGACCGAGGACGAGACCGAGTATAAGCGGGCGGTCCAGACCTCCACCTACTGGCCGGTGCGCGACGTGGAAGGAATCTACGCCAATGACGAGCTGATGACCGAATACGGTATGTTTATGAAATATATGGGCGATTTTTATCAGGTAACTCCCGGCTGGGCGGATGTGCGCACGGCCTGGTGGAACATGCTGCAGAAGGCAGGGGAAGGCATGGACGCGGCGGAAGCACTGGAAGCGTTTGACGAGGCGGTGGTGCAGGCAGGCGGTGCGGTCGAGTAGCGGGGCGGATCGGCTTTGTGGAAGATGCGTGGCCGCGGTGCAGCTCAGAGTGAAGTCTGTACTGTCAGATGGTTTGAATGTAAGCGGGTAGCTGCAAATGCTTATGTCATGAAAGCATCAGACAGGATGGGATAGAGTTTGGAACGAATGAATCGGTATGCAGAGGGAATTTTGTCCGGCTGTTATGGGAAAATGCCGACGCCGGCGGACGTTGTATTGAGAAGAAAAGGAGAGCGGACGTAAATGACGAAAGAGCAGACAGTGGAACAGTATCTGGAGGTGCTGTCATCAAAGCAGCCGGTACCCGGCGGCGGCGGCGCCTCGGCTCTCGCGGGCGCGCTGGGGAGCGCCCTGGGACTGATGGTAGGGAACCTGACCGTCGGCAAGAAGAAGTACGCCGAAGTGGAAGGGGAGATAAAGGAGTACATGGAACAGCTTTCGCAGCTCAGGGAGGATTTCCTGCGGCTGGCGGATGAGGACGCGGTGGTCTTCGCCCCGCTGGCGGCGGCTTATGGGCTTCCGACGGAGACGGAGGAGCAGAGAGCGTACAAGGACACGGTGATGGAGGAGAACCTCCAGCGGGCCAGTCTCGTGCCCCTGTCCGTGATGGAGGCAACGCTTAAGACGATCGCGGTTTTGGAGGAGCTGGAACAGAAAGGCAGCGTCATGGCGGTCAGCGACGTGGGCGTGGCGGTTCAGTGTGCCCGCGCGGCCCTGGCCGGCGCGGTGATGAATGTTTATATCAATACCAAATCCATGAAGGACCGGGACAAGGCGGATGATTTCAATGAGGAGGCCTACCATATGCTGACCTCCGGTATGGCGCGGGCGGATGAGATCTATGAGAAGGTGCTTAAGCGGCTGCAGAACTAGGCCGAAACCAGACTGAAGCTGAGCCGAGATCGTACAGAAACCGAGTGGAATCAAGAGGTAATCGTATGCAGATATTAAAAGGCGCGGATGTGTCCGCGAAGATTAAGTGCCAGGTGCAGCAGGCGTTATCAGGCTCCGGCCGGGAGGCGCAGCCGCCGAAGCTTGCCATCGTTCGCGTCGGCGAGAAGCCGGACGATCTGTCCTATGAGCGCGGCGCGATGAAGAAAATGGAGGCTTTCGGCCTGCGGGCGCAGTCGTATGCGTATCCGGCGGACATTTCCGATGACGATTTCAAGGCGGCGTTCCAGGCCGTCAACGAGGATCCGGATGTGGCCGGGATCCTGGTGCTTCTGCCGCTGCCGAAGCAGATCCGCCAGGCGGACATTGCGGCGATGATTGATCCTGGCAAGGATCTGGACGGCATTTCCCCGGTGAACATGTCGAAGGTCTTTGCCGGAGACGAGTCGGGCTTTGCCCCCTGCACGGCGGAAGCGGTGATCGAGGTGCTGAAGGCCAATGAGATTCCGATCGCTGGGAAGCGGGTGACCATCGTAGGCCGCAGCCTGGTGGTGGGAAAACCTCTGGCCATGCTGATGCTTAAGGAGAACGCCACCGTCACCGTGTGTCACACGAAGACCGCCGATCTTAAGGCAGCCTGCCGTCAGGCGGAGATCCTGGTGGCCGCGGCCGGCCGGGCGCGGATGCTCGACGGCAGTTATGTGGGCGACGGCGCGATTGTCATCGACGTGGGCATTAATGCGGACGCCGACGGCAAGCTCTGCGGCGACGTGGATCTGGAATCAGTTCAGGAAAAGGCCGCCATGGCTACTCCGGTACCGGGCGGCGTCGGGAATGTGACCACCGCGGTGCTGGCGAAGCATCTGATGCGGGCGGCGGGGGGAATTTGCTGATGTGCTGGAAGCGTGTCCCGGCAATTATTCCCGACCGATTAAAGTGAATGTTGCAAGTAAATTGCGATGAGGTGATGAGCATAGTGCTTGTCATCTCATTTTTTAGCAGATTCAGATATACAGTCCTGCGCTTGATCGCTGTAGTTTCGCCGGCAGGAAGAGGGAAGACATATGCATTGTGAGCGGAGGAGAAGTGGGGAATAGGGGAGAGGAAATATAGGTTGCAACTGCTTGTATTGATTGTTATAATACCCTAAAAGAGAAGATGCTGACGGATATTGGGAAAAATAATGAGAATTGCTACATGGAACGTGGAGCGGCTGGTACATAAAAGGGCACTTCACGAGATATTGTCTGCCTGCAGGCAGATTAATGCAGATATTCTGGTACTTACGGAAACGGATGAGAGAATAAACCCGGGTTACCGTTATTGTTTTCAGACTCCAAAACTGACAGAGCTCGATCCGGGATGTTACAGGCAGACGGAAAACCGTGTATCAGTCTTTACGAACTATGAATGCTGCGGGAACTATCAGACCTACGACAGGTATACAGCTCTATGCGTTGAGTTGAAGACAGAGTTTGGCAATCTCCTTGTTTACGGATCGATCATGGGAGTCAATGGGAACCGGCGAGCGTCTTTTAAAGAAGACGTCCAAAGGCAGACGGAAGATTTCGTGCGTCTGACATCAACGGGCAGACCCGTCTGCATAGCCGGCGATTATAATACCAGTTTCTCAGACAATTATTATTTCACAAATTATGGGAGAGACACGCTCAGACAGATATTTTCTGAGAATCGCATACGGCTTCTCACAGAAGCGGTGCCGGAGTGTGTTGATCATATCGCTGTCTCAGAGAGTTTTATTAAGGGAATGGATATGCGGATTGAGGAGTGGAATATAGATAAGAGTCTGTCTGATCATAAGGGTATCGCCGTAACATTGGCGTAGTGTTGTTTCGGTAAATCCTGTGCAAAGCCATCTGACCGGCATTATAATAGAGCAGAAAAAGCGGGGGTGAGTGTCATGATTACAAATCATGGCAGTCATGGCGCAGAAACTGAGGGGAGAGAACATGGTTAATTCATTAAAATTAAAACTGGTACTGGACGGATATAAGAAGTATTTTCCCTTACACTGGAAGGACGAAAAGTATAAATGGGAAGCCATAAAGAATTTCCATGATCATTGGGATATCGATGCAGAGAGTTTCATCGATATGTTTAAGAAGGCGACGGCTGACTCCGAAGACGGCAAAAAGCCGCTTAATCTGCTGGCAGCCAGCTATTTTTATCCCAGGGATATGATATTGTATTTTGCCAGGGAAGATGAAACGACGGTCCGGAATATGTTCCGGACACTTTTTGATGAGAGCCTAGACCTTACAGTGCGTATTGAGGCTTTCCAGTCTGCGGCGGAGTCTTTGCGTTCAAAGTATGACGACGGCACCTGGCGCAATCATTACCAGAACACGAATGCGATCAGTACGTACCTGTGGCTTCGCTACCCTGATAAATACTATATTTACAAATATGAACTTTTTCGGAAAGCTGCGATTCTGCTGGACTCCGATCATGTTCCCAAACGCGACGGGTCCGTGGCCAGCATGATCGAAGGTTTTCGTATGTATGATGAGATCTGTGAAGTGGTCAAAGCCGATCCGGAAATCCGGCAAATGATCCGGGATGCCATGGATCCCTCCTGCTATCCGGATCCGGAGATGAAGACAGCAACGATCGATGTCGGCTTTTATCTTGCGAGGTTTTATCTGGACGAAAAGGCTGGCAGAACGGATAATGCGGAATGGTTCCCGGCAGATTACTCACCGAATCTTACTGTCGACGATTGGGTCGGGCTTCTTAAGGATCCAACGGTTTTCACTGACGACAGTCTGCGGATCATGAAGCGGATGAAGGATTATGGCGGACAGGCTACCTGTAAACAGCTTTCTGTGAAATACGGGGGAACCATTAATTTTTACAACTCCGGAGCATCGTTCCTGGCCCGCAGGGTTGCAGAGAAAACCGGCTGCCCGGTCTTTGAATCTGAAAATGGAAATATCAAATGGTGGCCGGTGCTGTACGTCGGGAAGCATGCCGGGAAAGAGGACGACGGGAATTATATATGGAAACTGAGGGATGAACTGTCTGAAGCGATCGATCGGACAGACCTTTCTCGTATCGAACTTATCAGCACGGAGCGGTCAGGCCCTGCGACCTGTGCCTATACGAAAACGGATTTTCTCAGTACGGTTTATATGAGCGCGGATCGGTATGACGCACTGGAGGCCCTTGTCCGAAACAAGATGAATGTTATCCTGCAGGGAGCGCCCGGCGTAGGAAAGACATTTGCCGCCAGGAGACTTGCCTATGCCATGATGGGAGAGATGGACGATTCCCGTATTGAAATGGTGCAGTTCCACCAGAATTACTCCTATGAAGACTTTGTTATGGGATACCGGCCGGACGGGTCAGGCTTCAAACTGACGGAAGGAATCTTTTACCGCTTTTGCCGTCTTGCTGCCGGCAATCCTGATAAACCGTATTTTTTCATTATCGATGAAATCAACCGTGGAAATATGAGCAGGATATTCGGCGAACTCCTGATGCTCATTGAGAAGGATTATCGTGAAATCGGGATAACGCTTGCTTACAACGGGACGCCGTTCTCCGTACCGGAGAACCTTTATCTCATAGGAATGATGAATACGGCAGACCGCAGTCTTGCGATGATCGACTATGCGCTGCGCAGGCGGTTCAGTTTCTTTGAAATGGAGCCGGCATTTAATTCCGAAGGATTTATAGCATACCAGAACGCGCTTGCAAATGAGACGTTTGATGCCCTGATCGGACAGATCAAAATCCTGAACAGGGAGATTACGGAGGACAAGTCCCTTGGACGCGGCTTTCAGATCGGACACAGCTATTTCTGCGGCAGGGACAAGTCCGGTTGTACGGAAGAATGGATGCATGCAGTGGTTGAGTACGATATTCTCCCTACGCTTAATGAATACTGGTTTGATGAGCCGCTGACGCTGAATCGTTGGGAAAAGAATCTGCGCGGAGTATTCGATGACTAAGGATAAGAGCATTTTCATTAAAAACATATACTATATGCTTTCCTACGCGTTTCAGGTGCTGAAACAGTCAAATTACAGCGATGTGGCCGCGGAGAAGTTTGAACATGCGCAGGATCTTTTTGCCGCGATTCTTTCCAGAGGCGTTGCCCGGCAGTTAAAGCAGGGCTTATACCGGGAATATATTATCAGGAATGAGAAGCTTTCCGTAATGCGCGGTAAGATCGATATATCGGATACGCTGCGAAGCCGTGTCCGGCGGGAGCAGAAACTGGCATGTGAGTTTGACGAACTATCGGAGAATAACCTTTTTAACCAGATATTAAAGACCACCATCCAATATCTTGTGAGGGACAGAGGGGTTGCGTCCGAAAGAAAGACGGCGTTGAAGAAGATCCTTGTGTTCTTTGACGGAATTGAGACGCTGAAGCCTTCCAAAATCCGTTGGAGTACGCTTCATTATCAGCGTAATAACCGCAGCTATGAACTCCTGATGAATATCTGCTATTTTGTGCTGGATGGGATGCTTGAGACAACGGATAAAGGAAATTACAGAATCACCGGGTTTTCTGACGAGCATATGTCAAGGCTTTATGAGAAGTTTATTCTGGAGTATTACCGCTGCCATCATACGTATCTGACAGAGGCAAAGGCCGCACAGGTGAAGTGGAACCTGGATGGTGAGAATACAGAATCCATGATTCGTTTCCTGCCGGTCATGCAGACCGACATTTTCCTGCGCCTGAATGAGAAGATCCTGATCATTGACGCAAAATATTATGGCAGGACCATGCAGAAACAGTTCGATAAATACAGCCTTCACTCCGGCAATATCTATCAGATCTTTACTTATGTGAAGAACCAGGACAGAGACAACACCGGCAATGTGGCAGGGGTTCTTCTGTACGCCAAGACGGACGAGGCCGTTACCCCGGACTGTATGTTCCGTATGGGAGGCAATCTGATCGGGGCGAAAACACTTGATCTGAATGTGGATTTCAAGGTGATCGCATCCCAGCTGGACAAACTTGCAAGTGATTTCTTTGGCATGAAGGCAACGTGATATTTTAATGATTCGAACAGCCAGAGGCTGCCGCAAACGCCGGTCATTTGATAGCCGACTTTACGGCAGCCTTTTTTGCAATCTGGTCTATCTTTCTGCTTCAACTTGTTCCGTCGCCATCTTCTTAACCGAGATAACGATCACGGTGATGATGCTCTCGGCCAGAATGTAAGGATAGTTATAAATGATCGGATACAGGGCGGAAAGGGACTTCGGGAAATTCTCCGGTATGTAGTTCTTAGGGTGGCCTGCCGTCAGGCGGAAATTTTGGTGGCTCCGGCCGGCCAGGCCGGATGCTTGACGGCGGTTATGCGGGCGGCGCGGTTGCAGGATTCATAGGGGGGTATGTTATTTGCCATCTATCAGACTGGCTGCGGTATCCCGAATGAATTTAAGCACAGCTTCCTGCTGGGCTGGTTTTAATGTAACAAATTTTTCTACAAGAATACGGGAACCGGAGGACAGATGGTATCTTCGGGCCAGGGCGTCAAGTTCTGACTGAAGGGAGGTTTCGAACATTTCTCCGGTTCCGAAACGAAGCCATTCCTCATTTACATGAAATTCACGACAGATATTTCTGACAGAAAAGTCAGAAATATTTCTTTTTCCGGTTTCAATCAATGTAATGGTATTCTGAGTCAGTCCAATTGCCTGACCAAAATCCGTTTGTGTCATGGCTAATGATTTTCTAAGTTTCCTGATACGCTTGTTCAAACTGTTCTCCTCCTTCTGCTATCATAATTATATCGGTGGGATATTGCATTGTCAATAAATAGTCAAGTTATGGTTGATTTCGCGACATAAAGCACTTGACAATATATTGAAATCAATATATTATTATTGCAGATACAATAAATCAAGTTTTTATAAGGAGATGGTCGGGATGAGTGCTGCGAAAGAGTGTTTTCGGAATCGGCCTTCGAGGAAAGAACAGCTGGCGGAGTTATTGCAGTCAGTACCGAAGGAGAGAGAAAAGACACTTATCGCTATGACGCATATCTTTATTATGGGAATGGAGGTACAGGCACAGATCTCAGATTGCGAATCCGGTTTGAAATGAAGAACATAAGACCCTTATGCCGTTGCTTAGGGAGGAAAATGAATGGATGAGATGAAAAAAGGCGAATCGGAACCGATCGGTGAGCCGGAAGTATTCATCCTGCGGGGTGGTGTCGCAGAAGATGGGGGAGTATGGGGAACGATTTTTAATGGCGCGTTGTAAAATGAAGTTGCAATACCCCACTGGGTAAAAGTTTTCAAAAAAGAAAATCCATAGTGACAAATCT
>CANREE010000069.1 GCA_947629545.1 uncultured Lachnospiraceae bacterium | reverse complement strand
ATCCCGGTGGAGAAGTGGCAGCAGGCGATCCGCGAGTGCGTGCCGCCGAAGTTCGTGGAGCTGAACCTGAAGGCGTTCGAGCTGGGAAGAGCGTAGATGTGTCCGAAAGACGGATCTGGTAAAGGCGTTTACCAATATAGGAAAATATACTGAAAGAAGAGCCGGTACCGATGTGGGAAGCGAACCATCGGATGCCGGCTTTTTCAGAATATGCAGAAATCTTAATTCGTATACCGCCCCAGATACTCCTTCGGAACATACACGGCTACGGTCACCGTGCCGTCTTCATTTAACAATGCGGTTTCGAACTTGGCGCTGCGGAGTATCTCTTCTTCCGATTCCTCCCCGCCGAGGCTGAAGTTGTGGCCGAGGAATACCATTGTGCCAGGGGCGCTGCCTTCAGGAAACACATAGTCCATCTGCAGCGTGCCGCTGCCCGCGCCAAGACCGTCCAGGTCCCAGGAGTAAGAGAACGCATTGTCGGAGACCGGGCAGGTCTGGACCGTCTGCGGGATGGCTGCGCAGAGCTCCTGAAGGGCCTCCTGGTCGACCAGTTTGCCGTCCGGGGACATTCGGCTTATCCAGTTCTGGACTGTGGTGATGTCGATTCCGTAAACAGCGACGGTTTCCTGCGTGGGCTGGCCGTTTACGCCGTCGCCGGAGACCGCGGCGGCTACGGAATAAACGATGTCTGTGTCAGAGGCTGTGTCCTGATCTGCCCTGGCGAGCGCGTCCAGCCATGCTTGCGCCGCGGCCGGATCAGCGTGGGCGGGGTTAAGCGGGAGCGTAAAGAGCGCGTTCAGCCCCTGATAGCTCTCATTGCGCGAGATATTACCGGTAACCGAGTCATACAGGAATGCGCTGCTTTCGTAGAAAGTTCCGTCGTTGACGCCGATGTAGACGCCGCGGTCGGCGAACAGCTCGACGCTGGTTGTCTCCAGAATCCGGTACCGGACGCCGTCGATGACCAGTTCCGAGTAGGAGCCCTTCAGGGTGAGCGAATTGTACCTCTCAGGATCCAGCCCCCTGACATAGGGAGAGACGAAAAATGCTTCCTCCCCGTATGCGTCGTCGGAGGTATCAGGCATTGGCGTACCGTCAGCGTGTTCGATGGCTACGACCGTATAGAGGCGGTCGTCTTCGAGTGCCAGATAGCTGCCGCCGGAGGATAAGTAAAAGGTTCTGCTGCTACCGTGTTCCAGAAAGTCGCTGATATCCTCGCCGGCCACCGCGCCTAAAAGTGTGATCCGGTAGTTTCCGTAAGTCTGGGATTCATTGACCAGAACCGCGTCTTCGCCGGTAAATGCTTCCGCCAGCTTTAAGTCGCCGAATTTCTGCACGACATCCTTTGCGCCGAGCAGCTTCCATGCGGCGTAGGTGGTGACGGAGCCGACGGCCAGGACGCAGCAGATGGCGGCGGCCACGGCGGCGCGGGCGCGCGGCCTGCGGCCGCCGCCGAAACCGGGAAGCGGCGCGGCATCCGTGGGCAGATTTATCATCTTTTTTCTGTCTATATCCATTTCCATAATCTCCTTTCTCTGATCAAGAATGCGCTGATCGAGCCGGGAATCCGGCGTCATATCGGGAGAAAGGGCCTGTTTCAAGAGATCGTCCATATCACGTTTCATCTAAAACCTCCTTGAGATCCTGCGCCAATAGTTTCTTTGCCTTGTGGAGCCTGCTTTTGACGGTGCCCTGAGGAATCCGCAGTGCCGCCGCGATCTCCGGAATCTTCATGTCTTCCATGTAGAACAGAAGAACCGGGACGCGGTACCGGTCAGGCAGCCGGGCGACGGCCCTGCGGACGGCGAGAGCCTCTTCGCGGGCAATGACTGTATCCAGCGGGCCGGGCGTACCGGAGGCCGGTTCGCCGCCGGAGAATGTATCCGAGGCAGAAAAGGCATCTGCTTCCGGCAGGCGATCAGCCGTGGCCGCTGTCCGGCCTGTTTCCCGCAGGGAATCCAGCGATGCTATCGGACCGGTGATACGCTGCCGCAGGGACAGCTTCCGGCATCGGTTCCGCCAGAGGTTCAGGGCGATCGACAGCAGGGCGCTTTTGGGGTTGCCGCCCGCGTTCAGCCGGTCGGCGATCTCCGCGGCGGTGAGGAAGGTATCCTGATACAGGTCGTCGGCTTCCCCGCGGCTGCGGGTCAGGTAACAGCAGAAGGAATAGATGTCCCTGCCGTACAGCTCTATGCAGTTTTTCAGGTCGCTCATGTGCATAAGCAAGGCTCCTTCATCTTGTACTTTATTCGGAAAAGGTCGCCGGAGGCGCGCTTTCCGAGGTGGACGTCCGTGGACAGGATGACTGCCCTTCATAACTATATTGTAACAGAAAATGGATTTGGTTCACAAAAAAAGGGACCCCGTTTTAACAGAGTCCCTGCATGATCCCCAACAGCGCTGCGGCGTTCCCGGCGAAGACTGCCCGTTTTTCTTCATCGGTCAGCGGCATCCGTTCCATTCGTCCGATGTAGTCCGTCTGGTCTTCCCACGGCGAATCCGTCGCAAAGAGTACATGGTCGACGCCGTGTTTTCTGGCCAGCCGCGTGAATGCTTCGTCGGTCAGGTTCATGGAGCGGTAAGGCGGCCTGTTCGCCTTCGGCCACGGCGTGACCGATCCGATCGAAAATGCGGTGTCCAGCCATACTGGTGCGCCGGCCAGATCGCGCTCCACCGCGTCCCAGCAGGCCCAGCCGCCCATATGGGCCAGAACCAGCTTTTCAGGGTGTATTTCCTTCAGCACATGCAGGATCTGGGTCACAGAACAGTAATCATGGTCATAGATACCGATGTCGATGCCGGCGTGGGTGACGACGATCAGGTCCAGCTCATTGGCGCAGTCCAGGATCCGCAGGATGCGCGGATCGTCGAAATCTACGCCCTGATAGGCCGGATGGAGTTTAATGCCGGGAATTCCGGCGTCTTTGAGGCGCTTAAGCTCTTTGCGGAAATTCTCGTAGTCCGGATGGATGCCGCCGAAAGTAATGATTCCCTGTGCCTGGAGCGATTCTTTTTGGGAAATGAGGGAGGTATTTACTTTCTCCACCTGTCCGGCGTAGGTCATGACCGGCAGGTTGACGGAGTAGTCCACGCCGGCTTTTTTCATGGATGCTGCCAGCGCGTCCGCAGAGCCGTCGGTAAAAGGCGAGGTGCGGGATACCGCCGCCAGTTTTTCCACCACGTCTGCGGAAATCTTTGGGGGAAATGTATGGGTATGGAAATCAATGATCATCCGGAAGTCTCCTTTTGTTTCTTTCTGCGCCGGCGCTTTGCAAAGAGCAGAAGCCGGGCCTGCGGCGGCGCGCTAATCCTATCATAGGGTAATTCTGAGATAAAGTCAATCATCAGCTTACCGGCCGGGGAATAGAATGCAAGAAAGAACGGATATGGAAAAAGAGTGCGCGATGCTGAATTACATTTGGGCCTTTATGATTATTACCGGCGTTGTCTGGGCCGCTGTCCACGACAATATTGCCGCAGTGACGCAGGGATTTCTGGATTCCGCCGCTGGGGCGGTTGATCTCTGCGTGACTATGCTGGGCGTCGTTTCCATGTGGAGCGGTATCTTAAAGATCGGCGAACGGTCCGGACTGGTCGACCGGATGGCCGGAAGGATGGAGCCGATACTGCATTTTCTGTTTCCGGATCTCCCTGCCGGCCATCCGGCCCGCCGCTCCATTGCCGTTAATATGATCGCCAATATGCTGGGGCTTGGCTGGGCCGCCACGCCCGCAGGCCTGCAGGCGATGAAGGAGCTTGAAGAATTGGAGGAGGAGCGGAGGGCGGCGAAAAAAAGCGCTGCGGAAGCAGGCGCCGCCAGCCGCGAGATGTGCACTTTCCTGATCATCAACATTTCCTCGCTCCAGCTGATCCCAATAAATATGATCGCTTATCGCAGCCGGTACGGCAGCGCTGCGCCCGCGGCCATTGTGGGCCCGGCCGTCATGGCTACGGCGGCAAGCACATTTGCGGCGGTACTGTTCTGCAGGGCGATGAACCGGCGGCGGAAGGTTTGAGGCTCCGCGCTGCCCGCAGTCGGGGAAACAGGGAAGGCGAGATGCCCCGCGCTGTCTGCAGCCGGGGAATCAGGGAAGACGAGATGTGCGGTTGCGTGAATACGGGCGGAGCCGGCGGCATATCTATATTAGAAAAACCCGGGAGATTTCCATGTCTTTCATTCTCTGGCTTTCCGATAGTCTGATCCCGTTTGCGATCCTCTTTATCGTCGGCTTCGGCGTCCTGATGCGTCGTCCGGTTTACGATGATTTTGCAGAAGGCGCGAAGGAAGGCGCCAAAACAGTTTTCGGCGTCCTGCCAGCGCTGGTCGGTTTGATGACCGGCGTGGGCGTGCTCCGCGCTTCCGGCTTTCTGGACGCAGTGAGCGGCGTTCTGGGGCGGTGGACACAGATGGCGGGACTGCCCCCGCAGCTGCTGCCTGTGGCGATCGCAAAGCTGTTCTCCTCCGGGGCGGCCACGGGACTTGCGCTGGATATTTTTCAGACCAGCGGGCCGGACTCCCCGCTGGGGCTGGCTGTGTCCCTGATGCTCAGCAGTACGGAAAGTGTGTTTTATACCATGAGCATTTATTTTCTGTCAGTTAAAGTAAAAAAAACCCGCTATACATTGCCCGGCGCGCTTCTGGCGACGCTTGCCGGAATTGCCGCCAGCGTGTTTTTGGCAGGACAGATCTGAAGACGCGGCAGGGGCCGGCAGAAAAGTTTTGTAAGAAAACTATAAGGAATAAATGGTTGCAGGGAATCCGAAAATCATGTATAATCGGTTAGGTCATAAAGATATCCGTAACAGAGGAGGTTTTTATTATGAAAAAAAGATGGATGTTATTGACCGCGGCAGCGGTTCTGGCTATGATGACAGCATGTACGCCGACCAAGACCGGACCGGATGGGAGGCCCTATAAGCCGGGGCAGGCGGTCGAATCGTCGGATGTTGAGACGCAGCCGGTGGAGACGGTCGAGCCGATGGAAGTAGCGTTTGTTTTCCGTGTTAAGGATGGGGTGTTCCAGCGTGTCATGCTGGATGTGGAAGAACTGACGGAACAGACGCTTGTTGAGAAGCTGATCGAATATGGCGTTCTGGATGAAGGCACGCAGGTTCTTTCTTTTGAGATCGAAGGTCTGGAGGACGCCCCCAGCGTGGATTCGAGCGGGCCTGTGGGACCGGTGGGTCCCGGAGCGGGCAAAGAGGTGATCGGCACCCTGAATCTTTCGAAGGTTCCGGCCTGGACTGCGGATAATGAACGTCAGATGCTGATCTGTATATGCAACACATTTATGGATAATTTCCAGCTGGATGAGGTGAAGCTGCTGGTGAACGGCGAGAATTATTCCGGTGCAGGCATCACCCTCGGCGACGAGGATTATCTGGAGTACGGATCCAATTATAAGAACGTTTCCGAGTAAGCGGAGAGCCGGCGGCAGAATACGGACAAAGCGTCACCGGCGCCCTGCCGCATGAAAATACAGGAAACCAAAATCCCGACGAATAAGACTTCGCCGGGATTTTTGACGTAAAAGATCCTTTCGCCGGACGGATCCGCGCTGCCGGTCACCGCAGGGACTGCGCCAGAAGCCATACCTGAAATTCCTCACGGATCACAGTGAAGGGCGCCGGCCCCACGTCCAGCAGGAACTGATGGAAGTCTTTCAGTGAAAATCTGTCCCCCAGAGCGGCCTGTGCCTGGTCCCGCATATGGAGGATCTCCAGATATCCCACATAGTATTCCAGATAATTCACAGGCGCGTCCAGCATCGCGTTGTAAACAGTATCCACAAGACCTTCCTCGCTGACGTCGAAGTAAGGGGCAAGGAAGTCCCGCACCTGTTCGCGGGTCCAGCCGAAATAATGGATATTGATGTCAATGATGGCGTGCAGTCCCAGGGTGGCCGCTGCGTTGTGGGCCAGCAGGCTTCCCAGTTCCGGCGAGAGGCCGTTTTCCATGGTGTAGGAATAATTTTCCACATAGAACGCCCAGCCTTCGCTATAGCTTGTAAATGAAATGATCTTACGCAGACTGTCGTCGCAATGGGACAGGAAATAGGTGTTCTGGTACATATGTCCCGGGATCCCTTCGTGGGCCAGCGTTGTGTAAAGCGCCTGGGAAGCGGAAGTGCTGTCCGGGTTAATGTAGATCGTACAGTTGTCATAATCGTCGATCGGCGGAACCAGAAAAAACGCGGGTCCCAGCGTGTGGGCCAGTTCGTCCGGCACATATTTGGTCACATAGCCGCACGGTTCGGCTGCCGGGAAATCGTCTGCGATCTGGGCCTGCAGCTGCGTCAGGATCTGGTCCGGATCGGTGTAGGCGAAAGAATAACTGTCGATCTGCTCAACTGTTTCCGGATGCGCCTCGATAATGTCGGTCATAGCCATCAGGTCGCTTTCGATCTGGGACGAAACGGCGTCGCGCAGTTCGCTGATATCCGAATAGGTAGTGCCGGTCGAGGACGCTACCAGATATTCATAATATCGTTTGCCGTCCGGATAGTAACAAAGTCCGCGGTCATTAACGCCTTTGCCTTTCAGCTGCGTCAGGCCGTTCAGCAGGAGGTCATAGGCCGGGATAAAATGTTCCTCTACGACGGCCAGGTTTCTGGCTTTATAATCTGCGCGGTCCTCCTCAGAAAGCCCTTCAAAGGCGTCGATCCGCTGGTCGAAGGTGGAAGTCATGAAATTATGGTCGGCCTTTAGCTGATAAGCGGCGCATTCTTCAACGATCCGGTCCACGCAGGCGTCTGTCATGAACAGTCCTGCCGCGGCTTTTTCCTCTTCGAAATCCAGGATCGACTGATAATAGGCGTCAATGGAAGAAAGAAGCGTCAGGTAATCGTCAATGTCCTGCCGGCTGCGGAAGGCAAATTCCGCCAGCAGGATCGGCAGTTGTGCCTGGATCCCATTGGAAGGCGCGAGCGGCTGGTAGTACAGTTCCAGCCCGTCTCCGGACTCTTCCAGCCGGAACGCTTCGATAAGGATCCGGTGGGCCAGCCGCTGTTCCCCGTCAAGAAGCTCCGGGTCGATCTGTGCCAGCTGCGACTGAAATTCCTGCTGGCGCGCTCTCGCTTCCTGCATGCTGTTCAGGGAAAAATCGCCGAAATCCACGGTATACTCGGTAATACCGTAATCTTTTGGGGAGATCAGGGAGTAATGGAGATTCAGGAAGGAATCTCCCAGCTGTTCCCTGAGAAAACGCCGGCTCCAGTCGTCGAAGGCGGTTTGTGCCTGAGCGGCCTGTGTCTGTCTGTCCGCATCGTCGAAAGCGGCGTCGGGCGCCTGCGTCTGCCGATCCGCGTCACGATCGGAGCCTGAGCTGCTGCCGCTGTCAGGCATCGTCGCTGCATTCTGATTCTGCCGGATCTGATCGGATACAGAAGCCGTGCCGTTGCGGGAACAGCCCGATAGCAGAAAGGCCAGAAGAAGGAGCGTCAGGAAGACAGCCGGCGCACGCTTACGTCCGGGCGGCAAACCGGCCGGCGCGCCACACAGCCCGGGCCGGCAGCCGGTTCTGGGATCCGTCCGATGCGGACGGTCATGTCTCATGAAAAGGATACACATGGTTTATTCCTCCATTTTTATAGTATAATTTATATTGACGGGTTTGGCAACTCATGAAAAAAGATTGACGAAAGCATGGAAAAAGGGTACACTGAATGTAATCGTCCGGCAGCGGAAGCCGGAGCGGTACGGCTTTGTGAGCCTGTGAAGGCAGAACCCGCCTGACAGGGCCGTACAGGACAGAGCGTTTTCAAAAGGAGAATCGGACATGTGCGACAAATGCAAGAAACCCTATTATATTACTACAGCCATCGCCTACACCTCAGGCAAGCCTCACATCGGCAATACCTACGAAATCGTGCTGGCGGACAGCATCGCCCGCTATAAGCGAGCCCAGGGCTACGACGTGTTCTTCCAGACCGGCACCGACGAGCATGGCCAGAAGATCGAGCTGAAGGCCCAGGAGGCCGGCGTGACGCCGAAGGAATTCGTGGACGGCGTGGCCGCCCAGATCAAGTCCATCTGGGATCTGATGAACACTTCCTATGACAAATTTATCCGCACCACGGATAAGGATCACGAGCTCCAGATCCAGAAGGTGTTTAAGAAAATGTACGACCAGGGGGACATTTACAAGGGCTACTATGAGGGCCTGTACTGTACGCCCTGCGAGTCCTTCTGGACAGAATCCCAGCTGGTGGACGGCAAATGCCCCGACTGCGGCCGGGAGGTGAAGCCCGCCAGGGAAGAGGCTTATTTCTTTAAGATGAGCAAATACGCGGACAGGCTGATCCAGTATATCAACGACCATCCGGAATTTATCCAGCCGGTGTCCCGCAAGAACGAGATGATGAATAACTTCCTGCTTCCGGGCCTGCAGGATCTGTGCGTGTCCAGGACTTCGTTCACCTGGGGCATTCCGGTGACCTTTGACCCGAAGCATGTGACCTATGTGTGGCTGGACGCCCTGACCAACTATATTACCGGCATCGGCTACGACTGCGACGGTGACAGCTCCGAGCGGTTTAAGAAATACTGGCCGGCGGATCTGCATCTGATCGGAAAGGATATCATCCGCTTCCATACGATCTACTGGCCCATTTTCCTGATGTCGCTGGGTCTGCCGCTGCCGAAGCAGGTGTTCGGCCATCCGTGGCTGCTGATGAGCGGCGGCAAGATGAGCAAGTCCAGGGGCAATATCATTTACGCCGATGATCTGGTCCGGTTCTTCGGCGTGGACGCGGTGCGCTACTATGTGCTGCATGAGACGCCCTTTGACAATGACGGCAACGTGACGTGGGAGCTGATCGCGGAGCGGTACAATTCCGATCTGGCCAATATTCTGGGGAATCTGGTGAGCCGGACGATCTCCATGAGCAATAAATACTTCGGCGGCGTCGTGAAGAAGACCGGCGCGACGGAAGAAATGGATGCGGACCTGAAGGCGACGGTGCTGGAGGCCGTGAAGAAGGTGGACGCGAAGATGGAGGAGCTGCGGGTGGCGGACGCCATCACGGAGATTTTCGGCATCTTCCGCCGCAGCAACAAGTATATCGATGAGACCACGCCGTGGGCGCTGGCGAAGGATGAGGCGAAGAAGGAGAGACTTTCGGAGGTGCTTTATAATCTGACGGAGGCCATCACGATTGGCGCGTCGCTTCTGGAGCCGTTCATGCCGGAGACTTCGCAGAAGATCCTGACGCAGTTGAATACCGAGAAGCGGGAGCTTGCGCAGATGGACGAGTTCGGCCTGTATCCGGACGGCAATCAGGTGACGGAGAAGCCGGAGATCCTGTTCGCCAGACTGGATGTAAACGAGATCATGGACAAGGTGAACGCCATGAACGCGGAGCGGGAGGCGGCACAGGCGGACGAGAGCGCGGCGGGCGGAACAGCTGCGGGCGAAGCGAATAATGCCGGCGAAGCAGTGGGCGCTGTGACCGGGAGCGCGGCGGCAGAGGGCAGCGCGGCCGGAGAATCTGCCCCGGAAACTGCCATTGAGGCCAAGCCTGAGATTACCTACGACGATTTCGCGAAACTCCAGTTCGCCGTAGGCGAGATTATTGCCTGCGAGGAAGTGAAGAAATCGAAGAAGCTTCTCTGCAGTCAGGTGAAGATCGGCGGCGAGATCCGTCAGATCTTAAGCGGTATCAAGTCCGATTATACGCCGGAGCAGATGGTCGGCAAGAAGGTCATGGTCCTCATGAACCTGGCCCCCCGCAAGATGGCGGGTCTGGAATCTCAGGGCATGCTTCTGTGCGCCGAGGATGCGGAAGGCAATCTGGCCCTTATGACGCCGGAGAAGGATATGCCGTCCGGCGCGGAGATCTGCTGAGTGTGCCGTTGGAATTAAGCGCATAATTGATAATTTAAGAAAGGCCTTGTAGAAATGCAGGGCCTTTCCTATTTCGAAAGGGGAGTAACGAAAATGGACGTTCGGAAACCGACATACAAGCGCCAGCAGTTTTTGCTCTCATTTGTGCAGCAGTTACAAGATGGGATTTATGCTACGGAGCTTCAGAAACTGGTTTTTCTGTACACGATGGAGACGCACTCATCCTACTATGATTTCGTTCCCTACAAATTCGGTCCGTATTCGTTCCAGTTAGATGAGGATGTACAACAGATGTGCAGGGACCGATATTTCACCAGACAGTGGAATGGAATTGTGGCTTGCGGTGTATCGGACGCTGAACCCTACCCAATTGCACGGGAACGCAGTGACAGACTGATTCGAAAAGTCTATGAGGAATATCCGTATTATGCTATTAACAGCGAGATCCTTGATCGGATTTTTTCGCCGCAGGAAGCGGAGAGATATCGGGATGGAAGGAAGGCATACAACCATTCGGAACAGGTGCTTTTTACCATTGGTTATGAAGGGCGCAGTATAGAATCTTTCGAGAACACGCTGATCCGGAATGACGTTCATGTTCTGGTTGATGTTCGTAATACCCCTTACAGCCGTAAGTTTGGATTCTCCAAATCCAGGCTTCAGCATATTACGGAAACCGTAAAAATCAGATATATACATATACCTGAACTGGGAATCGAATCGGAACACCGTGTGTCTCTGGAGACGGATGCTGACTATGAAAAGCTTTTTGAGTCCTATGCGCAGACACTTCCCGACCGCGAAAGGGAATTGAAGGATTTGTATTCTATATTACAGGAGAATAAACGCATCGCCCTGATGTGTTTTGAACGGGATCCCAAACACTGCCACCGGCATGTCTTAAGAGATTATCTGATGGATCATTATCATGTAAGGAGCGAGGATCTATGATTTATGAGAAGAAAAGAATCTATATTGTTGTGAAAACGTATCCGTCCATTTCAGAAAAATATTCGGAGCTTGTCTGTACGGCAGGCATTATGGAAGACGGAACCTGGATCAGACTCTATCCGATTCCATACAGGCAGTTGGAAGACAAGCAGAAATATCAAAAATATACGTGGATCGAGGTTGAGGCTGCCAGAAATTTCTCAGATTTCCGCCGCGAATCATACCGGCCGAATCTTCCAACGCTTGCCGCTGAGAAACGTGAGAAGGGAAGAAAGGCAGACTGGGATGAACGAAAAAGAATCCTCTTTCATAATCAGGAAATATATACCAATATGACGCATCTGATCACTCTGACAAAACCAAAGATAAATCCTTTATCCATTGCGATATTTAAACCCAAAGAAATAGAAGCGTTAAAAATAGAAAATGATCAGCGCGACTGGGATCCGGAGAAAATAGCTAAGCTAAAAGCCGAATCCATGCAGATGCATTTGTTTAAAGATGAAAAGGAAATCGAGAATGAATTTCGTCTGGCAACAAAAATACCGTATAAATTTTCCTATCGCTTTACGGACGATGAAGGGAGAGAGTCTACATTAATGATTGAAGACTGGGAGATAGGAATGCT
Source organism: uncultured Lachnospiraceae bacterium (assembly GCA_947629545.1). Taxonomy (GTDB): domain Bacteria; phylum Bacillota; class Clostridia; order Lachnospirales; family Lachnospiraceae; genus UBA3402. The sequence continues at coordinate 5,871 of CANREE010000069.1, read as the reverse complement.
GTACCTTAATTGCCTAAAAGGACATGGCGGCGATGAGCGGATGGCTTTGGATGACGTCCGTAAAAAATACTATGATTACTTTCTTACCAGGGATCTGTATTTTATTCTTGGCACCACGAAAGCTCATCATCGCATGTCTAAAAATCCATTTCTCATTATTGGAGTTTTTTATCCTCCCAGGCCCAGGGAGAATAAAGAAGAGAGACCGCAGCAATATGAACAATTGTCTTTGTTTGACCTTTAACGTATTGTTTCTGTCATCAATTTATGATAGACTGAATGTGGTTAAAGACTGGGGTGATTGGTTTGGAGAAAGAAGTTTATTCGGTACCGGCGCCAGAATCCGGGGCGGTGCGCCCCCGCTATCAGATACTGAGCGGCAGCGCGCTGAAACTGATCGCGCTGATCACAATGATCATCGATCATATCGGCGCCGCGGTCCTGGAAATGGGCGTCATAGAGGGATATAATATCGGAGCGCTGAATATTTCCTATGAAACGGCGATCTTTTGGTGGAATGTGGACAGTGTGCTGCGCGCGGTCGGCCGGATCTCGTTCCCGATCTACTGTTTTCTGATCGCGGAGGGATACACGCATACCCGCAATCCCAGAAAATACGCGCTGCGGCTGGGCGCTTTTGCGCTGATCTCCGAAATTCCGTTTGATCTGGCGTTTTATCACTCCTGGTGGAGTATGCAGCATCAGAACGTGTTTTTCACTCTGCTTTTGGGGCTTCTGGCGATTATGGCGGTGGATGAGTATGAGAAACGGGTAACAGGCCGCTGGGCCGGTCTGGCAGCGGCGTTCTGCTTCGTGATGCTGGGCGATGTGCTCCATACGGATTACGGCGCGTTCGGCGTGTTTTTCATTGTGGTATTGTATGCGTTCCGCAACTGCGGATGGATCCGCACGGTGATCGGCTGTCTGCTGATTGCCTGGGAGACTACGGCGCCGCTGGCCTTCGTCCCGATACAGCTGTATAACGGCGAGCGCGGCAGGCTGCGGCTGAAATATTTCTTCTATGCGATATATCCGGTGCATCTTTTGATTCTGTATGGGATCTGCATGTTGCTGCGTTAGGAATCGCCGTGTCAGGCGGATCAAACCGGTGATTTGAGGAGGCGTCTCGGAGAATATGATATTCGATACCCACGCGCATTATGACGATGACGCGTTTGACGAAGACAGGGAAATACTGCTGGCCGGGCTTAACGCAGCGGGAATCGGCACGGTGGTGAACATCGGGGCCAGCCTTGCGTCCACGAAGACGACGCTGGCGCTGGCGGAGCGGTACCCATTTATCTACGCCGCCGTGGGCGTGCATCCCAGCGAAACGGCGGAGCTTGATGAAGAACGGATGAAATGGCTGGAGGAAATGTGCGCCAGCCCGAAGGTGGTTGCCGTCGGCGAGATCGGTCTGGACTATCATTGGGACGAGCCGGAGCGGGAAGTCCAGAAGCGCTGGTTTCGGGAACAGATCCGTCTGGCCCGCCGGGTGGACCTGCCGATGGTTGTTCACAGCCGGGACGCGGCGAAGGATACGCTGGATATAATCAAAGAAGAACAGGCGTCAGAGGCCGGCGGCGTGATCCATTGCTTTTCCTACGGCGTCGAGATCGCCCGCGCATATCTGGATATGGGATTTTATCTGGGCGTCGGCGGCGTGCTGACCTTTAAGAACGCGAAGAAGCTCCGGGAAGTCGTGGCGTATATGCCGATGGACCGGCTGCTTCTGGAGACGGACTGCCCCTATATGGCCCCGACGCCCCACAGGGGCGAGCGGAATTCGTCCATGTATCTGCCGCTGGTGGTAAAGGCGGTCAGCGGGATCAAGGGGATTCCGGAGGAAGAAGTCATCGCGGTGACGGAGGCGAACGCGCGGCGGATGTACCGGCTGCCGTAACGCCGGCCAGATATGCAGCCGCATTTGAAGCGGCCGCACCCTGCGCGCCTTCGGACGGAGAATAAACAGAGAAAGGACGTTACACCATGCCGACGCTTGGCAGTCCCAGGAACACGATCGAGATCATTCAGAAATACAATTTCATGTTCCAGAAGAAATTCGGCCAGAATTTCCTCATCGACACCCATGTTCTGGACAAGATCACCCGGGCGGCGGAGGTGACGAAGGAGGACTGCGTGCTGGAGATCGGCCCCGGCATCGGCACCATGACCCAGTATCTGGCGGAGAGTGCCGGCCATGTGGCAGCCGTGGAGATCGACGCGAATCTGATACCGATCCTCCAGGAAACGCTTGCGGAATATGAAAATGTGACTGTGCTCAATGCAGATATCCTGAAGCTGGATATTGCAGAGCTGGCGCGGGAGTACGGCGGCGGGCGGCCCATGAAGGTCGTGGCGAACCTGCCTTACTATATCACGACGCCGATCATCATGAATCTTCTGGAGGGCAGCGCCCCGATCGATAATATCACGGTCATGGTTCAGAAGGAGGTGGCCGACCGGATGCAGACCGGACCCGGAAGCAAGGACTACGGCGCCCTTTCGCTGGCGGTTCAGTATTATGCAGAACCGTATATCGTGGCCAATGTGCCGCCCAACTGCTTCATTCCCCGCCCGGCGGTGGGGTCGGCGGTGATCCGGCTTAAGAAACTGCCGCGCCCTTCTGTGGAGACAAAGGACCCGGAGCTGATGTTTCGACTGATCCGCGCGTCCTTTAACCAGCGGCGGAAGACGCTGTTAAATGGGCTCGGCAACGCGGCGGAACTGGCGTTTCCGAAGGAGAAGGTCGCGGCGGCTATCGCAGCCTGCGGTCTGGATCCCGCGGTGCGCGGAGAGACGTTGACGCTTGCGCAGTTCGCGCAGTTGGCGGACGCGCTTGCGCGGGACGGCGGCTCTGCGGACATGCAGACAGGCGTGCCGGGATCTTCGGATGCCGGGAACTGACGGCAGGCAGCGACAGGCGGCCGGAGCCGCCGCATTTTTTCAGAAGAAACAGAGGAGGAATCGATTGTTATGTTGGGAATCATCGGCGCCATGGCCCAGGAGGTCGCAGCGCTTAAAGAGGCCATGAGCGGGGTGGAAGTCTGCACCGTGGCCGGGATGGATTTTTATAAAGGGATGGTCGGTGGAAAGACCGCCGTGGTCGTGCGTTCCGGTATTGGCAAGGTGAACGCGGCCGTATGCTGCCAGATCCTGGCGGACCGGTACGGCGTGGACGCGGTCATTAACACCGGCATCGCCGGTTCCCTGCGGGCGGAGATCGATATCGGGGATATCGTGCTCTCCTCCGACGCGCTTCAGCACGACATGGACGCCACCGGTTTCGGTTATCCGGTCGGCGTAATCCCCCAGATGGACGTGTCCGTCTTCCCGGGAGACGCCGCGCTGATCGAGACGGCGCGGAAGAGCTGCGAGAAGGTGAATCCAGAGATCGGCGTCCACATCGGCCGCGTGGTCAGCGGCGACCAGTTCATTTCTGATAAGGCGAAGAAAGCGTGGCTGACGGAGACATTTGCCGGGTACTGCACCGAGATGGAGGGAGCGGCCATTGCCCAGACGGCCTATCTGAACGGCGTTCCGTTTCTGATTATCCGCGCCATTTCCGACAAGGCGGACGACTCCGCAGAAATGGATTATGAAGAATTCGAGGCGAAAGCGATCGAACACAGCGTGCGGCTGGTGCTGGATATGATCCGAACGCTGTAAAAACCATATCAAGAATCTTTCTCAACCCCTTAAGAATCGTTTCCCGTCGATATTTGACGAACGATTCTAGGGGTTCTTAACTTCCCAAATCGGAAATCTCCCGCTATAATGATGACGTTGACCGGACATGCGGCTCAGGCATCCGTGAGCGCGCAAGTGATGGCGTGGGCGACGTGGACGGCGGAGCAGTTTATCCATTCACAGAAAGGGGAGTTACAATGATGATTCAAATCCTGGAATCGGGACAGGCATTGTACGCACTCGCGGCCGTCTGCGTGCTGGGGATTCTGGCCCGGCTGACGGCACGGACTCTTTACCGAAGATTAATCAGGGAAACTGACAACATGGCGCTGACGAAGAACCGCTACCTGCGGGATTTCAGGCAGAAAGCGGAAAATACATACCGGCTGAACCAGGGGATCGCCAATACGCAGGCGTATCTGGAAAAGCAGCTGAACGGTTACCGCTTCCTCGGCGTCAGCCTGAACGGCTGGGGCAATCTGGCAGGGCAGATGACGGTTCTGTGCTTTCTGCTGGGCGGCGCCGGTTCATTTCTGGCCTACTGGTATCGGTGCGATACCTATTATATTGTGCTGTACGCCACAGCCGGCATCCTTGCGGGACTTCTGACCATGTTTCTGGATATCGGCGTGAACCTGCCGGAGAAGCGTTCCCAGCTGCTCAGCGTGCTGCAGGATTATCTGGAGAATTCGCTCTGTCTGCGGCTGGCGCGGGAAAGCGCCGCGGCGCTGGATTATACCGGCGTCCGTGACCGGGTCCCGGGAAACGCCGTACAGGAACCGCGGGCCGTCAGCCGTGACAGCGTCGGCGACGGCGGCAGGACAGACTGGCTCAGCCGTGACAGCGTCCGCGATGGCGGAAGGACGGACCGTTTCAGCAGCGACGGCGGCAAAACAGCAGACCGTCTCACTAGCGACGGCGGAAGCCTGCCGGAGCGAGACCTTCGTGACGGCGGCGAGACGGCGGGGCGGGACGGCAGCGGGCGCGAACCGTCAGGGACAGGGAGCCGCGGCGCCATCCGCAGCATTGCCCGCGGCAGCGACAGGGAACCGGACTTCGGCAATGAAGCCCGTTCGCTGAACCGAAGCCAGCGGCGCGGCGAACGGGCGGTCAGGAAGAATACGCTGAAACCGGCGGGAGATGCGCCCGCCGCGGAGCGCGAGCGGCCGGAGGAAGACGTCCTGCGGCGCAGTCTGGAGCAAATCGCCGCCAGCCGCGAGAAGAGCCGGATGGACGGCGAGTGGCTCAAGGAACTGTCGCCGGACGAGCTGGAACTGGTGGGAGAGATCCTGCAGCAGTATCTCGAGTAGCGCAGCGCCCCGCCCGCAGCCCGCCCGCGGCGGCGGGATAATTTCCAAAAACTGCATATTTCTATCGCCAAAAAAGCCGGATTATGCTATACTGTATCCGACAGGCACTACCTGACAATCTGATAAAAGGAGAGTGTATGACCATGGGAAGAGAAGTAACGTTTGATTATTCGAAGACCGCCGGATTCATTTCCGCGGAAGAGATCGCGAACATCAAGGCGTCCGTGATGTGTGCGAAGGACGTTCTGGTCGCGAAGTCCGGCGCGGGCAATGATTTCCTGGGATGGATCGATCTGCCGGTGGACTATGATAAGGAGGAATTTGCGCGGATCAAGAAGGCGGCGGCCAAGATCCAGAGCGATTCCGACGTGCTTTTGGTCATCGGTATCGGCGGCTCCTATCTGGGCGCGCGTGCGGCCATCGAATTCCTGACCCACAGCTTCTATAATGTGCTCGATAAGGCGGACCGGAAGACCCCGGAGATCTATTTCGTAGGCAACAGCATCAGCAGCAAGTATATTAAGGACCTGCAGGATGTACTGAAGGGGAAAGATTTCTCCATTAATATTATCTCCAAATCCGGCACCACCACCGAACCGGCTATTGCGTTCCGCGTGTTCAAGGAGATGCTGATCGCAAAATACGGCAAAGAAGAGGCCAATAAGCGTATCTACGCGACGACGGACAAGGCGAGAGGCGCCCTGAAGAGCCTGGCGAACCAGGAGGGCTACGAGAGCTTCGTAGTACCGGATGACGTGGGCGGCCGTTTCTCAGTCCTGACGGCGGTAGGCCTGCTTCCGATCGCGGTCAGCGGCGCGGACATCGACCAGCTGATGGCAGGCGCGGCTTACGGCCGTGAGAAGGCCCTGAA
>CANREE010000068.1 GCA_947629545.1 uncultured Lachnospiraceae bacterium | reverse complement strand
TCCCTGTACAGCGAGTCCCTGGCGTCCTTCACCACCGGCGACCTGTACGACCATCATGACGCGGACGGATTCATCACCCTGTTCGGTCTTCCGCTGAAGGTACGGGCGATGAAGATGGCGGAAATTGAGAAGAATAAACAGTAACAGATATTTTCTGCGCAGCCCCTTAGAATTTTCTATTGAGTTGACTAAGAGATAGCCGTTGCTTTCTGAAGGGAACCCCTTTTGTTAGACAAAACATAAGTCTGATAAAAGGGGTTCCCTTCAATAGACAACGGCGTTTTTGAGACTTCAGGATCCTATTATAACGAACGAGAAATCATTAACGGAATGTAAATCTGCAAATTTTCCTCAAAATCATATTGACGCCGTGTCAGAATAGTGCTATACTAACCATGCTGACACGGTGTCAGAATATATTTACAAGTCAGGAGGGTACTGAATCATGAAGAAAAATGTTAGATCGCTGCTAGCGCTTTATCCCACGCCGTTGACGGTAATCGGGGCTATGAACGGTGAGAAGCCGACGTGGACGTTGGTTGCCCATATCGGTATTATCGGTCATGACCGGCTTAAATAAAGATTTCCCGGATATGGCAGTTTTCGGGAAACAGGATTTGATTATAGAATAAGGAGTGAAAAAAACATGAGCAAAACATTAGTCGCCTATTTCAGCGCCAGTGGAACGACGGCGCGTATTGCAAAGGAACTGGCACAGGCCGCAGGAGCGGATATCTACGAAATCAGGCCCGCAGTACCCTACACGAAAGCGGATCTCAACTGGATGGATAAGAAATCCCGCAGCTCGGTAGAAATGAACGACAAATCAAGCCGTCCGGCGTTGGCAGACAAAGACGCCAATATCACGGCCTATGATACCATCCTGCTGGGATTCCCCATCTGGTGGTATGTGGCCCCCACCATCATCAACAGCTTTTTGGAGAGCTATGATTTTTCCGGAAAGAAAATCGTGCTGTTTGCCACCTCCGGCGGCAGCGGGTTTGGAAAAGCAGCAGCCGGACTGAAGCCCTCCGTTGCGGCAGACACCGTGATTACCGAGGGAAAATTGCTGAACGGCCATCAGTCAGCGGCCAGCCTGGATGCGTGGGTTCGGACAATTCTTTAAGGGGGGCAGGAAAAATGAAGTACACGAAACTTGGCAAATCCGATTTGACCGTTTCCCGTATCTGCATGGGCTGTATGGGATTCGGCAACGCCGCCGCGGGACAGCACAGCTGGACGGTGGATGAGGAGCAGACCCGCGAGATCATCAGGCACGGCCTTGATTTGGGCATCAACTTCTACGACACCGCCATTGCCTACCAAAGCGGCACCAGCGAGCAGTATGTGGGCAGGGCGCTGCGGGATTTCGCAAAGCGGGACGATTTTGTAATCGCTACCAAGTTCACGCCCAGGACACAGGACGAGATCGACGCAGGCGTCAGCGGACAAAAGCACATCGAAAATAATCTGAATCAGAGCCTGAAAAACCTGGGCCTGGACTATGTGGATCTCTACATCTATCACATGTGGGACTACCATACGCCCATGGAGGAAATCATGGAAGGGCTGCATAATGCGGTCACGGCGGGTAAGACGCGGTACATCGGCATCTCCAACTGCTTTGCGTGGCAGCTTGCCAAGGCCAATTTCTACGCCCGCGAACACGGTCTTACGGAGTTCGTGTCCATTCAGGGACATTACAATCTGATCGCCCGCGAGGAAGAACGAGAGATGGCTCCCTTCTGCGCCGACCAGAACATCGCCATGACGCCTTACAGCGCCCTGGCGGGCGGGCGGCTCAGCAAGCGTCCCGGCGAGACCAGCAAGCGGCTGCAAGAGGACGCCTATGCGAAATTCAAGTACGATGCCACAGCCGAAGCGGACAGCCGTGTCATCGCCCGTGTGGCGGAACTGGCTGACAAGCGCGGCGTCTCCATGACGGAAATTTCGCTTGCATGGCTGCTTGCGAAAGTAACCGCCCCGGTGGTGGGCGCGACGAAATTTTCCCATGTGGACGGCGCGGCCAGGGCGGTCGATCTGGAACTGACACAGGACGAGACCGACTATCTCGAAGAATTATATGTGCCCCATGCCTTAGTCGGCGTGATGGCGCAGAACGGCAAACAGAAGGCGGGAAATGTAGTGTAAAACGACAAGTCCAGCACAGCGAATAAGATCAAATATGCAGCAAAACAGAAATGAAAATGATATGAAATGAGGAGAAAAATAATGGAAAAGATCACACAGACCGCAGGCAGAAATCAGCTTGGCACTTTCGCCCCGGATTTCGCCCACTATAACGACGACGTTCTCTTTGGCGAGAATTGGAACAACCCTGACATTGATTTGAAAACCCGCTGCATCATCACCGTTGTGGCGCTGATGTCGTCCGGGATCACGGACTCGTCGCTGACCTATCATCTGGAAAACGCCAAGGCCCACGGCGTGACGAGAGCGGAGATCGCCGCCATTGTGACCCATGTGGGCTTCTACGTCGGCTGGCCGAAGGCGTGGGCGGTGTTCCGTCTGGCAAAGGACGTCTGGAACGAGGCCGAACCGGAACTGACGGAGAAGGATCGGTATCAAAACACAATATTCTTCCCCATCGGCGCGCCCAACGACGGCTTCAAGCAGTATTTTTCTGGTCAGAGCTACCTTGCGCCGGTGTCCAAAGAGCAGGTAGGCATTTTCAACGTGACCTTTGAACCGGGTTGCCGGAACAACTGGCATATCCATAACGCTGACCGCGGCGGCGGACAGATTCTCGTCTGCGTCGGAGGCCGAGGCTATTATCAAGAGTGGTGCAAAGAAGCTGTGGAAATGAAGCCCGGCGACTGTATCAACATCCCTGCGGGCGTCAAGCACTGGCACGGTGCCGCACCGGACAGCTGGTTTAGCCATCTCGCTATTGAAGTCCCCGGAGAGAATGGTTCCAACGAGTGGCTGGAACCGGTGGACGATAACCAATATGGAGGGTTGAAATAAAAATGAAAAAGATCGTAACGCTTTTACTGGCGGTCATCATGGTTCTTTCCCTCGCGGCCTGTTCCGGCGGAAATGAACCGGCCGGCAACGGCAGTAATGCCGAATCGTCGCAAAACAATGCAGTTCAGCCCGAGACGTCAGAAGAGTCCAGGACGCCGGAGGGAAGCAAAATCCTTGTTGCCTATTTCTCTGCTACGAACAACACCGAGGGTGTGGCGCAGAAATTAGCGGATGGGCTTGGCGCTGATCTCTACGAGATCACCCCGGAGCAGCCCTATACGGACGAGGATCTGGACTATGGCAATTCGGGCAGCCGTTCTTCTGTGGAAATGGACGATCCGTCTGCCCGCCCTGCAATCTCCGGTTCTGTGGAGAATATGGAGCAGTACGATGTGGTGCTGATTGGTTACCCGATTTGGTGGGGCGAAGCGCCGCGGATCATGAGTACGTTCATCGAAAGCTATGATTTTTCAGGCAAGACGCTGGCCGCGTACTGCACCTCCGCCAGCAGCGGCTTCGGAAACAGCGATTCTGCGCTTCGATCCGCCGCCAGCGGAGCAGAGTGGCTTTCCGGCCACCGCTTTTCTGCCGGAGCCGACTCCGATGAAGTGATGGAGTGGGCAAACGGGCTTGGAATCAATTAAACAGAAAGCAGCAGAAAAGGAGAAGCAGTCTGCCTGATGACATCGCCACGTGGCTGGAAATCAATAATATTTCTATCAGATGGGAGAAATCGCTATGAATATTGTAGTGCTTGAGGGCAGCCCTAATCGAGACGGGTCTTCAAATCTGCTGGCGGAACAGTTCATTCAGGGGGCCGCAGAGGCGGGGCACAGTGTACAGGTGATCGACGCCGCTCATGCCAATATCCACCCCTGCACCGGCTGTATTCATTGCGGGTACGAAGGCCCGTGCGTTCAAAAAGATGATGTGAACGAGATACGGCGGAAAATACTGGATGCGGACATGATGGTGTTTGTGACGCCGCTTTACTATTATGGGATGAGCGCGCAACTTAAAACAATGATCGACCGGTTCTGCGCATTCAACAGCAGCATTCAGCGAAAGCACATGAAGTCTGCTCTTCTGGCTGTTGCATGGAATAGCGACACATGGACGTTTGAGGCGCTGGAATCCCATTATCATACGCTTGTGCGGTATCTGAACCTGAAGGATCAGGGAATGGTCCTGGGGAAAGGATGCGGCACGCCGTCTATGACGCGGCATTCCAAATATCCGCAAATGGCGTATGACCTCGGCAAAAAATTGTGACAAGGAGGTTTCAAGTATGAGAAAACGGTTTTTACCTTTCTTCCTCACATTCCTGTTACTGTCAATGGTTTTCACGGGTTGCGGTACACAAAAGGAGGTGGAAACAGACAGTTCCGGAAATCAGGATCAAACATCGTACAATGTAAATCCGTCCGGAACAGATTCCGAAAGGATTGACGATTCAACCGACAGCGAAAATGACAGCCCGGAGAGCGTCGTGGACAACAGCGCGGAGAGCGTCGTGGGTAATAGTACGGAGAGCAGCGTGGACAACAGCACCCCGTCCGGTGAGCAAGCGGATTCCGATTCGGATGTTCCAATCGTCTACATGACGACTGACATTTCCCCGGAAGGGTTGATGGCGGTGTATGAAGCCCTTGGATGGACGCCCACCGGCCGTGTGGCCGTAAAGCTCTCTACCGGCGAACCTCCTGCAAGCAATTACCTCGACCCGCTGCTCATCAAAGATGTGGTGGATGTCGTGGACGGCACGATTGTGGAGTGCAACACAGCCTACGGCGGCTCCCGTTCCGAGACGGCCATGCACTATCAGGTGGCGGAGGATCACGGCTTCACCGAGATTGCAGATTTTCAGATTCTCGATGAAAACGGCTCTATGACGCTGCCCGTGGAGGGCGGCAGCGTGCTGACGGAAAACTATATAGGCGCGGCGTTCGCCGACTATGATTCCTACCTTGTCCTTTCCCACTTCAAGGGCCACGCCATGGCAGGTTACGGCGGCGCGATCAAGAATATCTCCATCGGGCTTGGCTCCAGTGAAGGAAAGGCGTGGATTCACAGCGGCGGCACAGGCGGCAGCATGTGGGGCGGCGAGCAGGACGCCTTTCTGGAGGCCATGGCGGAGGCGGGAAAATCCGTGTCCGACTATCTTGGAAATGGAGAGCGGATCGTCTATATCAACGTGATGAACCGCCTGTCCGTGGACTGTGACTGCGACGGCAATCCCGCCGAGCCGGATATGCACGATATCGGCATCCCGGCGTCCGCCGATCCCGTGGCGCTGGATCAGGCCTGTATCGATCTTGTCTATGCGCAGAAGGACGGCGACGGTGCCTCCCTGGTACGGCGCATTGAATCCCGAAACGGTCTGCATACGCTGGAGCACGCCGAGGAAATCGGCCTGGGCAGCCGCACTTACACCCTGGTGAACATCGATGAATGAAGTGTTTGAGGTTCTGCACCGGGAGTTCGTCTATGTGTGGTACTACTTTCTGCTCCAACTTCGGCAGATCGCTGGGTACTGGATCCTCGGCATGGTCGTCGGCTCCCTCGTTTCAGTGTTCGCCAAGGACGCTATCCACGGAGCCTTTGACCGGATCCGGGATAAGAAGTGGGGGCTGTGGGGCGTTGTTCCGGCAAGCCTCTTAGGGATTGCCTCCCCGCTTTGTATGTACGGTACGATCCCCATCGCGGCGTCTTTTTCCAGACATGGGATGCGCCATGACTGGCTGGCGGCGTTTATGATGTCCAGCGTTCTTCTGAACCCGCAGCTTATCATGTACTCCACCGCTTTGGGCATGACGGCGCTGGTGATCCGCATTGTGTCCTGTACGGTCTGCGGGATCGTTGCGGGCATCGTGGTACATATTTTCTATAAGGATAAACCATTTTTCAACTTCGAGGGCTTTGAGCCGAGGGCGAGCCATGATACCCACCCAAATCTGTTTCTGCGGTTTCTGTTCAATCTCGGCAGGAACATCAAGGCGACCGGGCTGTACTTCCTGCTGGGAGTTCTGCTTTCCGCCCTCTTCCAACGGTATGTCCCGGCGGACAAATTTGCCGCTCTGTTCGGGGAGGCAAACGAGGGATTCGGCGTTCTGATGGCGGCGACCATCGGCGTTCCGCTCTATGCCTGCGGCGGCGGGACAATTCCCCTCATCCGGGAGTGGCTTGCCATGGGCATGAGTATGGGCAGCGCCTCGGCCTTTATGATCACCGGCCCGGCGACCAAGATTACGAATCTTGGCGCTCTGAAGATCGTGCTGGGCGTGAAGCGGTTTTTACTGTATTTTGCCTTTGTCATGGCGTTTTCGCTGGTGACTGGGCTGATTGTGAATGTTGTAATATGATTAAAAAAGCCTCAGTCAGTCCTGCGCATGGATTGACTGAGGGTTCTAATATCGTCTGTAAGTGTGGGTTGTCTATACTGTATCCCTAACTGAAATAAACATCCCCGGCTGCCCGGATAAACATATTATTCTGTCAAAGTATGCGTATTTTCTTCATTAAAAACGGCAGAAGACCTGACCGGATAATTTTATTATACCATCTCGACTAACGTCTCGATGGAGATACTCGTCAAACACCGATCGGCGCAAGCGCCATCGGTGATTTCCTCGTTATTATACCATAAGAGGGGTGCCTGCGCACCCCTCTCTCCCAAATTTGCATAAATCCAATTTGCGCAAATGAACTTTACAGAACACGCACGGCGTATCCAACAACCGATTCCCCGCAGCTGCGCGGCACCGCTCCTTACTGCATCCCCGCCAACAGCTTATCCACGCTCACCAGCTTGACGCACAGCGCAAACAGCTGCATGGCCTCACGCAGGTCATCCAGCGGCGGATAGGACGGCGCGATGCGGATGTTGGAATCATGGGGATCCTTTCCATACGGGTAGGTCGCCCCGGCGCCGGTCATCACAAGCCCGGCCTTCTTGCAGCGGGCTACGATATCCTTCGCGCAGCCTTCCATGGAATCAAAGGAAATGAAATAGCCGCCCCTGGGCTTGGTCCAGGTTCCGATGCCGAGACCGCCGAGCTCCCGCTCCAGGATCTCCTCCACCGCCTCGAACTTGGGCCGCATGATATCGGCGTGCTTGCGCATATGCTCCACCATGCCGTGGATGTCCTTAAAATACCGCACATGGCGCAGCTGGTTCACCTTGTCATGGCCGATGGTCTGGTATTTCAGCTGCTTCTTGATATCTACCAGATTGTTCTCCGACGCCGCCAGGGCCGCGATCCCGGAGCCCGGGAAGCTGATCTTGGAAGTGGAGGCGAACTTGATAGCCAAGTCCGGATTGCCGGCACGCTTGCATTCCGCCAGGATTTCCAGAAGATGATCCTGTCCCATGTCGTAGAGATGATGGACTGTGTAAGCATTATCCCAGTAAATTCGGAAATCGGGAGCCGCTGGTTCCAGTCTTGCGAAACGGCGGACCGTGTCATCGGAGTAAGAAATACCGGTCGGATTCGAGTACTTGGGCACGCACCAGATCCCCTTGATGGAGTCGTCATTTGCCACCAGTTCTTCCACCATGTCCATATCCGGTCCGTTCTCATCCATCGGCACGTTGATCATCTCGATCCCGAAATATTCAGTCATCGCGAAATGACGGTCGTAGCCGGGCACCGGGCAGAGGAATTTCACCTTGTCCAGCTTGCACCAGGGTGTGTTGCCCATGACGCCGTGGGTCATGGAGCGGGACATGGTATCGAACATGACATTCAGACTGGAGTTACCGTAAATGATGATCTGCTCCGGGCGGACCTCCATCATATCGGCCAGAAGCTCCTTGGCTTCGCTGATGCCGTCCAGAACGCCGTAGTTGCGGCAGTCGGTTCCGTCGTCACAGGTCAGGTCCGAGTCGCTGTCCAGCACATCCATCATGCCCATGGACAGATCCAGCTGGTCGATGCTGGGCTTGCCTCTGGACATGTCCAGACGCAGATCCTGGCTCTGATAGTCCCTGTATGCCGCCTTCAGCTCCGCGCGGAGCGCTGTCAGTTCTTCCTTCGTCATTTCCGCATATGGCTTCATATATGATATCCTCCTTCTGTTTCAACATACTATACCGTAAATGGATTCGGTTTGTCAACCTCTCGTCCACCGGGGCCGGAAGTTTCCGTACCGGCCGGAGCCGCAGTTTGCGCGCGGCCGCCAGCTTCTGCAAGTCCCGGCTCTTCCTGCCGGACAGGCCACACACGCCCTCGACTTCTCCTTTCGGACTGCCTTTGCGCGCTCACCCGGCTCTCTCTGCCAAACACATCCAGCGCGCACCTGACACACTCTGCCGGACAGCTCCCGCACGCTCTCCGCAGGTCTGCTTCCGCACACTCACCTATCTCACTCTTCCAGCAGCTCCCGCACGATCTGGTTCACCTTGGCAGGATCCGCCTTGCCCTTCATCGCCCGCATGGTCTGGCCCACCAGGAAGCCCATGGCTTTCTGCTTGCCATTCTTATAATCTGCCACCGACTGGGGATTCGCCGCGATAACCTCCCCGACAGCCTGCCGCAGCGCGCCTTCGTCGCTGACCATGGCAAGACCCTTCTCAGCCACATATTTCTCCGGATCCACATCATTAGCGAAGATCTCCTCGAACACCGTCTTCGCCACAGTCCGGTTGATCGTATTCTTCTCCACCAGGCCGATCAGCTTCGCCAGGTTCTCCGGGGAAAATGACAGATCCTCCGGATCCTGCTCCTTCTCCTTGAGGAGCCGCATGGCCTCCACCATCAGCCAGTTGGAAACTTCCTTGGGCTTTCCGCAAATCGCCACGGTCGCCTCGAAAATATCCGCCAGATGCTTAGATCCTGTCAGGATCTCCGCGTCGTAGCGCGGCAGCTGGAATTCCGTCTGATAGCGGGCCAGCTTCTCCGTGCGCAGCTCCGGCTGCCGGTCGCGGACCGCCTGCAGCCATTCGTCGCTGATGGCCACCGGCGTCAGGTCCGGATCCGGGAAATACCGGTAATCCTGAGCGTCCTCCTTGGAACGCATCGCGTGGGAGGATTCCTTATTGTCGTCCCAGCGCCTCGTCTCCTGAATCACCTTTTTGCCATCCTCCAGAAGCTCGATCTGGCGCTTGCGCTCTCCCTCGATGGCCCTTGCGATCGCCTTGAAGGAATTCAGGTTCTTCATCTCAGTCCTGGTACCAAACTGCGCGGCTCCCACCTCACGGACCGAAAGGTTTACGTCGGCGCGCATGGATCCTTCCTGCAGCTTACAGTCGGACGCGCCCAGATACTGGATGATCAGCCGCAGCTTTTCCAGATAGGCAATGACCTCGTCCGCGCTGCGCATATCCGGCTCCGACACGATCTCAATGAGCGGCACGCCGCTGCGGTTGTAATCCACCAGAGAGCAGTCCTCCCACTCATCGTGAATAAGCTTTCCGGCGTCTTCCTCCATATGGATCTCGTGGATACCGATCTTCTTCGTTCCCGCCGCCGTCTCGATCTCCACCCAGCCGTCGTGGCAGATCGGCAGGTACAGCTGGGAAATCTGGTAGTTTTGCGGGTTATCCGGATAGAAATAATTCTTCCGGTCGAATTTGCAGTACTGGTTGATGCCGCAGTTGGTGGCCAACCCTACGGCCAGGGCGTACTCCACCACCTGCTTATTCAGAACCGGCAAAGATCCCGGCATACCGGTGCAGACCGGGCATGTGTGGGTATTCGGCGCGCCGCCGAAAGCGGTGGAACATCCGCAGAAGATCTTCGTCTTCGTCGCCAGCTCCACATGGACTTCCAGGCCGATGACAGTCTCATACTGTTTCGTCATATTAACGCGCCTCCTTTCCGGTGCTTTCCGCGGTGCTGCCTGCATTACCTTCCGACATCATGTCCGCGGCGCTGCCCGTTCTGCCTTCCGTCACAATGTCCGCGGTGCTGCCTGCTCTGCTTTTCACCGCAGTGTCCGAGGCGCAGTCCGCAATATCTCCCGACATTCCATCCGCCTGTGCACTCCTTGCGATCTTCGGGCTCTCATAAGTCCTACTCTGCTCAAACGCGTAACCCGCGCGAATAATATTTTTCTCCTTAAAGCAGTCCCCGATCAGTTGTAGCCCGATGGGCAGCCCCTTCGAATCCTTTCCGCAGGGCACCGTCATTCCCGGCAGGCCCGCCAGATTCACGGAGATCGTGTAAATGTCGCCCAGATACATTTTCAGCGGATCGCTCAACGATTCGCCCATTTTCGGCGCTGTCGTCGGTGCGGCCGGTCCCAGAATCACGTCGTATTTCTCAAACGCCCTGTCGAAGGCCTTCTTGATCAGCGCCTTCGTCCGCAGCGCCTTCAGATAGTACGCGTCGTAGTAACCGGAGCTTAAGACGAAGGAACCCAGCATGATGCGCCGCTTCACCTCCGGCCCGAAGCCTTCCGAACGGCTGCGCTTGTACATGTTGTGAAGGCCCTCGTATTCCTTAGCGCGCAGGCCGTACTTAACACCGTCGAACCGGGACAGGTTGGAACTGGCCTCGGCCGAAGCGATCACATAATAGGCCGGGATTGCGTACTCCACAAGGCTCAGATCAAACTCCTCCACAACGGCGCCTTTTTCCTCCAGAACCTTCGCCGCCGCAAGGATTGCCGCTTTCACCTCGTCGTCCAGGCCCTCGCCCAGATAGTCGCGGGGAATCCCGATCCGCATCCCCTTCACGTCGTCCTTCAGCGCGGATGTAAAATCGCAGTCGTCCCGCGGGAACGACGTACTGTCCTTCCGGTCATAGGAAGCGATGGTCGCCAGAACCGCCGCACAGTCTGTTACGTCCTTCGCGATCGGCCCGATCTGGTCCAAAGACGAGCCGTAGGCGATCAGCCCGTACCGGGACACGGTCCCATAGGTTGGCTTGATCCCCGTCACGCCGCAGAAGGAACTGGGCTGGCGGATCGAGCCGCCGGTGTCCGAGCCCAGCGCATAGAAGCACTCGTTCGCGGCCACCGCCGCGCAGGAACCGCCGGAGGAACCGCCGGGCACATGCTCCGGATTCCACGGATTTCTGGTCACGCCGAAGGCCGAAGTCTCCGTCGTGCTTCCCATGGCGAATTCATCCATATTCGTCTTGCCCAGAATCACCGCGCCGGCCTTTTCCAGATTCCGCACCGCCTCCGCCGTGTAGGTGGGGACGAAATTGTAAAGTATCTTCGAGCTGCAGGTGGTCAGCATCCCCTCGGTACACATATTGTCCTTGATCGCCACCGGCACGCCGGCCAGCGGCCCGGTCAGCTCGCCCGTATCGATCCGCTTCTGAACCTCCTCCGCCCGCCTGAGGGCGCCCGCTTCATCCACGGTCACGTAGGCGTGAACCACAGGCTCCGCCGCCCGGATCTGCCCGAGGACCGCTTTCGCCGCCTCCACGGCGCCCACTTCCCGACTCTTTATCTTACCGCCCAGCTGGACGGCCGTCATTTCCAATATATCACTCACGTTCCGATCTCCTTTCCGTGCCGGCCATTTCCTTCATCTCTGACCGTTCTCTTTGGCTCCGGCGCCTTCCCTGCCGTCTTTCCTCACTCCACCGTCTTCGGCACCTTAAATGACCCGTCCTTCTGCTCCGGCGCGTTCTTTAAGATCTTCTCCCGCTCGTCGCCGTTGGTCACCACATCCTCGCGGAACACATTGTTCATCGCGAAGATATGGGACATGGGCTCTACCCCGCTGGTATCCAGCTCGTTCAGCATGTCGATATAATCCAGCATCCTGCCCATATCCTTCTTCGCTTCTTCCTTCTCCGCGTCCGTCAGCTCCAGCTTCGCCAGAATACCGACGTATTCGATCGTTTCATCGCTGATCACATTTGCCATAGTCCAGCCCCTCCTTCTATCGCTGCGCTTCCAATTTGCCCTTTTCCTTCAATCCTGTTTCTCGTACCACAGGCTTATTCGGTGTCAAATACCGGCCTCTCACCGTTGCTTCCCCTACGGTTCCAGCCTCGTCACATCCCGCGGGAACAATGACGCCTCCCGCACATTCTGCTCGCTCAAAAGCCGCATGGTCAGCCGCTCCAGACCGATTCCCAGCCCGCCGTGGGGCGGCATTCCGTACTTAAAGATCATCAGATAGGACTCAATATCCGCCGGATCCATGCCGCGCTTTTCCATTTTCTTAAGGATCTCTTTGTAATCGTGGATCCTCTGACCGCCGGTGGTCACCTCGAGCCCCCGAAACAGCAGATCGAAGCTCAGTGTGAATCTGGCGTCCTCCGGGTCGTCCATCGCGTAGAACGGCCGTTTCTTGGACGGATAATGGGTCACGAATACGAAATCGCTCCCGTACTCCTCCTCGAAATACCGTCCGATCAGCAGCTCCTCCTCCGGCTCCAGGTCGAAGGGATTGCGGATCTTCCGGTTGTATTTCTCCGCCACCAGTTCCTTCGCCTTATCGAAGCGAACCGCCGGGATCCGGCTCACGTCCGGCAGCTTCACATCCAGCATCTCCAGCTCCTTCTGATAGTCCTTTGCCAGAAGTTCCATCGTGTACTGGAGAAAACCGGTCTCCATCGCCATGATCTCCTCAAAACTGTCGATATATCCCATCTCAAAATCCAGGCTCACGTACTCGTTCAGATGCCTCGTCGTGTTGTGCTTCTCCGCCCGGAACACCGGCGCCACCTCGAAGACCCGGTCGTAGACGCCCACCATGGTCTGCTTGTAAAACTGGGGGCTCTGGCCCATTTCCGCCTTCTTGTTAAAATAATCCAACTTGAACACATTGGAGCCGCCCTCGGCGCCCCGGGACACGATCTTCGGCGTATGCACCTCGGTGAAGCCCTGACTCATGAGGAAATCGCGGAAACCCCTGACAATGCCTTCCTGAATCTTGAATTTGGCCCGCTCCCGGACATTTCTGAGGGAAATGGGACGCATCGCCAGCTTGGCTTCCAGAGAGGTGTGCATCTTGAATTTGTTGATAGCCAGCGGCAGAATCTCATCCGGCTCCGAGAGAACCTCTATGCCGCAAAGACGCAGTTCATACCCATACGGCGCACGCGCTTCGGCGGCTACCCGGCCGGTAACTTCCACCGCGGATTCTTCTTTCAGGTTCTTCAGATTGGAAAGCTGAAGGGGAACGGGCATAGAATCTGCCGGTGCGGCAGGCGCCCCGGCCTCATTGTCCTTGCCGTCTGAACGCGCTGCGCCGGCCGCCGTGTCTGCCCCGCGATCCGCTGCCCGATCCGGATGATCCTCGTAGACGCACTGTACCAGACCTTCCGATTTGCGCAGAATCACAAATACCATCTCGCCCATATCACGGACATTGTGAACGGCTCCCCGCATCCTGACAGTCTGACCGATGTAGTTTCCGGTCAGGAGCTGGCTGATCGAAATGTCTTCCTTCTGTTTCACGCCGCTGATAAATTCCATGATGAAGTCCTCCTTTTTTCAAAAAGAAAACCGCCCCGGAATACGCTCTTGTATTCCGGGACGGGACATAATCATTCGTATGAATCCCGCGGTACCACCCGCATTGAGACGCCGCCTGACTGCTGCAGGCCCCCGCATCTCCTCTCATATGCACGTAACGTGTGCCGACGGATATGCCTACTGCTGTTTCGACATACCGGCTCCGGAGTGTTCCCTTCGCCGCTTCCCCCATGACCGCGTTCTCAGTCGGTGACGCCGTCTTCCTGTCGGGTTCCCTGGCAAGAGTCTCCTTCCCTGCCGCTGCATTTTCAAAAATATGGATTTATGATATCACACGGCCACGGCATTTTCAATGAATAAATTCAACAAATTTAACCGTCCTCACCCACGGAAAACACAGCAACATTTTATCGCTTTAGCACATCACAGTCCGTCAAAATTCTACTTCCGACTGCATTCTCTTGGGAAGCCGGCTCCAGATGTGGCTGCCTTCTCCTCAACAGAGACTCTCAGATTTGACATATTCTCTCTCCAGCAGCCTGGTCTCGAATCCAACCACTCTTTCCCTGACAGAAGACTCACCGTCTGTATTCTCCTGTCCGCACAGAAAGTACAAAAAGCAGGGAGCCGCCGGGGCCATATGGGCCCGACGCCAACTCCCTGCCATACAAAATCTGCTGCCGGCAGATTTTCACATCTTTCCGATCAGAACCGGATCCGCTCCTCCAGATAATCTTTCAGTTCCGCAATCGGCACCCGCACCTGCTCCATCGTGTCGCGGTCGCGGACCGTCACCGCCTGGTCATTTTCAGAATCGAAATCGTAGGTCACGCAGAACGGCGTGCCGATCTCGTCCTGGCGGCGGTAGCGTTTGCCGATGTTGCCGCGGTCGTCGAACTCGCAGTTGAAATATTTGCACAGCTCGGCATAAATCTTCTCCGCGCCCTCGTTCAGCTTCTTGGAAAGCGGCAGCACGCCCACTTTCACCGGTGCGATGGCCGGATGGAAATGCAGCACCGTGCGCACGTCGCCCTCAGCCAGCTCCTCCTCGTCGTAGGCGGCGCAGAGGAACGCCAGCGTCACGCGGTCGGCGCCCAGGGACGGCTCGATGACGAAGGGGATATATTTCTCATTCTTCGCATCGTCAAAATAGGTCAGATCCTGGCCGGAGGTCTCCTGATGGCGGGTCAGATCGTAATTGGTGCGGTCCGCGATGCCCCAGAGCTCGCCCCAGCCGAAGGGGAACAGAAACTCGATGTCGGACGTGGCCTTGCTGTAGAATGCCAGCTCCGCCGGATCATGATCGCGCACCCGCATCTCCTCGGGCTTGATCCCCAGCGTCTGCAGCCAGTCGATGCAGTACTGCTTCCAGTAGGCGAACCACTCCAGATCCGTGTCCGGCTCACAGAAGAACTCCAGCTCCATCTGCTCGAACTCCCTGGTGCGGAACGTGAAATTGCCCGGCGTGATCTCATTGCGGAAGGATTTGCCGATCTGGGCAATGCCGAACGGGATCTTCTTGCGGGACGTTCTCTGAACGTTCTTAAAGTTCACGAAAATGCCCTGGGCCGTCTCCGGGCGCAGGTAGACCGTGTTCTTCGCGTCCTCCGTCACACCCTGGAAGGTCTTGAACATCAGGTTGAACTGGCGGATATCGGTGAAATCATGTTTGCCGCAGCTCGGGCAGCAGATATTCTGGTCCTCAATGTACTGCTTCATCTGCTCCTGGGTCCAGCCGTCCACGGCTTCGTCCGGAACAATGCCTTTCTCCTTCATGTAATTCTCGATCAGCTGATCCGCGCGGAAGCGCTCATGGCAGGCGCGGCAGTCCATTAACGGATCGGAGAACCCACCCAGATGGCCGCTTGCCACCCAGGTCTGGGAGTTCATCAGGATCGCGCAGTCCACGCCCACATTGTAGGGGCTCTCCTGGACGAATTTCTGCCACCAGGCCTTCTTCACATTGTTCTTCAGTTCCACGCCCAAGTTGCCGTAATCCCAGGTATTGGCCAGGCCGCCGTAGATCTCGGAGCCCGGATAGACGAACCCTCTGGATTTGGCCAGCGCCACGATCTTGTCCATTGTCTTTTCCATAATAGTTACCCTGCCTTTTCTATAAATTTATGTGATCGTTCGGACATATCTGTCTGACACCGATTGAAACATCCCTGCCTGACGCCGAATGAACTCCCGGCGGCTTCCCATAACAGTCTGAAACTATCTGGGATAACCCTGCGCAGTCTTCACAGTACCGCTCTATTTGTATACAATATACGCGTCCCCGTCCGCCACCTGCGCCGTGTGCTTATCCAGCAGGCTCACCGCCCCGCTGTAATAGAGGATGCGCTTCTCGGTCTGAACCGTGACCGGTCCGGAGACCGTAACCAGATGCAGGTCTGTCCGCCGCCGGATCTGCTCCGGCGTCACCGGATCGTTCCGCTTCGCGTCGGTCCAGGCCTCATCCTCATCCGGAACATCCGGCAGACCCTCGCCGACCATGGTCACGGAAAGCTTCTCCGTGTGATTGTCCGCATCCTGGGACTCCTCTGTAAAACGAATCAGATTCTCCGCATCCGAATACCGCAGAACCACACTGGCAGCCCCGTCTCTCAGACGGACCCTTTCCACCGCGACAGGATCATCCTGCCGCCGCGTTCCCGTAAACTTCGAATCCACCGACCGTGTAAGCCTCTGCTGCGTATCTTCCTGCCCCGCGCCCGTAGTCCGCTCCGCATCTTCAAAACATTCCTCGTTATAGGCCGCCGCCTCTTCCCCGACGCGCTCAGCCAGCTCATCCTCGCTGTAATAATCCTTCGCCGTGTCATACGTGCCGCAGAGCACCGTGTACAGCCCGCCGTCCTTCGCGATATAGATCACGCTCCGGTCAGTAGGAAATGATTTCCCGCCAGCGCCGCAGCCCGTCAGAAAAACTGCCGCAGCAGCAACGAACACCGCAGCGGTCATCACCCCCGCTGATTTTTCCGCGCTTCCGCCGGACCTTCCCGCGCTCTCCGCAATTCTTCCCGCATCTGCAGCTTGTTTTCCCCCGCCGCCAACACGCTTCCACCAGCCCGCGTCTTCACCCTTACGCATAAGAGCCCTCCCATCATGTGATGTAACTGTCACTATGTACCCTGCTCACATTTCGGTTCTCTTATGCATCGCCTGCGCGTTCAGCCCGCAGTATACCATGATTTCCCTATCTTTTCAATACCCGCCCCGCAATTTTAGCCCTTCATGCGCCCCGCAATGTTTCGAGAATCCGAAGCGACTGAAACTCCCTGTCCACATACCGCCTCAGATTCATCTCCACGCACTTCGCGAATTCTTCCATCACCGGCTCCGTCAGCGTAAACGTATACAGCTTCTCAATCGGACTCCATATCACATACTCCCACGCGTAAGCCGCCGATTCACTGACCGCCGCCAGCGGCTTCTCCGTATACTCTCCCCCGATCACCATCGCCTTCAGCTCAAACACCCGCTGCACCAGCCGGTCCGGCAAGCCGGGCTTTAAAAGCGCCCGCAGCGACTGATAGATCAGAAGAAGCATCGCCGACCCGTCCAGATTCTCCCGCGAATAGTAATCCCCGAATTCCAGAAAATACTGCCCGTAGCAGGCCGCCTCCACATCTGCCGTCAATTCTTCAAAATACCGGCTGATCTCCGCGTCCTGCAGATTATACGCCTCCCGCCCCTCATAGAGCTTAAAGGTTCCGAACGCGAACGGCCGGCCTGGCCCCATAAGCCTGCTCCCAGGGCGCTTCGCGCCCCGTGCAAAAGCCGTGATCTTGCCTCTCTCCCGGGTCAGGATCACCAGCCGCTTATCATATTCTCCCACCGAAGTGGATTTTAATACCATGCCGGTCAGTTCGATCAGTTCCCGCATTTCATTCTCCCCGTCGCCTTCATTTGACAGAGCTTATAACAGAGCTGTTAGCCAATCTGCTCCACATCGTCAAGTTTTCAAAGTCTCCGAACCGGACTACAAAAGCGGCTTTCCCGTAATCCGAAATATCCGATTTGCGGTTATATAAATGACCTTCCGGTCACCTTCGTATCCGGAAAATGTTTCTCTCACGCCAGCCCGCCTTCTCCCAAAATCCGGTTGATCTCGTAAAACGTCGGGGACTGCACCAGTTCCGACACCTCCCAGCGCTTCAGTTCATCCGCGTAGACACGAAACGTCTCATCGTCAAAAAGCACCCACTTGACAAGATCAAAGGCTCCCGGATGTTCCGCTGTAAACTGTTTCAC
>CANREE010000067.1 GCA_947629545.1 uncultured Lachnospiraceae bacterium | reverse complement strand
AGCAGAGTATTTGAAAATGCGCTGGCGGAGCTGGCGGAATTCGAGGAACTGAATACGGATCTGAACCGGGGCAGAGGACCGGTGCAGGTCAGCGGGTGCATGGACTCCCAGAAGGTGCATCTGATGCAGGAGGCGGGGGAAACCCTGCCATGGAAGCTGGTGGTGACCTATGACGAGGCGCGGGCGAAGGAGATCTATGATGATTTCCGGTGCTTTACGGATCGTGTGTGGCTGTACCCGGCGAAGGACCTGCTGTTCTACAGCGCGGATATCCACGGGAACCTGATCACGAGGCAGCGGATGCAGGTGGTGAAGGCGATTTTGGAGGACGCGGGAACCACGGGCGCAGCGGGCAGTGCAGCCGGCCGGATTGCCGGGAACCATGCTGGAGCGGCGGCTGCGGCGGCCCAAGACCCAGGTGCGGCAGGCAGTGCAGTCAGCCGCATGTCCGGAAGCCTTGGCAAAACAGCCAGCTGTCCGGAAAACCTATCCGGCGGCGTAGTCGTCACGACCCTTGACGGCCTGATGGACCGCCTTCTTCCGCTTTCCGCCCTGCAGGCGCAGGTCTTAAGCGTCCGCCCCGGCGAGATCATTGATATTGAAGAATGGAAGCGCCGCCTGGTAACGCTGGGCTATGAGCGCATGGCCCAGGTGGACGGTATGGGGCAGTTCTCGATCCGCGGCGGGATTTTGGACATTTTCCCGCTGACGGAGGAGCTGCCGATACGTATTGAATTGTGGGATGACGAGGTGGATTCCATCCGCAGTTTCGATGTGGAGAGTCAGCGTTCGGTGGAGCAGCTGGACGAGGCGGTGATCTATCCGGCCGCGGAGATGGTGCTGACGGAAAGCCAGATCGCCGAGGGCCTGGAGCGGATCCAGAAGTCGGCCGACCGCTACGGGAAGGCTCTGCGCAGCCAGATGCGGACGGAGGAGGCCCACCGGATCTATACGATCGCGAAGGATGTGAGGGATCGTCTGGAGGACGGCCTGGGCGTGGGCGGGCTGGACAGCTTTCTTACCTGTTTCTGTGGCGATACCGTTTCCTTTCGCGAATATTTTCCGGCAGACCGCACGGCGGTGTTCCTGGATGAACCGGCCAGACTTTCTGAGCACGGGGACGCCGTGGAAGCGGAATTCCGGGAGAGCATGACGAGCCGTCTGGAGAAAGGCTATCTTCTGCCGGAGCAGACGGAGCTTCTGTATATGGCCAAAGAAACGTTGGCGGGTCTTCTGGGGCCGCATACGCTTCTGGTGACCGGTCTGGAACAGCGTCTGGCAGGCATGCCGGCGGCCCGGCGCTACGCCATTAACGCGAAGAATATCAATTCCTACCAGAACAGCTTCGAGATCCTGATAAGTGATCTGAAACGCTGGAAACGGGAGAAATACCGTGT
The DNA here is from genome assembly GCA_947629545.1 of uncultured Lachnospiraceae bacterium. Lineage (GTDB taxonomy): Bacteria > Bacillota > Clostridia > Lachnospirales > Lachnospiraceae > UBA3402. The sequence continues at coordinate 16,235 of CANREE010000067.1, read as the reverse complement.
CGTTCTGCTGTCCGGCTCCCATACCAGGGCCAGCCGTCTGGCCGGCGATCTGCGGGACTATGAATTGAGCGCGTTCTGCAGCGATGACCCGGACCGGAAGGTGCAGCCGGGAGAGATCCTGGTGCGCTATGGCAACCTCCACCGGGGCTTCGAGTACCCGCAGATCAAGTTTGTCGTCATCACGGAGGGCGATATGTTCGGCACGGCGAAAAAGAAGCGCCGCCGTCATAAGTCCGCCTACGAAGGGCAGAAGATCGCCAGCTTCGCGGAGCTTTCGCCCGGCGACTATGTAGTTCACGAGGAGCACGGCCTCGGCATTTACCGGGGGATCGAGAAGATCGAGCAGGACCATATTGTCAAGGATTATCTGAAGATCGAGTACGCCGACGGCGGCAATCTCTACCTGCCGGCCACCCGTCTGGATGTGATCCAGAAATACGCCGGCGCCGACGCGAAGGCGCCGAAGCTGAACCGTCTGGGCGGCGAGCAGTGGAAGAAGACCCGCGACCGGGTCAAGGGAGCCGTAAAGGAGATTGCGAAGGAACTGGTGGAACTCTACGCGGCCAGGCAGGAGACGGACGGTTTCGTCTACAGCGAGGACACGGTCTGGCAGCGGGAGTTCGAGGAGCTGTTCCCCTACGAGGAGACCGAGGACCAGATTGAGGCCATTGAAGCCACCAAGCGGGACATGCAGAGCAGGAAGATCATGGATCGGCTGATCTGCGGCGACGTGGGTTACGGCAAGACGGAAATCGCACTGCGGGCGGCCTTTAAAGCGGTTCAGGACGGCCGGCAGGTGGCTTATCTGGTGCCGACCACGATCCTGGCCCAGCAGCATTACAATACCTTTGTACAGAGAATGAAGGATTTCCCGGTGCGGGTGGATCTGCTGTCCCGGTTCCGCACGCCGGCGGAGCAGAAGAAGACGCTGGAGGATCTGCGCAAGGGCCTGGTGGATATCGTGATCGGTACCCATCGGATCCTGTCTAAGGACGTGCAGTTTAAGAATCTGGGGCTTCTGGTCATCGACGAGGAGCAGCGCTTCGGCGTGGCCCACAAGGAGCGGATCAAGCAGATGAAGCAGAATGTGGACGTGCTGACCCTGACGGCGACGCCGATTCCGCGGACGTTGCATATGAGTCTGGCGGGAATCCGCGACATGAGCGTGCTGGAGGAGCCGCCGGTGGACCGGGTGCCGATCCAGACCTATGTGATGGAATATAATGACGAGATGGTCCGGGAAGCCATCCGCCGGGAGCTGGCCAGGGACGGCCAGGTCTACTATGTGTACAACCGGGTCCAGGATATCGCCGATGTGGCGGCCCGGGTGGCCCAGCTGGCGCCGGACGCGGTGGTGGTCTACGCCCACGGCCAGATGCAGGAGAGGCAGCTGGAGCGGATCATGCTGGATTTTGTCAATGGAGACATCGACGTGCTGGTTTCCACCACGATTATCGAGACCGGTCTGGACATTCCCAATGTGAACACGATCATCATCCAGGACGCGGACCGGATGGGCCTGGCCCAGCTTTATCAGCTGCGGGGCCGCGTGGGACGTTCCAGCCGGACGGCGTATGCATTTCTCATGTACCGCCGCGACAAGCTGCTGCGGGAGGAAGCGGAGAAGCGCTTAAAGGCGATCCGGGAGTTCACGGAACTGGGGAGCGGTATCCGCATTGCCATGCGGGATCTGGAGATCCGCGGCGCGGGCAACGTCCTGGGAGCGGAACAGCACGGCCATATGGAAGCCGTGGGGTACGATCTGTACTGCAAGCTTTTGAATCAGGCGGTGTCGGCCTTAAAGGGCCGCCGCACGGAGGAAGAGGAGTTCGATACAGTGGTGGAGTGCGACATCGACGCCTATATTCCGTCGTCCTACATTAAGAATGAATATCAGAAGCTGGATATATACAAGCGGATTTCGGCCATTGAGAATGAAGAGGAATCCATGGATATGCAGGATGAACTGATGGACCGCTTCGGCGAGATCCCGCGGCCTGTGGATAATCTTCTGCTTGTTGCGCAGCTGAAATCCATGGCCCACCGCGCCTATGTGACGGAGGTGGATATCAACCGCCAGGAGGTCCGTCTGACCATGTTTCCGAAGGCGCGGATTGACACGCTGCGTATTCCGGAATTGGTTCATTCCTATAACGGACGTCTGAAAATGCTGACCGGCGAGACGCCCGGTTTCCTCTATCAGGAGCAGAAGAAAGCGTATAAGGACAGTCATGAGATGATGAAGGCCGCGGAAGAGCTTTTGAAAAAGCTGGGCGAACTGGCGGAGCCGAAACGCGCAACAGTTCAGTAGCTGGTCGGGAACCAGCCTTGCAGTCAGACAGTCGCGCCGCTATTTCACTATTTTCATAATAAAATATGGAAAGTATAAATTCCCCCATTTGACAGATACTACAATAACAGTAAACGCCTATCAGCCGCGACGGCAACTGTGTCAGCAGGAGCCGGAAGCGGAGGGCAGGCGTATGACAGAATGCAAAATGGAGGAATAAAGATATGAAAGCTACAGGGATTGTGAGAAGAATCGACGATCTGGGACGCGTGGTGATACCGAAGGAGATCCGGAGAACTTTGAGGCTGCGGGAAGGGACGCCGCTTGAGATCTTCACGGACCGCGAGGGGGAAATCATTCTGAAGAAATATTCGCCGATGGTGGAGCTGACTGCCTTTGCCTCCCAGTATGCGGAAGCGATGGCCCAGTCCACCGGCCTGATGGTCTGCATCACGGACCGGGATCAGGTGATCGCCGTAGCCGGCGGACCGAAGAAGGATGTGATCGGCAAGCCGATCAGCAAGCAGCTGGAAACGGCGATCAGCGAGCGGGAGTCGGTTCTGGCGACCCGCGATGAGAAGGCATTTTTCTTCATGACTGCGGACGACATGGAGGGCGTTGCGGCGATGGCGATGGCACCGATCATCTGCGAAGGCGATGCAATCGGAAGCGTGGCGATCTTAAGCCGGGATGCAAAAGCAAAGCTTGGGGACCCGGAACTCAGACAGGTTGCGACCGCGGCAGGGTTTCTGGGAAGACAGATGGAAGGCTGACCGCTTTCCGGCTTCGGAGATTCAGGGGCCGGTTCTCCCCAAAACGGCATTCGTTCCGAAATGCGATAAAAATGCAGGAAAAGGCCGAAAAACCTTGACAAACCACGGTAAAAGGGATATAAATGTTAAAGTACGGTGGCGTCGGGGGATGGCGCCCTGACTTATGAATTTATTTAGGAGGAAACAGCAATGAACAAAACAGAACTGGTCGCAGCGATTGCGGCAAAGGCAGACATTTCCAAGAAAGATGCCGAGAAGGCTGTCAAGGCTTTTACAGAGACTGTCACCGATGCGCTTGTTAACGGCGACAAAGTGCAGCTCGTAGGATTCGGTACATTTGAGGCCGTGAAGAGATCCGCGAGGGTGACCCGCAATCCGAGAACCGGCGAGCAGGTGAAGGTTGCCGCTTCCAAAGCTCCGAAGTTCAAGGCCGGTAACGCGCTGAAGGATGCTGTGAAATAATCAGATATGCGATTGGACAAGTTTCTGAAAGTGTCGCGTCTTATTAAGCGCAGGACCGTAGCGAACGAAGCCTGCGATGCAGGCAGGGTATTGGTTAATGACCGCCCCGCCAAGGCGTCCCTGAATATGAAAGCCGGAGACATCATTGAGATCCGCTTCGGGACGAACTCCGTGAAGGTGGAAGTCCTGGATGTTCAGGAAACTGTAAAGAAGGACGAGGCCAAAGAACTGTACCGGTATCTTTGAGGTATACGGGAACCGCCCTCATCATATACTTGAATGACAGATTCGGGTATAGATGGGGGTTTTCTTATGGATTTGGTCAGTGCCCGGGAGATCAGGCCAGCTGCCGGTGCGGGGGGCAGGGAGGAGAAAAAGGCCGCTGCAGAGCAGCATCTTCTGTTGCTTCACGACCGAAAGAACGGAAGTCTGACCGGCGTACGAGAAGTAATTTCCTTTGATGAGAATCAGGTGGTACTGGATACGGAGATGGGTCTTTTGACCGTTAAAGGGAAGGATCTGCATTTAAGCCGTCTGACGCTTGAAAAGGGTGAAGCGGATCTGGACGGAAGCGTGGATAGTCTGGTATATTCTTCCAATGAGGCGTACCGCAGATCCGGCGAGTCTTTCTTTGCCCGTCTGTTCAAATAACCGGGGGAACGCGGATATGACTGCGCCGATCCGTTTCGAGATCCATCTGCTTGTTTCTGGCCTTATCACCGGTGCAGGCCTGATGACCGTTTATGATCTGCTCTGCGCTGCGCGTATGGTGATCCCTCATGGCAGGGCGGCGGTGAACCTTGAGGATTTCGCCTATGGGATCTACAGCGCCGTGATCACCTTCGGACTGCTGTATGAACAGAACGGCGGCGTCCTGCGGGCTTATGTGATCGCAGGAACGGCGCTGGGGATGTTTCTTTACCAGTGCGTTATCGGCAGTAATTTATTAAAATGCTTGCAAAAAGGACAGGAATATCTTAGAATAAAAATGAAAATGCGCCGGCGCAGGAAAAGAAGGTGGAGGAATGAGCGAAAGACGAAGGGTCCGGAGAGGAAAAACGAGGCAGGACAAAGCAGCGAACCGTATGACCCTGATAGGAATCTCACTGGTGGTGGCCAGTCTGGCTGTCGCGATCAATCTGCGGGGAACCTCACTGAAGGCGAAGGACCGGGAGTATCAGGTGAGGGAGGCCAATCTTGAACGTCAGGTGGAAGCGGAGAAAGAACGCGCCGAGGAACTGGAGGAGCGCCGCATCTTTGTTCAGACGAAACAGTACATTGAACAGGTCGCCAAGGAGAAGCTGGGACTGGTAAATCCGGACGAGATCCTTTTAAAGCCGGAGAAGTAGGCGGACTGCCCGGCGAGCGGTTCGAATGCGATGGGCCGGATTCTGTCGAAGGATTTTCGGAGAAACCGCCGTTGTTTTGACAAATATTTCCCTTTTAACTCGCTATAATGCTAATGGCATACTGCAAATGGCAGTCAGGCTGAGTTGGGAGGGATTTTTTGTGTTCGGAAAAAGAGGCGGGCGCAGGGATATGGCGGAGATCTGCGGGTACACGGCAAGGAAGCTGAGTGATATGGCGGAATCTCTGGAGGGACTCGCGAGAACTTTTGATATGGAAAAGGCGGGAGCGAAAGGGCTGAGCCGGGAGGACGGAGCGGCTGCGCTTCAGATGGCTGCTGCAATGGTCTGCGACGGATGTGAGCGCTGCGGGATGCGGGAGGAAGGACGGCGGGAGGACAGTTATTATCTCTATTATCTTCTGCGTGCTTTTGAACAGAAAGGGAATGTGGACTGCGCGGACATGCCCCGCCCGTTTCAGGACGCATGTCGCCGCCGGGAACAGTTCGTGGGACACCTGAACCGGAATCTGGGGAAAGCCACGATGAACCTGAGCTGGAAGAATCGTTTTCTGGAGAGCCGGGACGCTGTAATTTCGCAGTTTCGGGAACTGGCGGTGATGCTGGAGGAGTTTTCACGGCAGATGGAACAGGTCAGGGACGTAACGAACCGATGGGAGCGGGCGGTATGCAGGACATTCCTGCTGCATCATATGGAGATCGAACGGATGCTGGTGCTGGAATACGATGGCAGACGGCGGGAGACCTTCCTTACCGTGAAGACGAATCACGGGAGATGCGTGACCTCCGCGGACGCAGCTCATTTGCTGGGACAGGCAATGGGTGGCCGTGAGTGGAGGGTTGCCCGCGACTCGAAAAGTATCGTGGGAAGGCAGACGGCGACGATACGTTTTCTGGAGGAAGGAAGCTATGAAATGCTTTGCGGCGTTGCAAGGCGTCCCAGAGACGGAGAGACGGTATCCGGCGATAATTATACATTCAGCAGGGAAACGCCGGGGCAGGTGGTTATGAGCCTGTCGGATGGCATGGGAAGCGGCAAGCAGGCGGCGGAGGAGAGCCGGCGCGTCGTTGAACTGACAGAACAGCTGCTGGCGGCGGGCTACATGCCCAGGTCGGCGTTGAAACTGGTGAACACGGTGCTTCTGCTGGCCGGAGAGGAGCAGCATCCTGCTACGGTCGATCTCTGCTGCGTGGATCTGTATACCGGCGTGCTGGAAGCAATAAAGCTGGGGGCGGCGGCAACATTTATCCTGAGTGAAGCGGGCGTGGAGCTTTTGCGGGCGGATGAGGTGCCTGCAGGTATCCTGAACCCTGTGGAGCCGGTGCTGCTGACGAGAAAGCTGTGGGAGGACGACCGGATCGTTATGGTCAGCGACGGGGTTCTGGAGGCGCTGCCGGGCGATGACAAAGAGAAATTCCTGAAGGATTATCTGGAGAGCATCGGCCGGCGGAGTCCGCAGGAGATGGCGGATCTGGTACTGGAATTCGCTGCTGCCTGCACCGACGGCGCGCGGGACGACATGACGGTGCTGACAGCGGGGATGTGGACGAAGTGAGGAGAAGGACGACGCCGTTGCGGAAAAGGATTGCGCAGAACCGGAAATCTTAGTATGATAGGGGAAAGGACTTATTGAGGAAAGCTGCGCGGGAGGACGGCCATGTTCGAAAAGGCGGCGTCATATATCAGGGAACACGATCTGTTAAGAGCAGGGGACAGGGTCGTCGCCGGCGTGTCCGGCGGCGCGGACTCGGTCTGCCTGCTTCATGTGCTTGTGCGGCTCCGTGGGGAAATGGGTCTGACGGTTCACGCGGTTCATGTTCACCATGGACTGCGGGGAGAAGAAGCGGACAGGGACGCAGCTTTTGTGGAGAAACTTGCTGCGGAGTGGAATGTGCCGTGCCGTGTGGTGCATGTGGATGTGCAGAGCTATGCGGCGGCGAACAGACTGTCGGAAGAAGAGGCAGGAAGGATCCTGCGGTACCGTGCGCTGGCGGAGGAAGCGGAGCGGCTGGGAAAAATGCGCGGGACAGATCATGCGGACGGCGCCAGAGATGCCGACGGGTATGATCCGGCGGCAGAACCCTGCGCTGTGAAGATTGCGGTCGGCCACCAGAGGGAAGATCAGGCAGAGACGATCCTGCATAATCTGTTCCGCGGAAGCAGCCTGAAAGGGCTGGCGGGAATGGCGCCGTCAGGCGTCCTTCGGGTGGTGCCGGGCGAACCTGTAAACAGTGTGGGACCGGGAAGTGAGACGACGGCCGATGAAGAATATAGTCGGAGAGATCCGGCTGCGGAAGCATGCGACGGGTTGTGCCTTATCCGCCCGCTGTTATGTGTCAGTCGTGTCGAGATCCGTGCTTATCTGGAGGAGAACGGCCTGACCTGCTGCGAGGATTCCACGAACGGTTCGGAGGCCTATACCCGCAATCGGATCCGGCAGCTGCTGCCGCAGATCTGCCGGGATGTCAATGCGCGGGCTGTGGACCATATTCTGGCCGCCGGGCAGCGGATGGCCCTGGCGGACGCATATTTTGAAGAAGAAGCTGCACGAATCTGGGCAGAATCCGGCGTGGCGCAGGAGCGGAGCGATCATTCGGATGCCGCGCCCGGGATGCGGCAGGATCCGCAGATGGGAGGCCCGGGGAAACGCTGCGGGATCCCTGCGGCGGTTCTTGGCGGATTGCCGGAGATCCTGGCCGGATATCTCGCAATGAAAATGATACGGCTTATGGCCGGCTCGGTAAAGGATATTACCGCGTGCCATGCGGATCAGATCTGTGATCTGGCGCGCATGGGAACCGGAAAGAGGGTAAGCCTGCCGTACGGCTTATGCGCCGTGCGCGAATATGAAATGGTCTGGGTGGAGAAGCGGTCCGGCGCCGACTGCGCGGCCTCCGGCGTATTTTCGGAGGATCCGGCGGCGGCTTTCACATTTTCCCGCTTTCCGTATGAAAAAAACATGAAAATTCCGGAAAATCGGTATACGAAATGGTTTGATTATGATAGAATAGAAGGCGCGTTATCGGTAAGAACCCGGCAGACCGGCGATTATATTACCTTGAAAGGCGGCTGCCGCAAGAGCGTGAAGTCGTACATGATCGACGAGAAGATCCCCCGCGGAGAGCGGGACCGGATCCTGATGCTTGCGGAAGGCAACCATGTGCTTTGGATTGCCGGATACCGGATCAGCGAATATTATAAAGTAACGGAAGAGACGAAGGAGATCCTGCAGGTACGGGCAGGCGGAGTGCAGAAGCGCGCCGGGGAAAGCCCGGCGGCCGGCGGCCGAAGCGGGACGCAGGAGCGCGGAGGAGAAAGTTATGTCAGAGAAGATACGGGTATTGATTCCGGAAGAAGATGTGAATAAGAAGATCAGCGAGGTGGCGGCCCAGATCAGCCGCGACTATGAGGGCAGGTCAGTTCATCTGGTCTGTATCCTGAAAGGCGGCGTTTTTTTTACCTGTGAGCTGGCGAAACGGCTGTCAGTTCCGGTAACACTGGATTTCATGTCTGTATCCAGTTATGGCGCCGGTACCGAATCCAGCGGCGTGGTCCGTATTGTCAAGGATCTGGATGAACCGCTTAAGGGGCGCGAAGTCCTGATCGTGGAGGATATCATCGATTCCGGCCGTACACTGGCATATCTGATCGAGATCCTGAAGCAGCGCGAACCGGCGGGGATACGGCTGTGTACCCTGCTTGATAAGCCGCAGCGCCGTGTAAAGAAACAGGTGAAGGTGGATTACACATGTTTTTCGATTCCGGATGAATTTGTGGTGGGATACGGTCTGGATTATGACCAGAAGTACCGGAATCTCCCTTATATCGGGGTAGTGGAATTTTAAGGAGGCAGTGAGATTTGAAACAGCGACAGATAATGGGAAATGGTCTGGGTCTGGTTTTGTTTATTCTGGTCGTGCTTTTTATGGCCAATGCGTTCAACCGGCGCAATTATCCGGAGGAGCTGACCCAGCAGGCGTATATGCGGCAGGTAGAGTCGGGCAATGTGATCCTGGCGACCATTCTTCAGAATAAGGAGACGCCTACCGGACAGATCGTGCTGAGGATGAAGGACGGCGCGACGTACAGTCTCTATGTATCGGATGTGACGGCGGAGGAGGCATATCTGCTGGAGCATAATGTGGAGTTCACCCGTGAGGATGTACCTCATGAGAGTTATCTTCTGTCTCTGGTCGTACCTGTGGCTGTATCGGGCATCGTTCTGGTGATCGTATTTATGATGCTGAACGCCCGGATGGCCGGCGGCGGTGGCGGTGCCAACGCGAAGATGATGAATTTCGGCAGGAGCCGCGCCAAGCTGTGCGAGGATGCCGGGAAGTTCAGCTTTAAGAATGTGGCCGGTCTGCGGGAGGAGAAGGAAGATCTGGAGGAACTGGTCGATTTCCTTAAGAATCCCCAGAAATATACCTCTGTGGGCGCCCGTATCCCCAAGGGCGTGCTGCTTGTAGGCCCGCCCGGCACCGGTAAGACGCTTCTGGCCAAAGCTGTGGCGGGAGAATCCGGCGTACCGTTCTTTAGCATTTCCGGTTCGGATTTCGTGGAAATGTTCGTGGGCGTGGGCGCTTCCCGTGTGCGTGATCTGTTCGAGGAAGCGAAGAAGAACGCGCCCTGCATCGTGTTCATCGATGAGATTGACGCTGTGGCCCGGCAGAGGGGCACCGGTCTGGGCGGCGGTCACGATGAGCGGGAGCAGACCCTGAACCAGCTGCTGGTGGAGATGGACGGTTTTGGCATCAATGAAGGCATCATTGTGCTGGCGGCGACCAACCGGGTGGACATTCTGGATCCGGCGATCCTGCGGCCCGGCCGTTTTGACCGGAAGATCGTAGTAGGACGCCCGGACGTGAAGGGGCGCGAAGAAATTCTGAAAGTTCACGCGCAGGATAAGCCGCTGAGCGACGATGTGGATCTGGAGCGGGTAGCCCGGACGACAGCCGGCTTTACCGGCGCGGATCTGGAGAGCCTTCTGAACGAATCTGCGATCCTGACAGCCAGGGAGAACCGGAAGTACATTACGCAGGGTGATATAGACAAATCGTTTATCAAGGTGGGTATCGGTACGGAGAAGCACAGCCGCGTGATCTCGGAGAAAGAGAAGCGTATCACGGCTTACCATGAGACCGGTCACGCGATCCTGTTCCATGTACTGCCCGATGTGGGGCCGGTACACACTGTTTCCATCATCCCGACCGGGCAGGGTGCGGCAGGCTATACGATGCCGCTGCCGGAGAAGGATGAGATGTTTAACACGAAGGGCAAGATGCTTCAGAATATCATGGTATCGCTGGGCGGCCGTATCGCGGAGGAACTGATTCTGGACGATATTACCACCGGTGCTTCTCAGGACATCAGGCAGGCCACTTCCATTGCCCGTGCGATGGTCGTCAAGTACGGGATGTCCGAGAAGGTGGGCACGGTTAATTATGAAACCGACAGCGAAGAGGTCTTTATCGGCCGCGAGCTGGCCCATGCCAAGAATTACGGCGAGCAGGTAGCTTCCGTGATCGATAGCGAGGTAAAGCGGATCATCGATGAATGTTACGCGAAGGCGAAAGAAATCATTGAGGAGCATATGGATGTGCTGCACAGATGTACGGCGCTGCTGATGGAGAAAGAGAAGATCGGTCAGGAGGAGTTCGAGGCCCTGTTTGTGTAAAGTGCGTCATGCTTTCCGTCAGTATGGCGGACTGAAGTTGGAAGCTGTACCGGATGTAGGGATGTATTTGTGCGAATTGCACATAAAATATACAATGGTTTTGTGAACTTTGTGAATCGTACCACTTTCCAAATCGGGATGCGTGTGATAGTATAATGACGTACCCCCCAATACATTTAGTTTTTGCTACACCCCATAAGAAACGAAATACCTTCTCCTGAAAGAACCGGTTACCCCACCGGTTCTTTCACTTTGCGTCTTTTTCCCTCGCGTGAACTTCCCCCAAATATCCCCTTGCCTATTCCTGCAGAATCATATAAAATGAACGGTGACACGACATCACAGACGACACGACGGGAGAATGATTTTATGAATAAAGAGGCCTTGTTTACAGACGAGACCGGAGACTTTCGGATACCGGCGGAGGCAGATGCAGGGCAGCAGGTAACATTCCGCTTTCGGACGGCCCGCAATGATGTAAAGGAAGTCTATTTTGTGGAGCAGGATGAGGAGCCGAAGCGTATGTGGCGCGGCGGTTCGGATGCGCTGTTCGATTATTTTGAATATCATATGGTCGTTTCGGATTATCCGGTGAATTACCATTTTCTGGTTGTTAAAGGAGATGAGTTCTGCCATTATAACCGGCTGGGTGCCGATCAGGACGGCCGCCGACAGTTTGATTTCTGTCTGACGCCCGGTTTCCACACGCCCGGATGGGCTAAGGGTGCGGTCATGTATCAGATCTTCGTGGATCGGTTCTGCTGCGGCGACGCAACGAATGATGTTGTAGACAATGAGTACATCTACGTGGGCGCGCCCGTGAGCCGTGTGGAGGACTGGTACGCTTATCCGGCCAGCATGGACGTCGGCCGTTTCTACGGCGGCGACCTGCAGGGCGTGCGCGATAAGCTGGATTATATCAGGGACCTGGGCGTGGACGTCATTTATTTCAACCCGCTTTTTGTTTCACCCTCCAATCATAAGTATGACACGCAGGACTACGACCATATCGACCCTCATTACGGAAAGATCGTAAAGGACGGCGGCGAACCGGTGTCGGAGTTTGCGCATGATAACCGGGACGCTTCGAAGTACCGCATCCGTACTGCGTCGCCGGAGAATCTGGAAGCCAGCGACCGGTTTTTTGCGGATTTCGTATCGGAGGCCCATGCGAAAGGGCTGCGCATCATCATCGACGGAGTCTTTAACCACTGCGGTTCCTTTAACAAATGGCTGGATCGGGAGAATATTTATGGCGGCACGGGGCTGTACGAGCCGGGCGCCTATGCAGATAAAGACAGCCCTTATCGTACCTTTTTCAGGTTCAGGCGGGAGAATGTCTGGCCGAATAATGATTCTTATGAGGGCTGGTGGAATTACGAGACGCTGCCGAAGCTGAACTACGAGGAATCGCCGAAACTGTATGCGTATATTCTGGAGATTGCCCGCAAATGGGTCTCTCCGCCATTTTGCGTGGACGGCTGGCGGCTGGATGTGGCGGCGGATCTGGGTCACAGCAGCATATTCAACCATCAGTTCTGGCGGGATTTTCGCAGGGTTGTGAAGGAAGCCAACCCGGAAGCGCTGATTCTGGCGGAACATTACGGCGATCCGACGTCGTGGCTGGCAGGCGACCAGTGGGACACGATCATGAATTATGACGCCTTTATGGAACCCCTGACCTGGTTTTTGACCGGTATGGAGAAGCACAGCGATGAGTATAACCCGAACCTGTTCGGCGACGGGGAGGCCTTTTTTCGCTCGATGAATTATTATATGAGCCGGATGCAGATGTCGTCGATTCTGACTTCCATGAACGAACTGTCCAACCACGACCATTCCCGCTTCATGACCCGCACCAACCGGACGCCCGGGCGAATCGGGAGCAAAGGGCCGGAAGCGGCGGAGGAAGGAATTCATAAGGGCATTTTTCGCGAAGCTGTGGTAGTTCAGATGACCTGGCCAGGCGCGCCCACGATCTATTATGGCGACGAGACAGGCCTGTGCGGATGGACGGATCCGGACAACCGCCGGACTTATCCCTGGGGCCGGGAAGATCAGGAAATGATCGAGTTTCATCGTTATATGATCGATCTGCACCGGATGAACGGCGCCCTGCGCCACGGCTCCCTGAAACAGCTGGCCGCCGGCCGGCAGCTGATCGCCTACGGCCGCTTCGATGCGGACAACCGCTGTGTGGTGGCGGTAAACAACAGCGCTTCGCCGCGTACCGTGAGTCTTCCGGTCTGGCAGATCGGCATCGAGGACTGCGACCGGCTGACCCGGGTGATTAAGACCGATGCCGACGGTTATAATGTCGGTACCGTCGACCTCCCGGTGGAGGAAGGTTATGTGGAACTGGAACTGGACGGCAACAGCGCCGTCGTGCTGGTTTCCAATAAGAGCGGCTGCAATGTGGAGAAAACCCCTTGATTTTTCGCCGCGGCTGTGATACACTGGTCTTCGCTGGAAGCGCGGAAACGCGCGATCCGCGGGTATGGTGGAATAGGCAGACACAAGAGACTTAAAATCTCTCGGGGGCGACCCCGTGCCGGTTCAAGTCCGGCTACCCGCATTTTCTGTTCTCAATCATTTGCAATGAACCGTAACTCCGTTCACTTCCACTTTGTCATTGATCGCGATCACGATACACTGCCGCCCGTCGATAACGCGGGTTTCTACCATGCCGGCGGCTTCCGGCTTCACGCGGACGATCACGTCCGGGGTCTCGATCTGGAATGTCTTCGTACTGGCTATGTTGGCCGCCAGAAAGGACGTCTTCTCCCCGGCCCGTTCGTCGTAGCGGTAGTCAAATTCTTCCAGCAGGCCGTCGGGAACACCGCTCTCCTCGAAGATACGGCGGACTTCCTGCTTCCCGAGCGCTAACGGCTCCGGCTCGTCCTTGTATTCCTCCAGCTTCTCATTCAGCGTCTCATGGATGCTGCGAACCACGCTGTAATCGCATTCTTCGCCCAGCGTATCTGCGATCAGTGACTGAAATGTCTCCTTCTGCGCCTTCGCCGGCAGCGGGATCTGCCCGCAGCCGAACATTTCACGGATAAAGCTTTCCTGCAGCTGGGCCGCGTCCTTTGTGTAATAGAGCAGGCTGTGGATGTCGGTATAGCGGTCGTTGAAGGCTGGGAACAGGAAGCCTTTCATTGGCATATCCACGATCCAGTCCTGAACGCGGTTCTCAATGCAGTTTTTGTCCGCATTGTAGCCAAGTCCCGGTTTGGAGAGCTTTACCGGGCAGATACTGCCCAGAATGTATTCATAGACGTTGTCTGAGGCGTCGTACATCTGCATACCGTCGCTTGCCTTGCCGGGAACATCGTAGGCCACATGGATCAGGATGATATAGTAGTTCTCCCCGTAGTTGAAATTCTCGATGACGCGGTTATAGAACTGCTCCGTCAGTTCATCGTCCTTCAGTCTGCTGTTGCGCAGCTTCAGAAGGAATTCCTGCCTGCCGCCTTCCCGCTCCTCCTCTAACGGAAAGTCCAGATTGATCAGGTTCTTCCCCACGGCCCCGGAAAGGGTCTTTTTGAAAATGGCCAGATATTTGAAAGCGTCCTCCTCCGGCAGGGACAGAAACGCTTCTTTCATCGTCGTTTTAATGTTCTTCTCCGCGTCCACATAACAGCCGCAGATGCGGGTGACCGTGCAGCGGTCGGGGGTATACTGGCGGCGGATCTCCGCGATTTCTTTTTTATTCATATAGGCTCCTTCTTTCTTCTCGGGTCTGTATGCAGCAGAAATAAAAACGGTTTCCCGGCGTCCGGAAAACCATGCATTTTCAAGGAAAAAGAAAGAGCGCGAGACGGGATTCGAACCCGCGGCCCCCACCTTGGCAAGGTGGTGCTCCACCCCTGAGCCACTCGCGCTTAATCATTCCTGCGTCGCCTTCTTGCGGCGACGAAAGTTATTCTAGCACATCTTTCCGGGAAAATCAAGTACTAACTTTCAAGTTTTTTAAATTATTTATCCGCAGGGAAATCCGCTTGACATTCCCTGCGCCAGTGGATACAATGATACTAAATTTGGATGTACGCGATTTATGCGGGAGATCAGAAGATGAACGGTCAGAATGCGGAACGCAGCGGCTCATTCCAGGAACAGGATTCAGTGGACAGCGCCGCGGCCCTCACTTATCAGGGCCTGCGGGTAAGTATGCTGTCCGCTTTTACGATAGAATTCCGCGGCCGGAGCATGAATATGGTCCGCGGCAATAACAGTAAGCTGATCCAGCTGTTCGCCATGCTTCTGCTGGGCGGCGATAAGGGCGTTACAAAGCGGGAATTGATCGATAATATCTACGGGGGCGGTCAGGAATGGCGCTCCGATACCAATAAGAGCATTAATAATCTTCTCTGGCGTCTGCGTAAGCAGTGGGATATCTGGGGGATGGATGGCGCGTCTGTTGTTTTTGACGGCGGAAGTTGTCGTTTTGAGGCCTGTTTCCCGGTGTGGGTAGATGTGGTGGCGTTCCAGCAGAAGGCCAATGAAGCGCTGGCCTACCGCGGTGACGATACGGCGAAGCGGATCGCCATGCTGGAAGAGGCTGCCGGCATGTATACCGGAAGCTTCCTGAACGAATTCTGCACCGAGCTGTGGGTGATCCATAAGGAGCGGGAATTGAAGCAGCTCTACACCCGCACGGTCCGTATGCTGGGCGCCGAATACGAGCGGCTTGGCGACCTGCCCCGGGCCTGCGGACTCTATCGGGACGCCGCGGTCCTGTTCCCTTTCGATTCCTGGCAGCTCGCCGAACTCGACTGCCGTATCGCCATGAGCGACTATAACGGTGCTTATGAGCTTTATCAGAATACGGAACGCCTTTACGATGAGGAAATGGGCATCCGTCCCGGTCAGGAGTACGGTAAGCGGCTGGAGGTCATCGAGGAGCATATGCACCGCCACGTGCGCCGCCTCTCGGATATTGTGACCCCGCTGCGCGAGGAGACGGCCGAAGGCGCTTTCTACTGCAGTTATTCGGTGTTTTTCAATTTCTGTCAGATTCTTGCCCGGCTGGCGGAACGCAGCGGTCAGTCCATGTTCCTACTGCTGTGCACCTGGAATGCGGAGGAACGGGGGGGACGGACTGCGTTGGAGGCGAACAGCTTAGAAGAAGAACAGATGACCCTCCTCAGGGACGTGATCGGACACGTCTTCCGCAAGGGCGATATTTATACCAAATACAGCCGCTGCCAGTATCTGATCGTCCTGACCGGAACCGGCCGCGAGAACGGAGCGAAAGCATTTGAACGCCTTTATAACGCCTGGGAGGGCCAGAAGGGGGCGGAGGGAACCCTGAGTTACAGCATGGAGTCTCTGGTGGGTTTCCGAAGGACAGATGAATAGATAAGTGAGATACCCTTGCGTACCGCCGTGCAATTCAGGCACGGCGGTCTTTTTTTGTGTTTTTTTTGGAAAAATGGTCTCCGTTTCCCGGCTGGTGAGATAAGTAGTGAGATAAAGTTGCTGATATATTACAAGTAACAATCCAGTATTGGGTGAAGATTCAGACAGGAACGCGCGGAGGCAAGGCAGGGAGGGAGCGCATATGAGTGCCAAGACCGTTATGTATTCGAGTGTATGAAAAGTTTTCTGTAAATAGCTATAACGGGTCTTCTATGATAAAATAAAAAATCATAGGAGGCCTTTTA
>CANREE010000066.1 GCA_947629545.1 uncultured Lachnospiraceae bacterium | reverse complement strand
AACCCCTATTTCTGGAGCTTGAGACTTATCTATTTGCAGCAAAACGGTCTCGCTGTTTAGCGTACTAATCTCACTATATTATGAAGTAAAGATACATTTTCGTCTAATTCGTGGGGTGGGGGAAAACTGATAGATGGTATCGTAAAATCTATTGCAGGGGAAGGTGGATGCTATGTCAGTTTTTAATATGCGGGAGTATTCCGGATCGAATGACCTTAAAAAGATAAAGAACTATCTGTATATGTTGAATGAACAGCTAAGATATATGTTTTCCAATATGTCGCCAGATGAGAATTTCAGTCCGATTGCACTGGCGCAATATATTGAGAATGAGCGGCAGATCAGTGAAAATCAGTCCATGATCCGGGATGCGCAGGGGAACATATCAATCCTGGAGCGTACGGCAAAATCATTGACGTCACAGATTCAGGATGCACAAGGAAACATTTCGACACTGCAGCAGACGGCGACATCGCTGACATCGCAGATTCAGGATGCGCAGGGAAATATCTCGACGCTGCAGCAGACGGCGACATCGCTGACATCGCAGATTCAGGATGCAAAAGGAAACATTTCGACACTGCAGCAGACGGCAACATCGCTGACGTCGCAGGTTCAGGATGCACAGGGGAACATTACCAAGGTGCAACAGAAGGCGGATCGGATCGACTGGATCGTGGACAGCAGGTCAGGTTCCTCAAGCACATTCACCCTTACGAGCCGGATGGCTACCTTGGTGGCGGACAACATCAATCTGACAGGATATGTGACATTTAACGCGCTGAAAGAGAAGGGGAAGACTACGATCAATGGGGATAACATCACAACAGGTGAGATTGACGCATCCCTGCTGGTGATCGGGGGACAGAAGGTATTTGAGTCGGTAGGCGGGCATTTCTATGTGTATAAGGATTTCATGCGTTATGATGTGTCGAGCATGACGGTTGATAACCTGACGGTAGGGACGATCAAGGCGAGTGGGTTTGGGATAACGATATCGGATGAGACAACAATAAACGACGATGCAACCATAAACGGACGGTTGACAGTTTCGAATATTACCCTGAAAAGCGGGGGTTCCATATCCGGATTCAAGTTGAGCCCGAGTTATTCAGGAAGTAGTCTTTCTTCATATTCATCCATAACCATGAGCGGGGGCAGCACATCAAATCTTACAACTACGCTGGGGCTTGTGGTTGGTTGGATGAATAATAACATACCCAAGATCATCACGGCAGTGAACGGCCTCATCGAATGGGCAGGAAAGGTATCTTAACAGAAAAACGGAGGAAAAAGAAGAATGAAAATGATTACGTATACCGGGGACCAGCTTTCGCAACTCGTGGCCCATCTGAACAGGATCCGGGTCACAGGAATGGAGCAGGCAACGGAGCTGGCAATGGTGAGGGTGATTCTGGACGATGGGAAGGTTCAGGACATTCCGGAAGAGTGTGCGGAGGGGGAACCGTCAGGAGGAAAGGAGGGAGTCACGGGTGAAACTGAGGGACATTGTTGAGCTGGCTACGGACTCTGGGAGCGGCCAGTATGACGCGTACCAGATCACGGCATGGGTCAATGAGATCGAGGGACAGGTGGCTGATGAGGTCATCAACCATGCGGAAGGGCATGAGGTGGAAATCCGGGATCTGGATTATGGGGTGGATCCAGGCAGGGAGATGCTGGTCCCTGACCGGTTCCGGGACGTGTACCTGTGTTATGTACGGGCGAAGATCGACTTTATGAATCAGGAGACGGAGCGATATAACAATGATGTGGCAATGTTTGACGCCGCGTATCAGAGTTACGCGGCGTGGTTCCGGGGGAAGCATCGGCAGAAGCGCCGGGTAAGTTTCAGCAGGATGTAGGGAGGCGGTGAGGATGGGAAGATTACCGTATATGACCGCGGTACCGCGGGAAGGGATGCAACAGACAATGGAGTTTCTGGGACTGAATTTGGGGACTGTGGTTGGGGACAGCGAGTTTACAGATATGAGGAACATGTCGACGGAGAAATTCCCGGCAGTGTCCACGCGCCGGCGCCGTGGCGTGGTTCTGAAGCATCTGGTGAAACCGAATGGTATTTTTTATAAAGATGGGCTTGTGTATGCCGACGGGACGCAGTTGTTTTACAGGGACAGGAAAATTGCGAACGTCTCGGATTCTGAGAAGACGTTCGTGGGGATGGGGGCATACCTGCTGGTCTGGCCGGACAAGCTGATCTATAACACGTCCACAGGCACCATGGAGCGCATGGAGGCGTCATGGGGCCAGACAGCACAGGCGACATTTGAGCCTCTGCAGGAGGGCTCCACGCTGGTCCGTGTTACCTGCTCGGGAATCGGTAAGAATTTCCGCCAGTATGACGGCGTCACGATGGCCGGGTGCAGCAGGGAGCAGTTCAATAAGACGTTCGTGATTCAGGAGATCGGGGACGATTATATCGTGATGACCGGGGACCTGACGGAACGTATGACGCAGGCGTCGGGGCTGACGCTGAAGCGCACGGTGCCGGATATGGACTTTGTCTGTGAGAATGAGAACCGGGTGTGGGGGTGTTCCAGCAAGAACCATGAGATCTACGCCAGCAAGCTCGGGGATCCCGGAAACTGGAACGTATTTGAGGGGATCAGCACGGATTCGTATGCGGCGACCATCGGGTCCGATGGTGCCTTCACAGGTTGTGTCTCCTATCTGGGGTACGTGATGTTTTTCAAGGAAGATGCTGTCCATAAGGTTTATGGCAGCAAACCGGCAAATTACCAGGTGATGACATCGGGGATAAACGGGGTCTCCGCCGGGTGTGAGAAAACGGTTACTGTGGTGAATGAGACGTTGTACTATGTGGCCAGAAACGGGGTGTATGCCTTCAACGGGGCGCAGCCGGAAATGATCTCGCAGAAACTGGAAGGCTTGTCGTTCTCGGCGGGGACAGCCGGCGTATACCGGAACCGGTATTATGCGTCCCTGAGGGACCAGACAGGGGCATGGACTGTATATGTGTATGACGCGTTGCGGGGATTGTGGTCGAAGGAAGATGGTCTTGCACTGTATGGATGTGCTTATGGTGCGGGGGAACTGTACTGTATCGATTCCGAGGGAAACTTGTTTACAGTTTCCGGGGACAGGGACGAGGTGGTCGAATGGATGTTGGAGACAGGCGACCTGATGGACGGTGCTATGGAGTTCAAGCATCTCCGGCGTATCCTGATGTATTTCAGGATGGAGGCGGGGGCGGAACTAAATGTGGAAGTCATGTATGACAATGACGGTAATTGGGAACCGGTGGCGGTGTACAGGACGGAGCATTATCGGACGCGGGCAGTGAACCTGGTGCCGCGGCGGTGCGTGCATTACCGGATCCGGCTGTACGGTATTGGCGACGTGACACTGATGGGAATGGCCCGGAAAGTGGGCTATGGGACTGAGATACGTGGGATTTACAGGTAGAAGGAAAGGGGCAGAGGAGAGATGGCTGTTTATATGAATTCGAGGGAATTATTAGGAGGCGGAAAAAAGAAGACGCCGGATCTGAGCGATGAGATAAGGAAATCGGCGTCTGCTGCGGCCCAGGCGCAGAGCAGCACGATGAGAAACGCGCAGGCGCGTCAGAGCCAGCAGAAGCCCACGGTACAGGCGCCGAAGACTTTAGGGGCCGTTGGGACATCCGGGTCTGCAGGGAAGCCGGCATCGTCGGGTTCCGGGAGTACGGCAAGCGTTGGGACAGCATCCGGGTATCTTACGGGATATGACCCGCAGCCGTTTACGATGTCCGATTATGCGCGGGATTATCGGGACCGGCTGTCCGCGCTGGAAGCGGATAAGCCTGGGCCGTTTGAGAGCAGGTACCAGACACAGATCGACGGGATCCTGGATACGATCCTGGGGAGGGAGAGCTACGACCCGGACAGCGTCTACCAGAGCGACATGTGGAAGAATTACCGGGATATGTACATGCAGCAGGGGAATCGGGCAATGCGGGATGCGCAGGGGGCGGCGGCCGGACTGACCGGCGGGTACGGTTCCACGTACGCGCTGGCGGCGGGACAGCAGGCTTACGATAATTACCTGTCGCAGCTGGGCGACAGGACGCTGGACATCAATGACCGGCTGTACCAGCAGTATCTGGATGAGGGACAGGAACTGTATAACCGGCTCGGGGCGTTGAATAACCAGGATGCCATCGATTACGGCAGGTACAGGGATGACATCTCGGATTACCAGTGGAACCTGGGGTACCTGAGTGACCGGTATGAGCAGGCCAGGGGGGATGATTACCAGCAGTACACGGATGATATCGCACGGCAGCAGTGGGCAGAGCAGTACGCGTACCAGAGGGCGCAGGACGCGTTAGCGCAGCAGAACTGGCAGGCGGAATTTGATTATCAGAAGCAACAGGATGCATTGGCAGCGGCGCAGCGGGCGGCGTCCGTCTCCGGCGGGGGTTCCGGTAGCAGTACTGCGAAGAAGAGCACAGGGGGCAAGAGTTCGGGATCCGCTGCAACCGGGTATCCGTACAGCAATGAATATTATGGGACGGTCCAGAATACGGTGAAGGCCCTGCCGACAAATGCCGCGAGGTTCAGTTACCTCTATAGTATTGCGTCCACGGACGACGAACTGGAGTACCTGATGAACAGGTTTGGGGTGACGCCGGAAGCGGAAACGGAAAAAGCTAAGGATGAGGGCAGGAAGGCGGATACGGACCCTGCGCAGAGGAAGCAGAACCTACTTGAAGCACTACGTGGAAATATCTTTGCAAGATAGAAAGGGGATAATATGGCAGGGACAAATAAGACGGCGAAGGAAACGCTCATTAAAAACCAGCAGAAGAAACAGAGGGAAGAATATGCAAGGAACGGCGCCGTGTCAAGGCAGTCTGACATTGCCGGGTATTCGGCGCAGACGCTGGAGCGGTACGGAATAGACAGCGGGAAGGTACTCGGGAATACGGCAAGAACAGGATCATCCGTGGCAGGCAGCGGATCGGGAAGGGTGAAATCCTCGAAAGAGGATTTCATTTCTGCATACAGGGACAGGACTGCGGCAGGAATGTCTGGCGGGGCAGCGGGTGTGGCCAGCGGTACCGTATCCGATAACTGGAAGAGGGGGATCCTTACTTCGGAGCAGGCGGCACAGCGGGAAATGGCAGAAACATCAGGAAAATCAGGACTTGTAAGGAAAAAAGGTACAACGACATCAGACGGCTATCTGGAATATGCCTCGATTCCTGAGAAGCCAGATTATTCCAGAATGGTAGAGGAAGGAAAAAACAAAAAGAATGCAATATCGACAGATGAGAATGCTTATAATCTATTGGATTATTTGTCTTTCTGGGATGAGGATAAGAGGGCAATGTCCCGTACGCTGCAAAATAATGTTGCATATATGACGGATACGGAGAAGAACCTGTATTATTATCTGAACGGAAAGTATGGTGCCGGAGTCGCTGCGGATTATGTGGATACCCTGCATGATGAACTTAACAGGAGGGGATCGGAGAAGGCGGAGGAGTTGACACAGCGGGCCGGGAAGGAAATGCCCGTGCTTTCCGCAATACTGGAACCGGGGATATCCATGGTGGCAGCGGGCGCTTATCCGGAGATCGCACTGCGGAGCCTGACAGGCGAGACGATAGATACGGATGACCCGATTTTCGGGGGCACCAGGATGTCTCAGGGGATCCGGGAGGGGATTAAGCAGAATGAAGGACTGTCACGCCTGATCCCGAGTGAAGGGGTGAGAAGCTTTGCAGTGGATACCGGGATGTCAATCGCGGATAATATTGCAAGGCTCCCGTTTGGCAATGCGGGCCTGGCATTTGCCGGCGGAGGTGCCGGCGTTTCGGGGACAATGGATGCGCTGGGGCGCGGGGCTAACAGCGATCAGGCGTTCCTGTCCGGTGCAGCGCAGGGAGCTGCGGAGGCGTTCTTCGAGAAGTTTTCGTTGGAAGGACTTCGGCGGTTTCAACCGGGCACAGTGACCAGTGTACGAAGCTTCCTGAAGAATATGGGGAAACAGGCGTTCACGGAAGGGTCGGAGGAATTTTTTACGGAAGCAGCGAATACGGCGAGTGACGCGGCGATCATGGGAGGACTGTCTGATTACAGCCAGAATATCCGTAACTATCGGCAGGAATACATAGGGCAGGGAATAGGCGAAGAGGAAGCTGATAAAAAGGCTAAATGGTCAGCGTTCAGGGATTTTGCGAAAGGCCTTGGTCTTGCCATCGCCGGCGGCGCGCTCTCCGGCGGGATCATGGGCGGAGGTGCACAGGGGCTTTCGCTGGCGTCGGAATATGCTGGCGGGAGAAGCTTCAATCCGGATTTCCGTGATTATGCGCAGGGACTCGGTACGGATGCGGGAGATTTCGCAAACGCCGAAGACTACTGGCGTGTCAGGGATCGAGCCAGTAATCTGCAGAAGACTGCGGAAGAGTACGCGGCGCGGCAGGCGAACGGGGAAACAGTGAACCCGATCCTGCGCAGCAGGTTTAAGAATGACCTTGAGGGATACATGGCGGATGTGGCAGAGAGCCAGGCGCGGCAGCAGGAGCGGCAGGCGCAGGGCCGGACAGACGCGGAAGAATTTATAAGACAGTACCGGGAGAGACAGGCAGGTAACAGGAACGATGAGACGGCCGCAGGGCCGGTTTCTGCCAACTATGAGGGAAATACCGGGACTGCCGCAGAAAACGGCACAGCAGCGCCGGAAGTAGCACAGAATAGGACACAGGAGCCGCCGGTCGCAGTCGTGGACGGAAGGACTGCGGCGGAAGAGGTGAGCCGGCAGGCGGTGGAGCAGATGTCGCAGCCGTCCGATCAGGATAGCATGCAGGAAAAGGCAGAGGCCTATGCACGGGAGCAGGTTGCTAACGGACAGCAGACCGGCATGGTTGAACCGGGGCAACCGACGGAACAGCCTGTGATACCCGCAGGGCCGGTTACTGATGGGGATGAGGGAAATACCGGGGTGCGTGCGGAAAACGGCACGGGGACAGCAGCAGTCGGCCAGACTGGGCTGCAGGAGATGGCGGGGCAGTATGCGCGTGAGGTCTCCGGATGGCCGCAGGGTTCGGCCCGTGTCAGTGACGAGCAGCTGGATTTGTATGGGGAGGACTATGGCGCGGAGGGAAGGAAGGCCTTCCGGGAAGCCTACCGGATGAACGAGGGGACGGACATCGAGTCTTACTACCGGGCGTTTGCGCGGCAGTACAATACCGGCCGCTATAACAGGTTCCTGTCCGCGCAGAACCGCGCTGAGGTGGCGGCCGTCCTGACACAGGAACAGATGGCAGCGGCCTACCGTGCGGGGGCCAGGGACCGGAATGCGGAGATCGGGTATGACCCGGATACATATGAGCTGCGCGGAATGCGTCAGGGCGCTGCGAAGAATGGCGGACTTATGGAGGCTTCCGCGCTTGCTTCGGATGCACAGAAGCGGGTTGCGGATGCAGTTGGGAAGAAAACAGGACTGAAAATCTACCTGATGGACGACATGGATGCAGCAGGTGCCTATGGAAAGGGAACGGTACGTCTGTCGGTGAATGCGCAGGATTTCAACGCGGCACTGTCCCATGAGCTTACGCATTTCATCCAGGACTATTCGGCGGAAACTTACCAGGTATATCAGGACCGGGTGGTCAGCTATCTGGAGGAGACGCAGAGTGTGGATCTGGAAGACCTGGTGCGTACATACCAGAGGGCTTACGAAAGGGCGGGCCAGGACCTCTCAAGGGCGCAGGCCATGGATGAGATTGTGGCTGACGCGACGGAAACATTCCTGAATGATCCAGAGTATTTGGGACGTGTCCTGAAGGAGGAGCACGGACTGCGGCAGCGGATTATTGATTTTATCAGTGATGTGATTGATGCGCTGAAGGAACTGATGCATACCGGCGGGCCGCGGCAGAAGTCTGCGCAGGCGCTGGCAGAAAACGTGCGGAATCTGGAGCGTTGCCGGGACATATGGCTGGAAGGACTGGATGAAGCCGGCGAGAGGTATGCGTCCGGCATGGAGCTGGGAGAAAGCTCTGAAGGTACGGATGAGCGGTTTAAGCTGGCGAGGCCGGACCAGGTGACGGATGAGCAGATCGAGGCGAATTACCAGGCTGTGCGGGAGATGGAGCCGGTGGCGGAGCTGACGGGGGAGGAGTTTGCCAGGAAAGAAGGGAAATTACTGAGCGAGCAGGTGCTGGAGTTTTACAACAGTGTCGGGAATAAGGTGACGAACGATGTGGTAGGGGATATTATGCTGACGAGGTCATCTGTGAAAGATGACACGATTCACAAGTTCGGGCGTTTAAAAGCGATATCGTTCGCCGCAGTACCGGATGTATTGAAACAGGGGAAGGTTCTTCATTATTCTGAGAACTGGAAAAACAGAGGGTACAGATCGGTTGTCATTGGAGGGAAGATACATATTAATTCGGGTGCTTACGCGGGAGATTATTATGAGGCGTGCGTGGTCGTCGTAGATAAGGCTAACAGGATGTATTTACATGAGGTATATGCAACGAAAACAGATGGGTCACTTCCCATCAAGACCGGGGCCGTCAGCGACGGAATGCCCGGTGAGAAGTCCCATCTGCCTCTATTAAGTATATTTGAAAAACTTGCTGGTGTCAACAGCAAGGAAGAAAAAAATACTGAGAAGGTTTTGCGTTATCAACTGGAGAACGTGGATGATTATGAGGCGCAGATCAATGACCTGCTCCATGAGAATGAGGAACTGCGGTCAGCAAATGAAATGCTGAAGCGGGAATTTGACCTGACATCGAAGGATGCACTCAGGCAGGAGGATGTCCATAAGGTAACCGGGAAGATCTTGAAAAAGTATAATAGCGAACTGAATCAGGGTATCCTGGACCGGAACGTGGGGAAACTGTATGAGTATATCCGGAGTTCCGAGCGGGTGGACGGCCGGGAGCTGTCGCGGGTGGCGGCAGATATCGGACGCAGTATCCTGATGCAGTCAAAACAGAAGGATACGACTTTTACAGAGCAGTATAAAGAGCTTAGAAACTATATTAAAAACAGCGCTGTAATGATCTCAGAGCAGGATCGGAAAGACCTGGCGGCTGCAGGCGGCTACAATGAATTCCGGAAGAAGTATTTTGGAAAGATAAAGCTGGGCAATAAGGGGCTGTCTGTGGACAGCTTCTATGAACAGCTGAATGAGCTGGATCCGAACTGGTTTGATCTCAACATCACGCATCCGGCTGACAGGCTGATGACGATTGCGGGCTTCCTGGACGCAACGGATGCCCAGGTGAGAAACCCGTATCATGCCAACATGGATGAAATGTCGTACCTGGTGGGGCAGGAACTGCTGGAGTCGTATTTTGATGTCAGGTCCCCGAAGCCGACGTTTGCGGACAGGCAGGCACAGGAGGCGGAGATGATCCGCAGGGATTACAGCCGGAAGATGGCGGAATATAAAAAAAAGATCAGCAACCGATATGAGGCACTGCTGGCGGAGCGGGACAGGGATATAGCCAGAACAAAGGATATCCATGCGCAGGAGCTGCTGGCGCAGAAGGCGAAGTATGAGAAGCAGATCCAGTCGAGAAGGGAATCGTTGCGGAAACGGGAAGCGAAGACTCGGATTATCCGGGAAGTGAACACCATGCGGAAGTGGCTGTTGTCCCCGACGGATACAAAGCATGTACCGCAGCAGCTTCGGACAGTGATGGCTGATTTTCTGGGCGCCATTGATTTTTCATCGAAGGAGGATATCAGTGGTGTGCAGACGCAGAGGACACAGCTGTGGCTGGAAGCTAAGGCTGCATTTGACCAGATCGCAAATGCCGGCGGGATGATTACGGATGATGACGGGAATGTTCGGTATCTTGATCTGGATCCGGATCTGCAGGAGCGGTTCGGGGAGATCGCCGGGAAAGTGAAGGATCTGGATAAGCTGGAGAATCTGGATGCGTATACCCTGGAAGAGGTTTATAAGACGGTATTGGCTATGAAAAAGGCCGTGACAGAGGTGGATTCCATGAAGAGCAATGCCAGATACCGGAAAACGAGTCTTCTGGCTGATGAAGTGTTTGAGAATCTGGACGGCAGGAAGACGAAAACGGAGTATACGAAGTGGGCAGGAATGCCGGGAAAGCTGTTAAATTATGATATGGTGGATCCACTGACAATGTTCAACCGGATGGGGCCGGCATTTGGGACCATGTACGATTCCCTGCGGAGTGGACTTGATAAGAAGACGCAGCTTTTGAAGGAAGCGGAGGATTATTTCCGAAATGCGATGGAGGAGAACGGATTCACGGAGAAGGATGTGAGAAAGCTGACCGGAATGAATGCGGATGTGAAGGAATTTGCATTGCCGCAGGGGAAGTTGAGACTGTCTGTGGCGCAGATCATGTCCCTGTATGAGTTGGACAAGCGCGGCCAGGCGCAAAAGCATATCTATGACCGTGTCGGTGGGATCAGACCGGCTGACCGGCAGACAGGATTTTCGGTCGGTAAGGACGGCGTGAGGCTGCCTAAGTTGGACAGGGCAGAGAAACCGCTGCGGGTATCGAAGGAACAGGTAAGGATGATCACGGACACGCTGACGCCGGAGCAGAAGCAGCTGGCAGATGCGATGCAGCGTTTTATGGGAGACAGGGCTGCGGCATGGGGGAATGAGGTCTCCATGGAAATGTACGGGTACGAGAAGTTTACTGCCCAAAATTATTTCCCGATCCGGACAGACCAGAATTATGTGTTCCGGGACGAGAATGGCCAGGCGGAGAGCACGATTAAAAACCTTGGGATGACGAAGAGTACAAACAAGTACGCGAACAATCCGATCATTATCGAGGATATTTTCGATGTGTTCACTCGCCAGGCGGACCAGATGAGCAGTTATAACGCCTATGTGCTACCGCTGTCGGATCTGCATAAGGTTATGAACTATAAGGACATGAGGGGCAATGCCGGCGGCGCCAGCATCCAGGATGAGCTGCAGAGGGTCTTTGGGAAAGATGGCAGGGATTATATTGACAAACTGGTGAAGGATATCAACGGAAGCGTGCAGGGAGAGAAAGGGGGCGTCAGTGATGCGTTGCTGTCGAACTTCAAAGCGGCCAGCGTGGCCGGTAACCTGCGTGTGGCGATCCAGCAGCCGACGGCAATTGCCAGGGTGTATGCGGAGATGGACCTGAAATACCTGGCGAAAGGGACGGTGATGCCGGGAAAGGGGAAATGGGATCTGATTTGTAAATATGCTCCGATCGCCCAGTGGAAGGACTGGGGATTCTACCGCATGCAGACATCACGGCAGATGAAGGATGTCCTGACAGGCTCTGACAGTGCGAAGCAGAGATTTGTGAACCGTACGATGATACTGGCGGAAAAAGGGGATCAGGTGGCCTGGGAACGGCTGTGGAACGCCTGCGAGGCTGAGTGCGGGGAAAAGTATCCGGAACTGGAGAAGGGAAGCGAGGATTTCTACAGAAAAGTAGGAAAGCGGTTCTCGGATATCGTGGACCGGACGCAGGTCGCGGATTCGATCCTGCACCGGACCCAGATCATGAGGAATACGAACGGACTTGTGAAGATGGCGACAAGCTTCATGGGGGAGCCGCTGAAATCCTACAACATGCTTTACCGTGCTGCGATGGAGCTGAACGACGCGGCCGCGGAGATCCGCACGAACGGAAAGAGTGAGGCGGGCAGCAGGAAGGAAACAGCCGCCGGCAGGAAGCTGGCAAGGGCCGGTGTGGCCTTTGTGGCCAACGCAGGCCTTACCGCGCTTGCGGCGTCGGTAATGGATGCAATGCGGGATTCGGACAGGGATAAGGACTGGCTGGAAAAGTATCAGGAGAATGTGCGGCAGAATTTCCTGGACAATATCAATATCCTGAATAACATCCCGTATGTGAAGGAGATCCCGTCCATCTTCAAAGGCTACACGCCGACCCGATCGGATCTGTCCGCGTTCACGGACATATATAATGTCTGTAAAAAGTGGGAGAAATTCTATGCGGGTACGAGTAAGCAGACATTCCAGTCTATGATAATGGAGACAGCCCAGGCGGCCAGCAAGATCACCGGGATCCCGGTTAAGAGTATTGTAAGGGACGCGACGGCGCTTCTGGACACGGTTTTTAACGCTGCCGGAGGGGAAGCGGATTACCAGTGGATGCGGCAGCAGTACGCCATCGGAGCAAAGGGAAACCGCAGGATGTATGCTGACATGATCCTGGACAGCGAGGAGCGCGGAGATAATAAGCTGGCGCAGCAGATCCGGGAGGACCTGCTGGAGGCTGGTTTCTCCGAAGATGACATCGTCGACAGCATCAACAGTGCCGTAAATGCCAGGATCGAAGATGAAGTGGACATCATTGGGGCGGCCGAGTCATATGACGCGTACAATAAGGAATCCGTGAATGTTTTCAAAGGGGAGGTAGACAAATACATATATTACAAAATGAAGGCCGGCTGGGATGAAGAAAAATGCCTGAAACAGGTTCGTACGAGCCTTACGAATGAGTATAAGCCGAAATGGAAGGCGGCGAAGACTCAGGAGGAAAAGGATGCGATCATCAAAAAGTGCAAGTCATTCTATTATAACGGCGACAGTATTTTTAAGGATTATGATTTTAAGAAAAACTGGAAAGATGAGTAACCATAAAAGGGGTGGGGGAGATTCCTCCGCCCTTCTGTTATGCTTAAAACAGGAACACCGGAGAGGAGGCAGACGATGGATGATCAGGATGTAGTGGAGAAACTTGCGAGGGTCGACGAGAGGGCGAGGAGCAACACCCACAGGTTGGACAAGCTGGAGCCGGTAGTGGATGAGCTCCACAACATGGGCAAGGCAATGGTGGAGATGTCGGCGGAGATGAAGCACCAGAAGGAGACGTTGGATCGGATCGATGGGAAGATCGAGCAGATCGGAGGTAAGGTGGAACGGATCGAGAAGGAACCGGCGGCGCGCTGGAACACCCTGACACGTACGATCTTTACCTCGTGTGTGTCGGCCGTGGCGGGGGCGCTTGCCACGGGGTTATTGGTGTTGATGGCGCAGTATATACACTAAAAGACGAGGAGGAGCGGAAAATGGAGAAGTGGGAAATGGAGAAGTGGGAAATGGATGAGAACGCGTTAAAGTGGCTGAAGGCAGCAGGCATCCGTGCCCTGAAGACAGTGGCGCAGACAGCGGTGGCGACAATCGGGACGACGGCGTACCTTGGTGACGTGAACTGGGTACAGGTGGCGAGCGCGTCCGTGCTGGCGGGGATTCTGTCGCTGTTGACGAGCCTGGCAGGACTGCCTGAAGTGAAACAGTAAGATATCGGGGAGGGGAGATACCATGAAGATCTGTCTGGATGCAGGGCATTACGGGAAGTATAACCAGAGCCCGTGCAATGGGGCATATTATGAGAGCGACATGGTGTGGAAGCTGCATCTGATGCTTAAGAAGCGGCTGGAGGAGTATGGCACCACGGTCATCACGACCCGGTCGAACCAGGAGACTGACCTGGGGCTGTATGACCGCGGCGCAGCGTCGGCTGGCTTCAGCCTGTTCCTGTCGCTGCACAGCAATGCGGTGGGAAGCGGCCGGAATGATGCGATTGATTACCCTGCCGCCTATTGTGCGATCAACCACAGTGCGGATGATATCGCAGCAAAACTGGCCACGTGCGTGGCAGCTGTGATGCAGACAAAGCAGGAAGGACGCATCGAGCATGTAAAGGGTAAGAACGGAGATTATTACGGGGTTGTCCGCGGGGCAACGGCTGTAGGGACGCCGGGGTTGATCCTGGAACACTCCTTCCATACCAATTCACGCGCAACCGCTTGGCTGATGGACGAAGGGAACCTGGAGCGGATGGCCCAGGCGGAAGCGGACGTGATCGCACTGCATTACGGTCTGATAAAGCAGCAGGTGCAGCGGCCAGCTGGCTGGTACGAGGATGAAAAAGGCTGGTGGTACCAGAATGAGGACGGGACATATCCGAAAGGATGCTGGGCGTGGCTGCATGAGGCCACAGGCGGCACCGATGGCTGGTATCTTTTTGATGATTCTGGGTATATGCTGACCGGGGCGCAGGTCGCGCCGGACGGAAAGATATATTACCTTTGTGAGACACCTGGTATTCACGAGGGACAGTGCATGGTCACAAATGACCAGGGAGCTCTGCGCATCGCAGAATATGACTTCGATAGGCGGAGATATAAGCTGTAAAAAGCTATTGACAGAAGACAAATAATGTTGTAATCTTATGTTCAAGCGGATGTCTGATTTTTGATCAGGCACCCGCTTTCATGCTGTTATCGGTTTTTGAAGTATGGCGGGCCGGACGGCGAAATCGCAGCATCCATGCGCTACCTGTCCCAGCGGTACGCCATGCCTTACGACGTCGGTAAGGCCGTCCTGACCGACGTGGGAACGGAAGAACTGGCCCATATGGAAATGATCGCGGCCATCATCCACCAGCTGACAAAGGGGCTGACCGCAGAGCAGATCGCCGCCTCCGGTCTCGGCCCCTACTATATCGACCACACGAACGGTATCTGGCCCCAGGCGGCAGGGGGCGTGCCGCTTAACGCCTGCGAATTCCAGTCCAAGGGCGACCCGATCACGGATCTGTTTGAGTGTCTGGCGGCTGAACAGAAAGCCCGGACTACCTACGACAACATCCTGCGCGTGGTCACCGATCCGGAAGTCTGCGATCCGATCCGCTTCCTGCGCGAGCGGGAGATCGTGCATTTCCAGCGGTTCGGCGAAGCGCTGCGTACCGTACAGGACCATCTGGACAGCCGCAATTTCTACGCGCTGAATCCGGCGTTTGACAATCCTGCGAAGATGAATCCCGAGACTGCCAGTGCCGTCGAATGCAATATGTGTGGGGACTGAGCGGGAGATGCGCTGAAAAGGTGCGTTCTGTAAAGAGAAGCGTGAGGAAACGCGCGCCAGTGTATTGAAAAGAGAACAGAGCGTCGCTGACCTCTGTCTGCATGAAAACAGAAAGGCCGGAGAATGGCGGTAAACAACTGCCGTTTTTCGGCCTTTCATGTGTTGTAACAATTTACTTTAACGCTTTACTTCCGCATGCGGTCCGCCGCGCCTTCCGCAGTCAATTCCTCAATCGTATATACAGCAAAATGTAGCGCGTACGGTTCATATTCATAATACAGCGCAATATTGCCGTCGGGCAGTTCCGCCAGGCAGCTGTAGCAATACGGCCCTTCATTGACCGGATAATGATACTGCCAGTCGATCGTGTTGTCGGAGGCGTCGATCAGTCCGACGGCGATTACGCCGTTCACACGGCGGAAGAGCGTGCCGTCGCCGCCGGGATAAGCCGCGATCACAGCGGGCTTTCCTTCGATTTTCTTCGAGTAGTTGATGAAGGAGACCATGCAGTTGCCGCAGTATTTTAACTGCGGTTCGCGGCGGTATTCGCCCCAGGTCAGGCCGCCGTCAGCGCTGTCCGTATAGGTGATCTCGTCGATCTGGTTCCGGGAAAACATCCGCAGGGTGCCGTCCGGCAGGCCGATGATTTGCGATTCGGAGGATTTGACGGGTTCCCCGTTCTCACACAGACCGGTTCTGGAAGCGCGTTCACTCCTTTTCCATGTCTTCCCATGATCTTCCGTATAGATCACACTGGCGTACTCGGTGCCCAGAAGATTGTCATAAATCGGGATCAGCACGCGCTCTTTTCCGTCTGCGCTGCAGGCGTAGCCTCTTCCGGGGCAGGTGCCGGTAAAGCCGCGGCCGCCGACCTGGCCGTCGATAAAGCGCAGGCCGCTCCAGGTGCGGCCGCCGTCGGTGCTGGTGCGCAGGGCCAGATGGAACGCGGGATAGGCTTTCAGCGGCGCCGCCGCATAGAAAATATTTGCGTGGATCAGCCGGTTCGTGGGCCGGCCGTTTCCGTCGAGCTGCGGGATCATGATTTTTTCGGCGCCCGTCTGCGTCTGCCGGAACAGATAGCCTTCCGGATCGACCAGATAGTCCCGGTAGGGCTCGTGATTTTTGAGGCGGAACACTCTGCTGAAGCCATTTTCTTCTTCCCCGATATAGTAGGGGTAGGTGTCCTCGTTCAGTTCCTGCGTTTCCGCGCAGGTAAAGCTTTCCGAATCCTTTAAGGCCAGACGGCCGTTTTCATGTCTGCCGCCGTTTGCCGGTCCGCAGACCATGCCGTCTGCTGCCCAGGTTCCCACGAACGCCGGGCACATGTCTGTCAGCAGATAAATGGTGCCGAGACTGTCGCAGGCGAGAATCGGGTCGATGAAAGCGGCGCTGAAGATGCATCGTTCGGAGCCGTCCGCTACGTCGTCATAGTGGTTGACGATCTGTCTGGTCCAGGTGCGTCCGCCGTCTTCCGAGCGGGCGACGGCGGTCTCCAGATTCCCGGCCGTGTCCTGACCGTGCGCCCAGCGCACATCCGCCGCGGCGAGCAACGCATTTTCTTTTGTCACAAGGATCGCGGGGATCCGGAAGCAATGGCTTCCCAGGCAGTCTTTCGGGAACGGGTCAGTTACATTGCTGAGCATATGCGATGCTCCTTTCCAGCCGGTCAGTCCGGCCTGTCAGGCGGTCAGTTCCGGTAAATACGGTTACAATCTGTAAAATTCAGTGGACTTTTGTGACGGTTATGCTTTCCGCGCCGTCCGGTAGGAATAATACACGCAGACCGCGGTGTCCGTGAGCAGGATTCCGAGCATCCAGAAGAGACATCCGACGCCGCGGACCGCGAAGCCCGCCGCGACGCACAGGATACCGGCGATGATGAACGAGATACCGCCGAACCGCTGGCATTTCCTCCAGACATCGTCATTTTTCATGCTCCAGGGAGTGCGCAGGCCGATGACGGAGTTCCGCTTCAGCTTCGGCATCACGTTGCCCAGCACGACCATGAGGATGCCGAGAAGAATGCATTCGATCTGGCTGATGTCAAGCGACAGCGCGTTGAGATTCTCCGCCTGTGTAAAAGACGTGTACAGCGTGCAGCAGTTCATGACATTGAACCAGATCAGAAGCACAATGCCGGCTGTTATGCAGACTTTCTCGTTGTTGCGGCCGTTCGGCTCCTGGCGGGAGGCGATCCGCGCCATGGCCAGCATGAACAGCCCCATGGCGATGGTGACCGCCGGGAAGAGAAACGATTCGTACTTGCTGCCCCAGCGGTCCGCCTGGCCATCGAAGCCGTAATGGGCCGGAATCCGGTCCGGCAGGAAGCCGACGGCGACGGCGGTTATGAGGAGCGGGAGGAACATCAGGATGAAATAAAGCAGTTTTTTGTCCTTCATAGTGGGATTCCTTTCTTGGTAATTCATCCGCCGGAAGTCTGCGCTTCCTCGGACGAGACGTTCGGCTCTCTCAGCTGCGTGATCCACAGGATCGCTTCGTCCAGCACGGTCAGATTCAGTTCATAGTAGATAAAATTCTTCCGGCGGGTCTCGTAGATCAGATCCGCCTTTTTCAGCTTCGCCAGATGGTAGGACAGCGCCTGCGGCGTCACGCCCAGATACTCCGCCAGATCACCGGCGCTTATGGGGCCTTTTTTCAGTTTGGTGAGGATCGTGCGTCTGGTCTCATCGGCCAGCGCCGCCAGGATCTCGGAGACTGCCATGTGCGTGTCCTTTCTTCGGGATGGATAGAATTTCAAAAATATTTTAAATACTGTATCAAATGATAACATGAACGGCGTGTCGTGTCAAGGGTATTTCAAAATTTTCTTAAATACTGTATAAATGATGGTTGGCAATGGTGCAGGCTAGGCACTCTATTTAGCCACAATACCGGAAAAGCGCTTAATTCATCAGCTACGGAAGGCTCTATGCTTACATACATCACGACTTCAAAAATTTTCTGGAAAAATACAATGATATTGCGCTTCTTGCTGATCTTATGGGACATGAAAGTATAGAAACAACAAGAATTTATCTACGCCGTACGGCAGGTGAGCAGCAGGCGTTGGTCGACAAGATTGTGACGTGGTGAAAAATTCAGGGGCTGTTGCAAAATAGATGAGTAATCACCTATGGAGCAACAGCTCCATCTTTTTGCATAAAAACAGAAAACGGA
>CANREE010000065.1 GCA_947629545.1 uncultured Lachnospiraceae bacterium | reverse complement strand
AAATCTCCAGATTTTTTGACTATCATGAGCGAAGGCGCCGCTCAATCATCTATTTTTGATGATTTTGCGACACCCTCCTTCAAAAAGATTTATCAGATGACGCCGGCAAAATACCGGCAGATGAACCGTCCGGACAAAGCCGACGGGAGGGAAGATCAGCAGGACATATAACCGCAATCCCGCAATCTCAGAACACCACTTCATCCTTCTCAATGTACAGCACGGTATCGCCGCCGTCAGCCGCCGCCGTCATACCGTCAGTCACGGGAATGCCGTCCGCCGCAAGCGCGCTGCACATTTCACCGCCCACCAGTCGAACCGTGCATCCCTTCGCCCCGGTGACGATGCCGGAAAGCCTTCCATTTTCCAGCGCGAGCTTTAAGCGCGCCGCTTCCATACCCTTCTGCATAACGCAAAATTCAACATTCTCAAACGGCCCGTACACCTTAAATTCCAGATTTCCCGAGAACTCATATTCCGCCCGCTCATAATGCTTTCCGACCGGGATCACGCTTCCCGCCTTCACCCACAGCGGGATCGACAGGTAACCATGCTTCTCCTTCCGCCATACCCCGCCTTCCGCGGTCTCGCCAGTCAGATAGTTGGTCCATTTCCCCGCGGGCAGATAGTACTGAGCGATCCCCTGATCGTTGAAGATCGGCGCCACCAGCAGGCTGTCTCCCAGCATGTACTGCTTGTCCAGATACCGGCAGTTGGGGTCGTCCGTAAATTCCATCGCCATGCTGCGCATCATCGGCACGCCGGTCCGGGACGTGTTCACCGCGCTGCTGTACAGATACGGCACCAGGCTGTGCTTCAGATCCGTAAAGAACCGCACCACATCCACGGCCTCCTCGTCATACAGCCACGGCACCCGGTAGGAGCCGCTGCCGTGGAGCCGGCTGTGGGAGGACAGAAGGCCGAAAGCCGCCCAGCGCTTGTACACATCCGGCGTCGACGTATTCTCGAAGCCTCCGATATCATGGCTCCAGAATCCGAATCCGCTGCTGGTCAACGACAGGCCGCCCCGCAGGCTCTCAGCCATGGACTCGTAATCCGACCAGCAGTCGCCGCCCCAATGAACCGGGAACTTCTGCCCGCCCGCCGTCGCCGAACGGGCGAACAGCACCGCCTCGCCGTGGCCTTTCTTCCGCTCCAGCAGATCGAACACGGTCTTATTGTACAGATATGTATAGAAATTGTGCATCTTCACCGGATCCGCGCCGTTATCGTAGACGCAGTCCGTCGGGATCCGCTCGCCGAAATCGGTCTTGAAGCAGTCCACGCCCATGTCCAGAAGCTCCGAAAGCTTCTCCTGATACCAGCGGCACGCCTCCGGATTGGTGAAATCAATGATCGCCAGTCCCGGCTGCCACATATCCCACTGCCACACGTCGCCGTTGGGCCGCTTGAGGAAATACCCCTTCTCCGCGCCCTCGTCGAAAAGGGCCGATTCCTGACCCACGTAGGAATTGATCCAGACGCAGATCTTCACGCCTTTCTCCTTGATCCGGGCGATCATCCCCTTCGGATCCGGGAAGACCCGGCTGTCCCACAGAAAATCGGTCCAGTGAAATTCCTTCATCCAGCAGCAGTCGAAATGGAACACCGACAGAGGGATCCCTCTCTCATGCATGCCGTCGATGAAGCTCATCACCGTCTGCTCATCGTAATTGGTCGTAAACGACGTGGACAGCCACAATCCGAAGGTCCACTGCGGCGGCAGAGACGGCTTGCCGGTCAGATCCGTGTACCTCTCAAGGACTTCCTTCATCGTCGGGCCGTTGAAGAAATAGTAATCCAGGCTCTCGCCTTCCACCGCAAACGCCAGCTTGCTGGCCTGCTCCGTGGCCACCTCAAATTCCACCCTCTCCGGATGGTTGACAAATACGCCGTAGCCTTTGCTGGACAGGTAGAAAGGAATGTTCTTGTACGCCTGCTCCGTGCTGGTGCCGCCGTCCTCATTCCAGATGGAGACCGACTGGCCGTTCTTCACGAACGGCGTGAACCGCTCGCCCATGCCGTAGATATTCTCATCCACCGAAAGCCCCAGCTGCTGGCACATCCAGGCGTCCCCGCCTTTATCGTAGGCCATGCCAGTCCAGTTGGTCTTCACATAACCCAGGTCGCGCTGCCCCGCCTTCGTGATGACTTCCATCTGAGGAACCGCCGTGCCGCAGGCATCTGTCCGCGTGACCTGTACGCACGCAGCCGCCTCAGCCGGTCTTTCCTGCTCATAGCAACGCAAAAACGTCATAGACCAGTTCTCCCGGTCAATAACGAGACGCAAGCTTCCGCTTCCAACCGTCAGGAGATTCCCCTCCTCAGATACGTTAAGCGCCTTCTCCGCGTTATTCTGCAGATCGAACTCCGGCGCTTTCTTCTGTACGCCCTTATGGTGATACGTCTGCACCCGCAGAACCTCCGGCGCCGGCGAGGTAATTCGCAGCGTCAGATTGATCCCGCCTAACGTGTCGCCCTTCCCCCGGATCCGCGAGGTCGGCGCCACCAGACGCACCTCCTTCTCCGCAATATGCGTCTCATACGCGTGCTGCGGCCCAAACCACGACACGCCCTCCTTCATAAGCCAGCAACCATTGTGGAATTTCATACTTACCGATCTCCTTTTCTTACATTCACAGCTCTGCCCACTCAGTCCGCATTCTCATTTCTTGCGCAGTGTTGGCCACTCAGTCGCTATTCCCATTTCCTCCGCAGCCCCGCTCACTCAGAGTTGATATCCCACCATATTCTTTACCGTAGAGAAAGCCCAGCGCGGAGACTCTCGCCCTTCTCAGCTGCCGAAAAGCCCAGCACGAAGACCCACGCCCTTCTCAACTGCCGAAAAACCCAGCGCGGAGACTCCGTCCCTTCTCAGGTGAGTTTTGCGGGCGGCTGAAAATCCTTAGCAAACAGCAATTTGTGTTATCATGAAAAATGGACTTGTCTGAGCGAAGCGAGTTGTCCATTTTTCGTGATGCCCTTAACAAATTGCTGTGAGCTTAGGATTTTCCCGCGAGAAAACCCGAACCTGAGAAGGGCCGGAGTCTCCGCGCGAACCTCACGCGACTCTGCAGCCAACAGCTACCGCATACACCTGCTGTCGTGCATAACTGCTATCAGACATAATAATAACACTATAGAACATCTCCCGCCACCCAAATTTCCACCATATAGCAATCTTTTTCAGCAGTCCGTCCAGCGTTCGGCAACACGCATCCGTATAAGTACCCGTCCGCCTCTTCTCCGCCATCCCCCTGTCCGACCTGACCAAACACCTTCAATCCATGTATCTGAAAGAGTATCTGATCCGCACCTTCTCGGAACCGCCGCGCGCGCTTAATCGATCATTATCTTAAATACCACCGGCATCTCGCTTTCGATCATACGCGTCTTCACCGTAAGCCCGCTCTCATCTCTTGTCCACTGCGGCGCCTTATCGTATCCGAGCACCTCCACCGACCGGATGATCCCATGGAAATTCGGCGCGTGGGAGGCGTCGCACTCAGCCAGCGACCGGATGCGTACCGTATCCTTATCCTTCATGTTCAGGCAGACCGCGTAGAGATTGCCGCCGTTCACCGTAAACCGGATATCCTCCGACGTATAGCCTTTGTCCGCTGAATCGGCGAACTGGCCCTCCACGATCTTCGTGGGCCCTTCCGCGGACGTTCTCCAGAGTCCGGAACCGCGGATGGCCTCGCCGTTAACGTCCATCCATCTTCCGATCTCTTCCAGGATACGGCGGTCCTCGTCCGGGATCGTTCCGTCCGCCTTCGGTCCGATATTCAGAAGCAGACGGCCG
Organism: uncultured Lachnospiraceae bacterium; assembly: GCA_947629545.1. Lineage (GTDB taxonomy): Bacteria > Bacillota > Clostridia > Lachnospirales > Lachnospiraceae > UBA3402. The sequence continues at coordinate 14,275 of CANREE010000065.1, read as the reverse complement.
TTCTTGCTGACGATATCCACCAGGTCGCGGACGATCTGATGAGGCGTCTTGTATTCATTGCCCGCCGTGTAGCACCAGGAATTGTTGGCGACCGAGGTGTCCGTCTGCCAGACGTAGGGTTTGGCGTCGGCAAACTGCCCCCGCTCCACGTCGATAACGGCGGTTCCGAACGAAAAGGCGTCATGCTTATAATTGATGACTACCTCCTCGCCCCATTCCTCGGCCCGGTTGTAGTAATAGGCGGCAAACTTTCTCAGATAGGGCTTCACGCTGCTGTGCTGGATCCACCAGTCGAAGTAAATGATCTTCGGACGGTAACGGTCCACCAGTTCGCAGCAGCGGCAGAGCCAGTCATTTAAAAACTCCTCCGTAGGCTTGGGCTCGGAATACAGGTCGAAATGATCCGCCGGTTCCTTCATGGCAGGCCAGTAGAAATCTCCGCGCTTAAGCGGCTCTTTGATGTCGGAATCAAACTCCCTGCCGTGGCCCATGAAGAACCAGTGTTCCACCCGGTGGGAGGAAGCGCCGGGGCAGAGCCCGGCCGCCCGGCAGGCGTCGTGAAGCTCGCCCAGGACGTTGCGGTGCGGACCCATTTTCACCGCGTTCCAGTCGGAAATGGCGCTGTCGTACATCTGGAAGCCGTCGTGATGTTCGGCCACCGGCACCACGTACTGGGCCCCGGCCCGTTTAAACAGACCGATCCACTCTTTCGCGTCAAAATGCTCCGCCGTGAACATCGGGATGAAATCCTTGTAGCCGAAATCCTTATGCGGACCGTAGGTCGCCACATGGTGCTCGAACTCGCGGCTGCCCTGAATATACATGTTGCGGGAATACCACTCGCTGCCGAAGGCCGGCACCGAATAGATGCCCCAGTGGATAAAGATGCCGAACTTGGTCTTCTCATACCACTGAGGGACATGATACTGCTGAAGCGACTCCCAGGTATCCTTATAGCGGCCATTCGCGATGACCTCGTCGATGGTTTTCAGATACTCCTGCATACGTTAGCTCCTTTCGTGAATGATCTGAGTTTTTATGAAATCACCCGGTGTCCGGGCGCCGTTCACGACGGTTCCTCTACGGCGCCGTTCAACAGCCGGAGCCGTTCTCCTCTGCAGCCTGCTCAGCGGTCAGTTCCATTTTCCTCCACGCCCCCGGTCAGCGGCTCAGGCCGCCCACAGTGTGATTCCACAGTGACAAAGCTTCCTGTCTCTCCGCTCACAAGCATCGCATGAAGCACGTCCAGCACATGGACGGCCATCTCCGCGTCCGCTCTGATCCTGCGCCCCGTCCGGACCGCCTCCGCCAGATCCGCGGCGCCAAGCCCCCGGCTTTCCTCGAAGTACGGGTTCACCGGCTCAAGCTTTTCACGGATCAGCGGCTTCTGAAGATCCGCCGGCTCCCGCAGAAGCATCACGTCGCCGCCGAACTGGTTCGGATCCGTCAGGTACAAGATCCCTTTCGTCCCGTAGATCGCGAAAAACGCCTGATCCGCCCGCACGCTGTCCGAATTCACCATAAATGTCCCGGCGACCCCGCTCTTCATCCGCAGGACCGCGGACACCTGGCTCTCATTGGGCGTATCCATCACCTTCCCGAAATCCGGGCTCTGGGGCAGGATATTGACATGGGTCGGATACGGGGCGCGCACGACGGCGGCCACCTGATCCACGGGGCCAAGAAGACTGACAAGGGCAGTTATGTAATACACCGCGTAATCATAGCAGACGCCGGCTCCCGGTTCCCGCAGAAACGCGAACAGACTCAGAAGCAGGTCATTGCTGCGGTTCGCCGCAATCCCGAAGGACGTGACCTCACCGACCGCGCCGCCGTCGATCGCCTTCCTCGCCGTCTGCACGGCGGCTCCCAGAAATGTATCCGGCGCGCAGCCCAGATACAGCCCCTTCTCCTTCGCAAGCGCCGCAAGCTCTCCCGCCGTCTTCGGATCGTCGGTCATGGTTTTCTCCGTATAGACATGTTTCCCGGCAAGAAGGGCCTTTTTCACGATCTCGTAATGAGCCCCCACCGGCGTCAGATTCAGAACCATGTCTATGGACGGATCCGCCAGCATTTCCTCCAGGGTACCGGCCGCAATCCCGTACTCCCGGGCTTTCTTCTCCGCACGCTCCCGATGGGCGGCGCAGACCGAGACCACCTCCATCGACGGGAATTTCTTCTGAATCGTTCCGATATAGCGGCCGCTGATCGCGCCCGCGCCTATGATACCGATGCGAAACCGTTTGTCCATTTTCCGTGCTCCTTTCCTTTCATATCATTTCTTAACCATTCACTTTTCTTCTGCGTTCCCTGCGGGCGCAGCGTTTCCTCGTCACAAAAGAACTGCTGCGCTTTTTACGGAGATAACTTACACAACATCCGTAAACCCGTCCGTGTCCACACGCCACACCCGATCCGCCGCCGCAGATTCCCGCAGGCAGATCCGCACATTCGCCATATCGCTGTAATCCACGAACCGGGCCGCCTCCTCCGCATCCACGCCGGTCCGGATCCGGCGGTCGATGAGGCGCTGCCGCAGAAACGCTTCGTCCGCCTCCAGCCGGATGGTGTAATCCGCATAAGCCCTCAGTTTCTTCCATCCCGGCCGGTTCAGAAGAAGGTAGTTGCCTTCCAGCAGGATCAGATCTCCTGTGATCCTGACCGCGTCCTCCCGCGGGTTGTGAAGCAGGCGGTCATATTCCGGCCAGCCGCACTCCTCCCCCGCCGCTACGCGGCGGACCCTCTCCGTAAGGCGCTCCAGGTCGAAGGTCTCCGGCGCTCCCTTTACTTTCACCATCGGGATCTCCTCTCCGCCGCGGATGGTCGTATGTGTCAGGAGATAGTCCTGATACCGGTGAAATCCGTCCATCCCGATCGCGGTGAGCGGCGCGCAGCCTTCCGTCTGTTCCGACAGCTCCTTCAGGAAACTCAGCAGTGTACTCTTGCCCGCCCCCGGCGGAGCCGCCAGAAAAGCCAGGATCCTCCTGCCTTTCTGCTCCCTGAGCCGCGTAAGGCACCCAAGCAGCGGCAGAAAAAGCCCGGAAATGTTCTCTTCGCTGAACCGCACCCTGCTTTTGATTCCATTGATCTCCATCTCGAATATCATAAAATGAGGCTCCTTCAGAAGGCCGCCGCCCGGACAGCGCGGCGTCCCGTTGATTCTATCCTAAATGTACCACAGCCGGACCTCCAGGGCAAGATTAGAATGGCGAAAACAGGCCTCTCAGGAAACCTTCTCCCACAGGAGCTGATTCTCTTCAATCCGGGCCGCAACGCGTCCGGTATCCTTAAGCCACGCCAGATAAGACCGCACCGTGCTGCCAACCAGCACATACTGCTGATAATTCATGACCAGACCGTAACTGTCAAAAAGCCACTTCAGGACAGCCTCAAAGCAGAGCGGCACAGCGCAGATCTCCGCGATCTTCTCCGCCACCTCCAGGGTCCGGTCGATATTGTACTGCGCCAGCGGCGCGATATCCTCCGCCGCTTCTGCGTGGGCGGGCACAAACATCCTGGCCGTCATGGTCTTCACCGTTTCCAGCGTCTCAAGATAAGCGCCGACGTCATAGAGATAGCCGATCTTATATTTGTCCAGGGTCTCCCGGCTGGAGAGGCAGTCAGCCAGATACACCACGTCGTCAGCCGTGCGGAATCCCACCATATCGAACGCGTGTCCGGGAAGCGGGATGATCTCCAAGCAGCGCCCGGATCCGGCCGCCTGCTGTCCTCCTGCTCCGCCGGCGCAGCCCGGCAGCGTCTCCCGCGTCAGCTCCTCCGCGCAGCTCTCCGCCGCCATCAGAAATTTATTGCGCAGCTCCTGAAACGGATAGCCGCCGTACAGAAGCGACGGCTCCAGCACCGGATGCCTGGTGAAATCCAGCTCGATCCCCGGCGCATAGACCTTACAGCCGGTCTGCGCCTGCAGATATCTGCAGCCGCCGATATGGTCGGCATGGGAGTGGGTGCAGTAAATGGCCGTCAGTCGCCACCCGTTCCTGTCCAGGATCTGCCGCACCTTGCGGCCGGCGTCCTTGTCGCTGCCGCTGTCAATCAGGCAGACGTCAGTATCCGAAAGCCTGACGACGCCGATGCGCGCGGGACACTGGATATAAAATGACCGATCGGTCACCGGAATCAGTTCGTACATGGCAGAGTTCTCCTTTTCCGTAATCTGCCTTCATTATATAGCAGAACTGCCGGGATGTCATCTGAATTTAGACTTTCCTGATCGCATTGCCTGTCTGCATAGATAGGACCAACAAGAGAAAATAAGCCTACCTTGTACTTGACCGTCCAGGTAGGCTTATAACAAAAACTCTCACTCCTTCGCCCCGCTCACAATTCCGTAATACACTCCCGCCGTCAGCTTATACACCGCAGCGTAGCACACGCCGTACACCAGAAAACACAGCTGGGCCATCCGCACAAAGAGCGGCAGGTCCACCGAGCCGAAGAGGCGCAGAAGCTGCCACAGCAGCGGAAACGCAAACATGAGGTGGACTCCGGCGAAGACGAGCGGCAGGAAGAACACCGTCAGGATCTGGGAATTGATGCTCTTTCGAATCTCCCGCTTCGTCATGCCCACGCTCTGCATGATGCCGAAGCGAGCCTGATCCTCGAAGCCCTCGGAAATCTGCTTATAGTAAATGATCAGCACCGACGCGATGACGAACACAATGCTTAGAAGCAGACCCAGAAACAGCAGCCCGCCGTCCATCATCAGGCTGTACCGCCGCTCCACGACACGCATATTGATGTCCACACCCCGGATCTTCGCGCCGGTTGCCAGACGGATCTGTTCGATCGTATCCCCGGCCCGTGACGCCTCGGCCCGGGCCGTCTTCTCGTCGTTTCCGCCTTCGATGTCGTATTCACAGATCCACTCCGGATACGCCCAGGGCTGACCGTTTCGGCCCGGCTGGTCACAGAAAGCGCCGACAGCGGCGTCAAGATCCTTCACCACCACATCCATCAGGGACAGGGCGCTCAGCTCGGAACGGAACCCGCTCTCGAAGAAATTGTCCAGCTCCGCTTTCACACGCCAGCTCCCGCCCTCTGCGATCGCAAAGGTATCCCGGCCGTATTTCTCTCCATAGCAATAGATCAGGCACTCGTCGTCCGCCAGTTCCGCGTCCGTTCCCATCAGCTCGTTGAAATCCTCCAGCGAGAAAAACTGGATCACCCGGCCCGTCGGATCTGCGGCGCCCATGACCCAGCGGTCCATATCGATCGAATATCCGCCGTCCAAAGGAAGACCATAGGTTTCCACCTTACGGTAGGTCCGGATGTTCTGTCGGACCGGAGCCGCAGCCTCCGTCCCTGCCGGATAAGCAGCCCCCGCATTCACCGTCATCGCGTCCTCCAGCTGGTCCGTAAACTCCCGCTTAAGCCCCTCGCTTCCGTTCAGTTCCACATCCATATTGATATGCCGCGGAAACCGGCTCTGTATTGTCGTCTCATCTCCCACATAGAGCGCCACCGTACAGGACAGCATAACCAGAATCATGGTGCTTAAGATGCAGATAGACGCCAGTCCGGCTCCATTTCTCTTCATCCGGTAGACCATGGACGACACCGACACGAAATGGTTCGGCTTATAATAGTACCGCTTGTTCTTCTGCAGCAGCCTGCAGAATGTAACCGAGCCGGTGATAAACAGGATATAGGTTGCCGCGATCACCATCAGCACCGCCCCCACGAAGACCAGGATCGCCTGCAGCGGTTCCTTGATCGTAACCGCCAGATAATAAGCGCTTCCCAGAAGCAGAAGTCCGAACAGGGCCGTCAGGCGCTGCGCTTTCGGCGGCTTCTCCCCGACCTGCGTGCTCTGCAGAAGTTCCAGCGGATTCAGCCGCCAGACCCTCCATATCGTGCAGATCAGCAGAAACAGATAGATCTCCAGAAAAAAACGCAGGGTCAGGGCCAGAGACCGGACGCTCACGGTCATCGCGTAGCCGGCGTCCAGTTCCAGGATATAGAAGAAGCCCAGCTCCGCCAGCTTCGAGAAAAGGATGCCGAAAAGCAGCCCGCCTCCTATGGAAATGGCCGTGGAAATCACGCTTTCCCAGATCATGATGCGGGTCAGGTTCCTCTTATCCATGCCAAGCACATTGTAGAGACCGAATTCCCGGCTCCGCTGGCGGATCAGGAAAGAATTCGTGTAGAAAAGAAACAGCAGTGCGAAAAAACGGATCACGATGCCGCCAAGTCCCATGAACAGCTGCGCGAAATCTCCGCCCCGCACTTCCTTGAAAATGGGCGAACTTTCCAGAAAATGCAGCAGATAATGAATCATCACCATGACGCTGCCGGCCATCATGTAGGGCAGATAGAGCCTGCGGTTCTTACGGATGCCCTCGGCGGCCAGCCTTCGGTACAAATGGAGCTTCATCGGCGATCACCACCCGTCTGCAGCATAATCAGCGTATCGGAGATCTTCTCATACATCTGGCTCTCGGTGGCGCCGCCGCGATAGATCTGGTGAAATACTTCACCATCCTTGATAAACAGCACCCGCCCCGCGTGGCTGGCGGCCTTGACCGAATGGGTAACCATGACGATGGTCTGGCCGGATTCGTTGATCTGTCCGAACAGGGCCAGAAGCTCGTCGGTAGAACGGGAGTCCAGGGCCCCGGTCGGCTCGTCGGCCAGGATCAGTTTCGGCCCCGGAATCAGCGCCCTGGCGACAGCGGCCCGCTGCTTCTGGCCGCCGGATACCTCGTAAGGATATTTCTTCAGGAGCCCGTCGATGCCGAGCTGTGCGGCGATGGGCTTTAAGCGTGCCTCCATCTCCTCATGGGATTTTCCGGCAAGCACCAGCGGAAGATAGATATTGTCCTCAATGGAAAAGGTGTCCAGAAGATTGAATTCCTGGAAAACGAAGCCCAGATTGTCCCGTCGGAAGGTCGCCACCTGGGACTCCTTAAGCTTCGCCAGATCCTGACCGTCCAGAACCACCATACCGGCGGTGGGCCGCACCAGAGCCGCCAGGATATTAAGAAGCGTCGTCTTGCCGGAGCCGGACTCGCCCATGACGGCCACATATTCCCCCTGCTCTACGGAGAAGCTCACATTTTTCAGGGCTTCCACCTTGGAGCCGCCGAAGCGGGGCGTGTAGATTTTCTTCAGATTCGTTACCTGTAAGATCGTCATTGAAAATGATTCCTCCTGTCATGTGAATTTGACAGCCCGGGCGCCGGCCGTTCGCATGCCCGGCCCGAACTTTCGTACAGCCCGGCAGGCACGCCCTCCCGGCTGGTCCGCTTGCCCGGACGCGAGGGCCGGTACGGAAAAGGGGAATTTGATGCCCGCACATGTCCCGGAAGCGGCGGCAAACGCGCAGCCGGACTGTACATGACACATTATAGGATTGATAAAAACGAATCTCCATAGAACCGGCTTACAGTTTGACCGGATAGACTTACAGTATTGTAAGATTACACACACACCTACTCCGGCCGGACGTTCTTCTGCGACAGATCAATAAAAATCGTGGTTCCTTTCCCGGGTTCCGACTCTGCGGAAATGGAATGGCCCAGATTCTCGCAGATCCGGCGGCAGAGATAAAGGCCGAGACCGCTGGCCTTCTTGTCGGTGCGGCCGTTGTAACCCGTGTAACCTTTTTCAAATATTCTGGGCAAATCCTCCGGGGCGATTCCGATTCCACTGTCTCGCACGCACAGGGTCTTCGGGGCTTCCAAAAAGATCTCGATCCCGCCGGTTCTCGTGTATTTCAGGGAATTGGAAAGAATCTGTTCCATGACGAAGCAGAGCCATTTTTCATCGGTAACGACAGAGACGCCGGCAGGCTTATAGGTGAGCCGCAGGTTACGGCGTATGAACTGAGGTGCGAACTTCCGGACAGCCTGGCGGACGATTTCGTCCAGATCGCAGGAGCGGAAGACATAATCCGTGGAATCGGAATCCAGACGCAGAAAAGCCATGACCATTTCCACGTACTGTTCGATGCGCTGCAGCTCCTCGCCGACCAGACGGGCGAAATCGCTGTCCTCGTTCTGCATGTTCAGGCGAATGGACGCGATCGGCGTTTTGATCTGGTGAACCCAGACCGTATAGTAGTCGATCATATCGTCATAGCGCCGGTTCAGAAGCGCCGTCTGCTGGCTCAGTTCTTCCGCCAGCAGACCGAGAAGCTCCCGGTAATCCGCCTCGGCATGATTATCCGCGGCCGGGAACGGCCCCGTCTCCGGCGTACCGTCCGCCCGCCGGTAAGTCTGACCGCCGGATATTTCCTGCGCCCGGATTGCCTCCGTAAGCGTCTCAAGCGACGACTGCAGCCGACTGAGCTGCAGGTGTCTGCCGTAAACACGCCTGCTGTCAAACCAGAAAACCGCAAGTCCCAGCGCACCGCAAAGCACCGCCGGATAAAGCGCCGCTCCCGACGGCAAATGATAAAGGGCGAAAACAGCCGCGAAGATCACGCAGAAAACCGCGTAGAGAATGATGCCGCGGTAATGGTACCGCAGATACTGCATATAAAATCTTACAGATTCCGAAATCCGGCGCCGCAAAGAAGAGGTCCCGCCCGCGGCCTTAGCGGTCTCTGTAAGCTGAGAATGATCATTTTCATAAGAAATAGCCGACTGATATCCGTTATCCATTGTCTGTCATCCCACAATATACCCCACGCCGAATTTCGTCCCGATGAAGTCCGTAAGTTCCGCGGCGTCCAGCTTCTTCCTGAGACGGTTTACATTCACAGTCAGCGTGTTCTCATCCACAAAGCTGTCGGTCTGCCAAAGCCGCTCCATCAGTTTCTCGCGACTGACCACCTTTCCCCTCTCCTCCATCAAAGACAGCAAAATCCGGTATTCATTTCTTGACAGTTCCACCTTCTGCCCCTGATAATACAGCGTCTGATCCCCGGTATTTAACACAGCGCCCCGATGTTCCAGTATCGGGGCGCTGCCGCCGAAATCGTAAGTCCGCCGAAGCAGCGCCTGAATCTTCGCCATCAGCACTGCCTGATCAAAAGGCTTGGCAATAAAATCATCGCCGCCCATATTCATGGCCATCACGATATTCATATTGTCCGACGCAGACGAAATAAAAATGACCGGCACCTTCGAAACGGCGCGGATCCTCTCACACCAGTAATAACCGTTGTAGAACGGCAGGGAGATATCCAGAAGCACGAGCTGCGGATCATACGCCGCGAATTCTGCCATTACATTTGCAAAATCCCCGGCGCATTTCGCCTCAAGCCCCCACCGGGCCGCCTGCCGGGCAATCGCCCCGGCGATGCCCCGGTCGTCTTCTATGATCAGAATCCTGTACATGATCGTTACTCCTCTGTCCTGCGCCGCAGGAAACGACCGCCTATTCCACTTCCACCAGCTCGTACTCCCGGCTGCCGATCCCCAGCGCCGCCGCTGCCTCAATCGTATGAACGCCGTTGCGGCTCTCAATGCGCTCCAGAAGATGGGCCTGCCCCGGATCGTCCTTCGCCGCGTAGACCAGATCCAGGCACGCCTGGTCGATAGCCACCGGGTCGAGACTCACCAGGATCCCGATATCCTTCATGCAGGGATCCTCGGCCACATCGCAGCAGTCGCAGTCCACGGACAGATTCTTCATCACGTTCACATATGCCATGTGATCGCCGAAATACTTCACCACGCTGGATGCGGCGTCCGCCATGGACTCCAGAAATGCGTCATGGTCGGCAGTCCAGATCTGATCCGGATCGCCAGCGCCGTGAATCCATGCCTTGCCGTAAGAGGACGCCACGCCGATGGACAGCTGCTTTAACGCACCGCCGAAACCTCCCATCGGATGTCCCTTAAAATGGGACAGCACCAGCATGGAATCGTATTTTGCCAGATCCTTGCCGACATAGTTCTTCTGTATCCTTCTGCCGCCCGGGATATCGAGCACCATATCCGGCCCTTCCGCGTCCATCAGATCCACGTCAAAATAATCGTTCCAGCCGTGTTCTTTCAGGGTCTTCAGATGCCTCGCCGTCGTGTCCCGGGAACCCTCGTAAGCCGTGTTGCACTCCACGATCGTTCCGCCCACGGCCTCCACCACCGGCTTCCAGAAATCGGGCCGCAGGAAATTCTGATTGCCCTTCTCTCCGGAATGCACCTTGATGGCGACCTTGCCCGGAAGCTCCCTGCCAAGAAGCCGGTACATCTCCAGTACCTTCTCCGGGGTGATCGTCCTTGAAAAATAAACCTTCGCGCTCATGTATCTTACCTCCTTACCGCATGTTCGCGTTTCGCGTGCGCACCGCGCGCCTCCCGGCAGACTCCCGCGCTATTTGCGCTGCCGCCTGCGCGGTGCCGCCGATACACATATACTACCACAATCATTTTTCTCTGCCAACTGATTTTTATCGGTCAGATTCCCATTCGACGCAGGATTCCATCCAGATCCACGCCGGGATGGGTCACGTAGAGTCGGCAGATCTGTTCCGTCAGTTCATAGCTCAGGCCGGTCCGCCGCGCAATCTCCGCGACCGGCCGGCCGCGCTTCATATCCTTTATGACCAGAGGGATCAGATCCTGAATGTTGGCGGGGATCTTCATCGCGTCGTCTTCCAAAGCGCTGCCCGCCTCTTCCATATCGGCCGCCGTCCACATACCGCCGGCAGAGGCCGCGCTTCTTACGGCCGTCACACGCCGCCCCAGGATCCCTCCCTTATGCGCCAGATCCACGCGTTCCGTCCGGCAGCTTCCGTCCGCTCCGATCTCCATCACCGCCAGCGTGACCGGCTGGACAAACCGTCTCGGACCGCAGCTTCCCGGATTCAGATACAGCCGTCCGCCCTCGCACTGCTCTTCATACCGATGCGTATGCCCGTAAACCACCACATCGGCACCGTCCACATCCTGCGGAATCATTTTCCGGTTATGAATCATGAAAAATGTCAGTCCGCCCAGCGTGACCGTCAGCGTCTCCGGGAGCGGCTGCGCCCATTCTTTGTCATTATTCCCGCGCACCGCATAAACCGGCGCGATCTGCCCCAGCCGGTCCAGAATCTCCTGTTGGCTGATATCTCCACCATGAAGAATCGCATCGCAGCCTTTCAGCAGTTTCTCCACATCCGGACGAAGAAGTCCATGCGTGTCTGAAATGATCCCGATCCGATATCCTGCTGCCATATTTCCGTTACCCCTTTAATTATCTGGTGTGATCATGAACCGCTACTTGTGATACGGCGTTCCTGACAGGATCTGATAACTTCTGTAAATCTGCTCCAGCAGGATCACCCGCATCAGCTGATGAGGAAACGTCATGGGAGAAAAGCTGAGCAGCCAGTCCGCCTGCGCAAGCACTTCATCAGAAAGCCCCAAAGAGCCGCCAATGATGAAGATGATATGACTTCGGCCTTCCACGCCGAGCCTTTCAATCCGCGCAGCCAGCTCCTCTGAGCTTATCATCTGCCCCTGTATCGCCAGCGCTATCACGTAAGCGCCTGCCTTCCTATGAGCCAGAATCCGCTCGCCCTCCCTGGCCTTGATCCGCTGCTTCTGTGCCGGACCGGCTTCCTCCGGCGTCTTCTCGTCCGCCACCTGAATGATCTCCAGCTTACAGTAACGGTTCAATCGTTTCGCGTATTCTCCGATGGCGTCCTCGAGATACTTCTCTTTGATCTTTCCGACAGCTATAACCGTTATCTTCACATGCGTTTCTCCTTTTACGGACATCATCACTACAGATTAAACCGCCCCGGCAGACAGATTCCGGCCTGTCGGAGCGGTCATCTTCTTTTCTTAACTCTGCGCGCGGAAATAATATCCAACGCCCCACTTCGTATGTACAAACTGCGGCGCGCTCGGACTTGGCTCGATCTTCTCACGCAGACGCCTTACATGAACATCCACGGTACGCACGTCGCCGGAATCCAGCGCTTTATTACCCCAGACATAACCCAGAAGCGACTCCCGGCTGTAGACCTTGTTCGGATTGCAGACCAAAAGCTCCAACAGATCGAACTCTTTCGCCGTCAGGTTGATCTCTTTCTCTCCCACAAATACGCGGCGGCTGTCCCGATCCAGACTCAGCGTCCCCGCCGTGACCACACGGCGTTCCGGCTCCTTCTGCCTGCGGCCGCTTCTGGAACTGCGACGCAGAATGGCCTTAATACGGGCTTTCACCTCCAGAATATTAAACGGCTTCGTCACGTAATCATCCGCGCCATATTCCAGTCCCAGAATCTTGTCCATATCTCCGCCCTTAGCGGTAAGCATGATAATCGGCGTTTCAGAGAATTCCCGGATCGCCTGACATACTTCATAGCCGTCTGCTTTCGGAAGCATCACATCCAGAAGAATGACATCGTACTCCTTCTCCCTGGCCATACTGACCGCTTCCTCACCATCATATGCGCAGTCCACTTCCATACCGTCCTGTTCCAGACTGAAGCGGATTCCTTTTACAATCAGTTTCTCATCGTCCACAACCAGAACCTTCGCCATCTTACACCTCTTAGCTTTATACGGTTATATCGTCTTTGATCTTCTCAAATGCCGCATTCTTAATACCGGGAACCTTCATGATATCCTCTACGGATTTAAAAGGGCCATTCAAATCGCGATAGGAAATGATATCCGCAGCTCTGGCCTCGCCAATACCCTTCAAGGTCATAAGCTGCGCTTTATCGGCGGTATTGATGTTCACCTTGCCGTTTCCGGTCTGTATTCCCGCTGCGCCGGATACCTCTGCCGGCATGCATACCGCTTCTGCCTCCGACGGCACCATGATCTGCATACCATCAGCGATCTCCTGCGCCAGATTCAGATAGGATACTGCCGCTTCCTCCGTAAATCCCCCGGCCAGTTCCAGCGCCTCATATATCCGGCTGCCTGCCGGGAGTTCATAGACGCCGGGACATACAACCTCTCCGCAGACATGAACATAACAAACTTCCGCCGCTTCCGGGGAAAATTCCGCCGTCTGTTCCTCCGATACCGCCAGACCGTCCGATTGCCCCGAATCCGTCGAATCTTCCGATGCGTCAGCCGCACCGTCCCCTGCGAACACCAATGTTGAATCCCCGGACGCGCTTCCGCCTCCGGCCATACCACCGCAGCTGTAACATACGCCTGCAGCCAACACGCATATGACAGTTACGATCCATTTCACCGAACCTTTCTTCATGATACTCCTCCTTTATCAAAATAAGGAGCATCATCTTCCGTCCAACTATTATTCTAGCGAAAACAGACCGCAAATACAAGCAGTTTTATCTTAAGTTATTCTTAACCCCAATTGCTGTTCAGAAAAACGACGCCTCCGACCGTATCCGGACTAGCATCGGAAAATCACGATCCCCGCGATCGCCACCAGCGCCCCGATGACTTTCTTCCATGCAAAGCCGGCCTTCTCCATGCCGAACAGACCGAACACCTCGATCAGATAAGCCACAATGATCTGCGCCACCACGATCAGAAGCGCCGACCGGGCAGGTCCCAGACTGGCTACGCTTTTGATCACCGTATAAGTGATAAATGCGCCGATGACACCGCCGGTCAACATATACCAGGGCTGTACCTGCATAAGACCGCTCACCTGCTGCCGTCCCGTAAACATCCACAAAATAATGCATGTCAGAAAAGCCGTCAGCTGTACCCAGCCCGCCGAAACCCAGATGCTGGTCTGCTCCGTCACCTGCGTATTGAAAACTCCCTGTATGCTCATCAGCGCGCCAGAAAGAAGCGCGATCAGAATTCCCCACATATATGATTTCCTCCTGATATCTTCTATCAGCAATAGACTGCCCGATAAAGGAAAAAATATGCACCCGATCCCGTCCAAAATCCACTTGAGTTTCCGCAAACTGCACCAGAAAAGCGGTTGAACCTGTCCAAAGTGCCGCTCCGCCGATTTTTGGGAAGAGTTAGAAGGACGGTTCCATGAGCAGACGCACCTAAACAGGCCCCGTTGGAACCGGACCAGGGAGGGCATATTCTTTTCCCTATATTTATATGACCAGCCGAAGGCGGAGCTGACGGTATGCAGGCCGCTTCGTCCGGTACCAGAGTCTGACGCCTTCTTTTGCATACGATAGTATGCCACTGATGCCTTTTGCCAGCCGGTAATACCAGAAATGGACTTTCTCTTTGATAGCGGCTGCTTTCTGCAGGATAGTGACTTTCAGGGCATTTGTTTCCGGCTTCATGGACATGTGGGCAAGAAACGCCATGCACAGGGTGATGTAAAAATTCAAGGCGTTGATGGAAACCAGCTTCCTCACCCGGAAATCCTCAAACCGGAACATCTGCTTTTTGCAGCGGAAATACTCCTC
>CANREE010000064.1 GCA_947629545.1 uncultured Lachnospiraceae bacterium | reverse complement strand
ATGGGAATGCCCTGCACCTGTTCCGGATTTTTTGAGGTCTTATCATCTGCCAATTAACGCCCTCCTCTGTCCGCAGCTCTCGTATTGCCCGGCACGGGAGGTTTGACCTCGGCTGCTTTCTGCTTGACGGCATCCAATACCGAACCGCGATCCTCGGATTTAGCCATCGTGCGCTGGTACTCACCCAGAACGGCACTGTTCAGCGTCTTGCGCATCTCCGCAGTCGTGGGGAAGCAGATGTCTTTGTACTCGCCCTCCGCAGTTTTTCGCTGGGGCATGGACACGAACGCGCCCTTCTCGCTGTTCATCACACGCACACCCCGGATGGCAAAGCACCCGCCAATCGTCACGGAGGCGTTTGCCAACAGGTTCTTGCCGTCCTGCACAGGATAGACCTTGACACTGATGTCCAGCTTTTGGCCGCCCTGCATTGCCGGTTCTCTTGTCGCATCACTCATTTGTTTTTCCTCGCTTTCCTGAAATGATGTTTGAAATCCATCTGCGGCACAGAATCAGGACGTCTCACGCAGAATCTCAGGCACCTTATCCATGAAGTGTTCCTTGCCGGTGGCAGTAAACAGGGTGTACTGGCCACATTCCGCGCTGTTGCGTTTGTGGAAATCCCGGACGATGAAGAAGCCCTTATTATAATAGAGCGCATAGGGCATCAGAATCCCGGACGGAGCGCGGTACAGATAGCGGTGGCGCAGCAGATACCTGGTGAACCGCTTTTCCGGGATGCCCAACTCCTTCGCCGTTGCACGGATGTTGGTACATTCCATCGGATTCACGAAAGTATCGTAGTACATCGCTTTGGGAAGCGCCGCCTGGAGTTCTGCCGTGAGCCGCTCATTTTCCAGAGCCTCCTGCACATACTCCATGACCAGCATATGAGCCTGCGTCGGGTCGGAAAGGAGCCGCAGCAGGGCGGCATCAGTGAAATAGGCTCCATGCTGCCGGATAGCGGGAATAACATCATGCGTAATCCAGTGCTTGAACTGCTTCGCCGTAGGGAGCTTGCTGGAGAGGATGAGGGAATACAGGCCGCTCTCGTTGATGATCGTCATCTGCTGTCTGCCCGAAGGTGTTTCCATTTCGGCAACACCTCTATCCTCCGCATCAACCTTTTTTGAAACGGCGCTTCTGGGACTTTCATAGCCGAGGGCCTCCGCCACATCCCTGCCCACGAACCACGGCTTACCGTCAATGACGGTTGTCCGGACACTGCCGAACTTTTCATTGGTGAATACCTGAATCTCGTTGTGCATCTTTCTACCTCCTGTTCTGTCGCAGATGGAAATGAAAAAAGGCGTGTACCCAGCCCCACAAACGAGGGCAGATACACGCCTATGTAATCCTTCGATATGCACTTGAAATTCATTTCAGCGGAGCGGAAATCCGTATGAAAAATATGAAATCCGAGGCAAAAGTTAGCCCCGGATTAAACCCATAAGGGGTCAAAAAAGGGCGGTTAGCCCCAATTTTAGCCCCTATAAACCCATAGAAAACGGTTCAAATCACGCCAAATTTGGACAGCCGTTTCAGAATTTTGGGCACAAGAAAAGCCCGGAAAATGGCGTATTTCCGGGCTTTTTTCGCATTTTGCAGCTCTCGATTAACGCTTGCTGAACTGCGGAGCGCGACGTGCGGCTTTGAGGCCGTACTTCTTACGCTCTTTCATTCTCGGATCTCTGGTAAGGTATCCGGCCTGCTTGAGAACCGGACGGTACTCGGGGTCTGCCTGGAGCAGAGCGCGGGAGATGCCATGACGGATCGCGCCGGCCTGACCGGTGAAACCGCCGCCGCGGACGTTGACCATGACGTCGAACTTATCGACGTTGTCCGTGGCTACCAGAGGCTGGCGAACGAGCAACTTCAGGGTCTCAAGACCCAGATACTCGTCGATGTCTCTTTTATTGATCGTGATCTTGCCGGTACCCGGCATCAAATATACTCTTGCGATGGATTTCTTCCTTCTGCCTGTTCCGTAATATCTTGTATCGGCCATGCTATTCTCCTCCTTTCAGACCTTAAAACTTGAATTCCAGTACTTCCGGCTGCTGCGCCGCGTGCTCGTGCTCCGGACCCGCGTATACATGCAGCTTTCTGTACATGTCAGCTCCTAAGGATCCCTTGGGAAGCATACCCTTGACCGCCAGTTCAACTACGCGCTCCGGCTTCTTCGCCATCATCTCGCGCAGAGTGGTCTCTCTCATACCGCCTACATATTCGGAATGATGATAATAAATCTTCTGATCCAGCTTGCGGCCGGTGACCTTCACCTTCGCGGCGTTAACAATGATCACATAGTCGCCGCAGTCCATGAACGGTGTGTAAATGGGCTTGTTCTTGCCGCGCAGCACCTTGGCAACCTCCGCTGCCAGACGTCCTAATGTATATCCGGTCGCATCGACGACGTACCATTTCCGCTCGATGGTCGCCGGACTAGCCATAAAACTCTTCATCGGTTGACCTCCTGTAATAACACCAATGTTACCTGACTCTACAAACATCTATACGCAAAATGCTTCTTCCGGGGCTTTGGCAAAAGCATTTCCGTCTAACGTCATATTTACACATTATATAACACGTTTCCGGGCGTGTCAACCCATTTTTTCCAGAAAAAAAGTGCTTTCCGTCCTCAAATCTTCCCCGCCGCGCGGATATCCCTGGTTTGTTGTCCGATACCATTCGCAGTCTGGCGGATTCTTATCCGCTTCCCCTTCGGGTCCTCTCTGTGGGGATTCCACCGGCTGAAATCTATAATGTCCATATGAACGATTCGGGTCGATACGCGTACGGCCGACATCAGTTCTCTTCGGCTCTCCGGCAGCCGGCTCAACCGGCCCTCCTCCAATGTCCGCACAACCTTCCAGATCACATGCGAACACCTCCCTCGCACCATTGCGCACGGCCTGATGCGTCACGCGCAGCAGCAGTCGGTCAAAGTCACGCGCCGCGCATCGACGGATGATCAGATAGGCCCTTCCTGCCGTCCTGATTTCCCGCTGATCAAGTTCATAAGCCCAGTCCTTATTCTCCCCGATGATACGCTCTCTCAGCTCCGTTTCATACTCCATACGAACCAGTGTCAGCCCCTTTGCAGGCGCCGTCGGTCCTGCTCTGCGCCTGTCACGGGCGTCCAGGATCTCCTGCACATACTCCGGCGGATACATACCGACACCCACCCGAAGCAGCGTCCCGGCAATAATGCGCACCATATTGTAGAGAAAACCGCTGCCGCTGATCCGCAGCGTAATCATATCGCCTTTCCGGCTGATATCCAGATCATAAACCGTCCTGACTGTCTCCTCTGCCTGACCCCTGGGCGCACAGAAACTTTTGAAATCATGTTCCCCAATAAGACAGGCCGCACCCTTTTTCATCTTTTCCACATCCAATGGAAAATAGCAGAAATAGGAATACAGCCGCTCTGTCGGCATATTGATCTTTCGGTTCAGAATCCGATATTCGTAGGTCTTCGTACAGTTCTGCTTTCTGGGATGCCAGTCTGCAGCTGTTTCCTCAGAGCTTAACGCCCGAATATCTTCCGGCAGCCGCTGGTTTAACGCCAGACAAATCTTATCAGCCGCCATCGGGTTGGATGTGTCAAATACCGCCACATTCTCCAGAGCATGTACGCCCGCATCCGTACGACTGGCCCCAATCACTGCAATTTTCTCTCCCAACAGCTTAGAAAGCGACTGGTTCAGCACCTCTTCGATCGTCAACGCATTCTTCTGGAACTGCCAGCCGCTGTAATTTGTCCCGTCATATGCCAGAACCAGCTTGATCCGTCTCACATTTGCTCCCCCCGTCCCTGTTTTTACGACACTTGCCGCGCATTTTCCACAGACAATTTCTCCTTTTCATCTATACGCGCATCCTTCCGCACATCCAACCTAATACACAGCCTTTGTCAATACAATGACGCCCAGATAGGCCGCGTACACCGCATACGCCGCATGATCACGCCCGGCATACCGAAGAGGCTTCATTTTCGTTCTTCCGTCGCCGCCGTGATAGCATCGCGCTTCCATCGCCATCGCCAGATCCGTCGCCCGGCGGAATGCCGAGATGAACAGCGGTACCAGAAGCGGTACCATACTTTTCGCCTTTTGAACCAATCCACCGCTCTCGAAATCCGCTCCCCTCGCCATTTGCGCCTTCATGATCTTATCCGTTTCCTCCACAAGGATCGGAATAAAGCGCAGCGCGATCGACATGATCATCGCCATCTCGTGAACCGGTACCTTTACCTTCTTCAGAAATCCCAAACTTTTCTCCAGACCGTCCGTCAGCTGATTCGGCGTGGTCGTCAGCGTCATTACTGATGAACCCATTACCAGAAAGATTAACCGTACAGCCATAAAGCCGGCCATCCGAACGCCTTCCCGGGTCACCCGCAGCACCCAGATCCGAAACAATTCCTCTCCATCAGTCAAAAACAAATTAAAACTGACACTGATCAGCAGCAGAAACAGGATTGCCTTCAGCCCCCGTACCATAAAAGCAACCGGCACACGTGACAGCCGGATTACTACTGCCAGAAAAAGCGCGGCAACGGCATAGCCCCACACATTGTCCGCCAGAAACAGCGACACGATATAAACCATTGTACCAAACAGCTTTGTCCGGGGATCCATACGGTGCAGCACCGAATCTACCGGATAATATTGTCCAATCGTAATTTCCCTCAGCATATTGATCCTTCCCCAAGGCCCAGCACCTTCAGAAGCGATTTTCTGGCCTCCTCCACTGTGGTTATGTCTTCGTCGACCTTCACCCCGCGTTCCCGCAGTGCATGAATGACATATGTCACCTGAGGCGCCGCCAGTCCCATCTGCTCCAGCTCCTGATAATGCCTGAAAATCTCTTTCGGTGTCCCATCAAATGCCTTCTCCCCATGGTTCATCACCAGCAGCCGATCTGCGTAACGTGCCATATCCTCCATACTGTGAGACACCAGAATGATCGTCATGCCGCGCGCCTCATGAAGCGCCTCGATCTGATCCAGAATTTCATCCCGGCCCTTCGGATCCAGCCCTGCCGTCGGTTCATCCAGAATCAATACTTCCGGATTCATCGCCAGCACGCCGGCGATCGCCACCCGCCGTTTCTGTCCACCCGACAGTTCAAACGGCGACTGGTCCCAGTATTTCTCTTTCATACCCACCAGCCGCAGCGCATCTTCTGCACGGTTCCTGATCTCCGTCTCTGAAAGTCCCAAATTGCGCGGACCATAACATACATCTGAAAACACATCTACTTCGAACAGCTGATGCTCCGGGTACTGGAACACCAGTCCCACCTTGCTGCGCAGCTGCCTCAGGCTGTAGCCTTCCGCGTAAATATCTTCACCGTTATAATAAATCTTTCCCCCGGTCGGCTTCACCAGACCATTTAAATGCTGAATCAGCGTAGATTTTCCGGAACCTGTGTGGCCAATCAGACCCACAAACTGACCGTCCGGGATCTCAAAGCTGACGTCGTTTATCGCCTTTTGTTCCATGGCCGTCCCAGGATTATATACAAATGTCAGGTTTTCCACCTTAATTGCCATATTTCCATTTCTCCTTTGCCAGACCGACCGTTTGCTATACACAGCCAGACTGTACTCATCATTGTAAGCTCAAGCTGTCGGCGTCCTGTCCTCCCCACTTCTTCCTTCGGACAGCGTTTTCATAAAACTCTCCACAAACTCCTCCAGCGACAGGATCCCTGCCGGTATATCCGCCCCGGCCTTTCTCAGCTCATACGCCAGTTCCGTCACTTGCGGCACATCCAAACGATATGATTTCAGTTCATCCACCCGCGAAAAGATCTCTCGCGGCGTCCCATCCATCACAATCTTCCCTTCATCCATCACGATCACACGATCTGCATGAATCACTTCTTCCATATAATGGGTGATCAGAAGCACCGTGATTCCTTCCTTTTGGTTCAGTTCGCGCACCGTGCGGATCACTTCCTTCCGCCCGTTGGGATCCAGCATTGCCGTCGGCTCATCTAAAACAATGCACTCCGGACGCATCGCCATTACTCCTGCAATAGCCACACGCTGTTTCTGTCCGCCCGACAATTTATTCGGCGATTTGTAGCGATAGGCGGTCATGCCCACCGCCTCAAGACTCTCATCCACCCGCTTCCAGATGTCGTCTGTGGGTACGCCGATATTCTCCGGGCCAAAACCCACATCCTCCTCCACGATATTACCAATGATCTGGTTATCCGGATTCTGAAATACCATCCCGGCCCGCTTGCGGATTTCCCAGACCCGATCCTCGTCAGCCGTATTCATACCTGAAACCCAGACTGTCCCTTCCGTCGGTATCAGGATCGCATTCATATGCTTCGCCAACGTCGATTTGCCAGAGCCGTTATGTCCCAGAATCGCTACAAAACTGCCTTTCTCCACATCTACGCTTAAATCGTCGATCGCTCGATCTACTTCCTCAATATTCTCTTCCTCATCCCGGCGAATATAATCAAATACCAACCGGTCAGCCTTAATAATCCCCATCATTCCTCCATATCACTCACATTTTTTCAATTTTAGTTGAAATCTCTTCGTTCGTCAACCTATAAATGCAGAAAGCGTGCCATCTGCGCACTTTCCGTATATTAGCATGACAAAAAGGGGCGCAGCCTGTTCACTGCACCCCTTAAGGTCTGTCAACCATCTTTGGTCCTCATCGCCGTCTGCGGCTTTCCCCGCACATGCCGCCTTCAAAATATCGCCCCACTTTCGCAGGCTTACGGAATCCACGCCCCATCGGCCCCTACACGGAAATACGTATCGATCGTCGTATTCGTTGCCATATAGCCATAGCCCGGATAGAAATAATAATACTTATTATTGAACGCCATCCAGCCTTCTGCCATAGCACCGCTGCTGTTCAGAAAATAAACTTTACCACCCTGCGTCAGCCAGCCTGTTCGCATCGCGCCTTCCACACCGTCTGCTGCAGTGTTCAGATAGTACCATTTATCGCCTGCCTTGATCCAGCCGGTCTGCATCGTCCCATTGGGCTGCATATAATACCAGGCACCCTTCCACTGCTGCCATCCGGTCAACATCCGACCATTGCCGTCAAACAGATACCAGATCCCGTTCAGCTGCAGCCATCCGTTCGTCTGATACTGTCCGGTCGGAAACCGGAAATACCAATCGCTGCCGGAGCGAATCCATCCCACCTGCGTTGTTCCGGTCTCTATACCATTCGCATCCACCTGTCCGCTTCCATCAGAAACATGATCCTCATCGATGTATATCTCGTCAGATTCTGTCCACGCGCTGCTCTTACCATACTGCTTCTGCTGCGCCGTATGGGGCACCGTGCGAACTTTAAAGTAATAGGTTCCCCTTCTGGTCATATATGGATAGAAATTATAGGACGTCCCATGATAGTTCTCCAACTTATGCACCACCGCATTACCGCGGTACAGGCACACATCATAATAGCCGGAAGTTACCGCACCGATATAATCATCATATCTGTCCAACTCCGTATTCCACTCGGCACGTCCCAGACCGTTGTAACGCCACTGGGCATTCGCCGGAGCCGCGTAAGTCCCCTTGACCGGAACGGAAACGACAACCGCCAATACGCCATCGCTCTCCCTGCGGGCGCTGACAAAGGTACCTCCCTTGACCGTAATGCTGCTGGAACCGTAGGAACCCCGGAAAGCATATTCATTCCCCGAGGACGCGATTCCGGGATTCAGATAAATCCTCATCTTCGGCATATCTCCGACTGTAACATAACGGTCTTCAGAAGTCACCCACTCAGCACTTTCAATTTCGTACTTATCCGACTTTGCGGCGACATAGGCGGCTCTCCCTTCCTGAACATCTGTGGAAGTATTAATCACTTCTATGTCCGGCAATGTATCTCCCGGTTCGATCGCCAATCCTACCCGTATCGTCGCTCCGGTGATTGCGATAGTTTTGGCCGAAGCGGTACCGCACACACTAAGCGTCATCAGGCACATCAGAAGTATAGCCGCGATTCTTCTGTAATTCCGTCCTCTCATATGAATCCCTCCCAGGGTAAGAATCTGGTAACATCTCTATTTATTATTATAGTCGGCACTTTCTATACCGTCAACTTAAGATATTCTTTCTTTTTCATACCATTTTCCTAAAGCGGCAGACAAATCCAGCTGCCGCGAATATGAACAGAATGTCACTGGCGCCTTGCCTGCATGAAAATGAAAAACTGCCGCAATGTTCCTGCAGCAGTTTTCTGTAATCCTGATTATATTTACACCAGTTCGATCAGAACCATCATCGCGCCGTCGCCTTTACGCTGGCCAATCTTGACGATTCTGGTATAACCGCCGTTGCGGTTCACGTACTTGGGAGCGACCTCGTCGAAGAGCTTTGCGACAATATCAGCTTCTTTCGTGTTTCTCTTGCGGCCTGCGGGAGTTGCGGGAACCTCTGTCACAGGATAGAGAACCTTCAGTATCTGCCTTCTGGCATGCAGCCGGGAGGGCAGATCCTTCTTAATCTCCTTCTCCACCTCGTCGTAAACGGTCACTTTCTTGCCGTCCTTAACTTCCTTGACCCGCTTGCCGTCCTTATCCTTACGCGGAACCTTGGCGGTTACCTTCACGGTCTCGAAGTTATCCTTCTCCTTCACGGCCTTGGCAATCAGACCCTCGGCGATCTTACGGATCTCCTTGGCTCTGGCCTCGGTGGTAACGATCTTCCCATGATACAGAAGAGCGGTTACCTGATTTCTAAGCAACGCCTTTCTCTGGCTGGACGTTTTGCCCAGTTTGCGATATCCTGCCATATCTTTCTTCCTCCATTAATTCTGGAGAGCAGCACCGTGCCCTTTGGTCTTACCTGCGCTGCATCTTCCTGCTAAAACACTATCCTTGCCCCTGCTGCGTCGGACTTACGGGGATGGGATTCATTCATCGCCGGGATTCAGCTGAAGTCCCAGCTCCTTTAACTTGGACAGAACCTCTTCCAGAGACTTTCTGCCAAGGTTGCGAACCTTCATCATGTCCTCGGAAGTACGGTTGCAAAGCTCTTCCACGGTATTGATTCCGGCGCGCTTCAGACAGTTGTAAGAACGGACGGAAAGTTCCAGTTCATCAATGTTCATCTCGAGAACCTTCTCCTTCTCATTGTCCTCTTTCTCCACCATGACCTCAGCGGTTCTGGCATTTTCAGACAGATCAATAAAAAGGTTCAGATGCTCGCTGAGCACTTTCGCCGCAAGACTGACCGCCTCGTCAGGTGCCAGCGTACCGTTGGTCCAGACATCCAGCGTCAGCTTGTCATAATCGGTCTGCTGACCCACACGGGTATCTTCTACTGTCATATTGACACGCTCTACCGGAGTATAAATAGAATCTACGGCAATGGCGCCAATAGGCATATCATCCTTCTTATTTCGATCGGCGCTCACATAACCACGGCCCTTTGTGATCGTAAGTTCCATATAAAACTTACTGTCAGTGCCGCCGCTCAAATGCGCGATCTCCTGATCCGGATTGATGATCTCAATATCCTGATCCGCCTGAATATCAGCTCCGGTAATGGTACCTTCCCCTTCGAACTCAATATATGCTGTCTTAACTTCGTTGCTCTCGCTGCTGTTCTTGATGGACAGACTCTTCACGTTCATGATGATCTCGGTCACATCCTCCTTAACGCCGGGGATGGAACTGAACTCATGAAGAACGCCGTCGATCTTCACCTGACTAACCGCAGCACCCGGCAAGGATGAAAGCATGATTCTCCTGAGAGAATTGCCAAGTGTGGTGCCGTAGCCTCTTTCGAGCGGTTCTACTACGAACCTTCCGTATTTCCTGTCATCAGAAATCTCTGCTATCTCGATATTAGGTTTCTCAAACTCGAACACTCTAGCCCCTCCTTTTTGGGTATGCTCACGGATTATTTCGAGTACAACTCGACGATCAGCATCTCGTTAACCGGAACGTCAATCTCCTCTCTGGTCGGCAGTGCGCTTACTGTGCCGCGCAGATTCTCGGAGTCCACATCCAGCCATGCGGGAATCAGGCGTCCGCCGGTAACCTCCTGGATATCCTTATATCTCTGAGAAGACTTGCACTTTTCCTTGACCTCGATCACATCACCGGCCTTCACTAAATAGGACGGAATGTTCACGCTCTTGCCGTTGACAAGAAGCTGCTTATGGTCGACAATCTGACGGGCCTCTCTTCTGGTACGGGCAAAACCCATGCGGAAAATCACGCTGTCCAGTCTTCTCTCCAGAAGGATCATCAGGTTCTCGCCTGCCTGACCTTCCATACGCTCCGCCTTCGCATAGTAATTGCGGAAAGGTTTCTCCAGCACGCCGTAAATGAATTTGGCTTTCTGCTTCTCGCGAAGCTGCATGCCGTACTCACTCATCTTACGGTTGGCTCTCTTTAATTCTCTGTTTGATTTCTTGTCTATTCCTAAATAGCTGGGCTCCAAACCAAGGGATCTGCATCTTTTAAGAACAGGAACTCTATCTACTGCCACTTTTCGTACCTCCTATCAGACTCTTCTACGCTTGGGCGGACGGCAGCCGTTATGCGGAACTGCGGTTACGTCCTTGATACTTGTTACTTCGATGCCGCACGCGGACAGTGCGCGGATAGCCGCCTCACGTCCTGAGCCCGGGCCCTTGACCATAACATCAACGGATTTCAGGCCATGTACGATCGCTGCCTTCGCAGCGGTTTCTGCTGCCATCTGAGCTGCATAGGGAGTAGATTTCCTTGAACCTCTAAATCCCAGACCACCGGCACTTGCCCATGACAACGCATTGCCCTGGGTATCCGTCAACGTCACGATCGTGTTGTTGAAAGATGCCTGGATATGTGCCTGTCCGCGTTCAACGTTTTTCTTGACACGCTTTTTTGTCACTTTCTTCGCAGTGGACACTTTTTTAGCCATTTTAAACTAACCTACTTTCTTCCTGATTGCTCGAATCGCTGTTTCCTGTTTTTAAAACATGTAACGTGATTCTACGTAATAGTTTGCCGCGCTGAGCGCTTACTTCTTCTTGTTCGCCACAGTCTTCTTCGGTCCCTTGCGGGTTCTCGCGTTGTTCTTGGTATTCTGACCGCGAACCGGAAGGCTTCTTCTATGGCGGATACCGCGGTAGCAGCCGATTTCCTGAAGACGCTTGATATTCATCGCGACTTCTCTGCGCAGGTCGCCTTCTACCACCTGGGTATCAGCGATCACGGCGGAAATCTTACGCACTTCATCGTCTGTCAGATCTTTGACACGGGTATCCGGGTTCACGCCGGCTTCCTTAAGGATGCGGTTGGAACTCGTGCGTCCGATGCCGTAGATATAGGTCAGACCGATCTCTACACGTTTTTCCCTTGGCAAATCAACACCTGAAATACGAGCCATGTGCCTATTACACCTCCTGTATTATTTAAAAAAATTAACCTTGTCTCTGTTTGTGCTTCGGGTTCTCACAGATAATCCGGATACTGCCCTTACGCTTAATGACCTTGCATTTCTCGCAGATCGGTTTTACTGAGGATCTGACTTTCACAGCAATTCTCCTTTCTCCCCTGTTCGGGTGCAGAGCATACTTCACCCACTACTTCAACAAAGTCGCCATAATAGTATAGCACTTTGTTTTCGGGAAAGCAAGCATTTTTTTCATTTTTTCGGGCTTCGCCCGGCAGTTTCGCCGGGCTTACTTATCCCTCCAGATGATTCGGCCTTTCGTCAGGTCGTACGGAGACATCTCCAGAGTGACACGGTCTCCCGGCAGGATCTTGATGTAGTTCATCCGAAGCTTGCCGCTGATGTGAGCCAGCACCTGGTGCCCGTTCTCCAGCTTCACCTGAAACATGGCATTAGGAAGTTTCTCAACAACAACTCCCTCGATCTCAATTACGTCCGCCTTAGACATACGGTTTTCTCCTCCCTTGAGGCTGACACTTAGTTGCTCTTAAAGCCCCTCTGACGACAGCGACAGAATCTCCGGGCCGTTCTCACAGATCAGAATCGTGTTCTCATAATGGGCGGACAGGGAGCCGTCCCGCGTCACCACGGTCCAGCCATCGTCCAGCCAGTCCACGTCCGGCTTCCCCGCATTGATCATCGGTTCCACCGCCAGTGTCATGCCCGCGCGCAGCCGTATGCCGCGCATCCTTCTTGCAAAGTTCGGCACCTCAGGGTCTTCATGCAGATGGCTGCCGATCCCATGACCAACCAGATCCCGGACAACGCCGTAGCCGAATTTCTCTGCGTAAGCCTGGATATGCGAGGAGATATCATTCAAATGATTGCCAACTTTTGCATATTTAATCCCTTCGAAGAAACATTCCCGCGTAACCGCTATCAGTTTCTCCGCCTCCGGACTGATCGGGCCGACGGCGTGGGTCCGGGCCGCATCGGAATGGTAACCCTTGTAAATGACGCCGGCATCCAGACTGACAATATCGCCTTCCCTGAGGATTCTCTTTTTGCTGGGAATCCCATGGACCACCTCGCCGTTTACTGACACACAGATGGAAGCGGGGTACCCATTGTAGTTCTTAAAAGAAGGAATGCAATGGTAGCTGCGAATGATCTCTTCGCCCAGACGGTCGATCTCCCAGGTAGATACCCCCGGTCTGACCGCCTTTTCAAGCTCCTCATGCGTCTTCGCCAGGATCCTTCCGGCCTGACGCATCAATTCAATCTCATGCGCCGACTTGACGGTAACTGCCATCTGTTATGCCCCCAGAATCTCCACAATATCGGCAAAGACCCTGTTCAGCTCCTGTGTGCCGTCCACTTCCTTCAGAACGCCGGCCTTCTGATAATAATCGATCAGTGGCTGGGTCTGTTCATGATAGACAGACAGACGGTTCTTCACGGTTTCAGGCTTGTCATCGTCGCGGAGCACCAGAGCACTGCCGCAGACATCGCAGACGCCTTCCGCCTTTGGCGGATTGAACTGCACATGGTAGGTTGCACCGCAGCTCAGGCAGGCGCGCCGGCCGCCCATGCGGGTGATGATATTCTCATCGGGGACATCGACATTAATCGCATAATCAATCGCTTCTCCCCGTGCCGACAGAGCCGCCGTCAGACTTTCCGCCTGCGGAATGGTTCTCGGAAATCCGTCCAGAACATAGCCCTTCGCGCAGTCATCCGCCTTGATGCGATCCATCAACATGCCGATCGTAATTTCATCGGGAACCAGTTTGCCCTGATCCATAAAGGTCTTGGCCTTCATTCCCAGCTCTGTACCGCCCTTAATGTTCGCACGGAAAATATCCCCCGTGGAAATGTGCGGAATGCCATACTTCTCGGCAATCTTCTTCGCCTGCGTCCCTTTTCCTGCCCCGGGAGCGCCTAACATGATGATCTTCATACGGTCGTCCTCCTTCACCTTGATATCGCTGCGGCATCCCGCCCCGCGGGACTGCCCGGTTTAAAACATAGCGTTACTGATATCATGAGACGTAATGAGAAGAAAGGCAGCCTGAGCCTTCCTTCTCATTCTGTATAATGCGCCGTGCAAATCTTCGCCTAGTCGTTTAAGAAGCCGCGATAATTGCGAACCAGCATCTGCGACTCGATCGCATTCAGCGTTTCCAAAACAACACCAACGATAATGATCAGCGATGTGCCCGCGAAGGACAGCCGGCTGATGTTGAACAGTCCCGACACGATGATCGGAATGATACAGACAATGATCAGGCCGATCGCACCGATGAACACGATGTAGTTCAGAATTCCGTTCAGGTATTCGCTGGTCGGTTTGCCAGGACGGATGCCCGGGATAAAGCCGCCCTGCTTCTTGATATTATTAGCAACTTCCAGCGGATTGAAGGTGATGGACGTATAGAAATACGCAAACACCACAATCAGCACCAGATAAATGACCAGGCCGATGGAATACACCGGCTGATCCGGCCTGAACCACATATTGGAATTCAGGGTCTGCAGGATCCTGCCGCCGATGCTGTTATAGTTCACATTGAAGAACTGTGAAATCACCACCGGCAGGGACATGATGGACGATGCGAAGATCACCGGGATAACGCCGGCTGTGTTGACCTTCAGCGGGATGTTGGAGGAACGTCCTCCGACCATCCTTCTGCCCTGCATCTTCTGGGAATACTGCACCGGAATTCTCCGGACGGCATCCTGAAGGATGATGACGAACACTACCATCGCCACGATCAGAGCCAGGATGATGATCACTGTCACGATCGCCACCGGCACGTTCTTGCCGGACAGGAACCGTGTGTACAGCGTGTTGATGTCATCCGGCAGACTGGAGATGATGTTGAAGAGCAGGACGACGGAAATACCGTTGCCCACGCCGTTCTCCGTGATCCGCTCGCCGATCCACATGAGGAACGCGCTGCCCGCGGTCATAGCCGCGATCGCCACGATCACGCTGCCCGCGTTATAATTGACCAGAAGTCCCTGGCCGCCGAATCCGATGGCCATACCGCCGGACTCTAAAAGCGCCAGACCAACGGTCAAATAGCGGGTGTACTCCGCGATCTTCTTGCGGCCGTCCTCGCCTTCCCTCTGCATCTCTTCCAGCTTCGGGATGGCGATGGTCATCAGCTGCATGATGATGGATGATGTGATATACGGGGTAATGCTTAATGCCAGGATGGACATGTTGGAGAACGAGCCACCGGTCATTGCATTGAAAAATCCAAAAGCGTCTGTCGTCTGACTAGCAAAAAAGTCCGCAAAATAACTTGTGTTTACCCCCGGTACCGGCAGCTGGGATCCGAAACGGATCACTACCAGCATCACAAACGTGTAAAGTATTTTATTTCGGATTTCTTTTATACGAAACGCATCTCGGAATGTTTTCCACATATTAAATCACCTCGCAGGTTCCACCGGCAGCCTCGATCTTTGCTTTTGCGCCTTCACTGAAGGCATTGGCCTTTACGGTAAGTTTCTTGGTCAGTTCTCCATTGCCAAGAATCTTGACGCCGTCCCTGGGGTTCTTCACGATGCGGGTCTCGACCAGCGTATCTACGGTGACAACCGCTCCGTCCTCGAAACGATCCAGGACGCTGACGTTGATTCCGACGATCTCCTTGGTATTGCGGTTGGTGAAGCCTCTCTTCGGAAGGCGGCGGTACAAAGGCATCTGTCCGCCTTCAAAACCCGGTCTCGGTGCGCCGGAACGGGCCTTCTGGCCCTTATGGCCCTTGCCGGCCGTCTTGCCGTTGCCCGAACCGTGTCCGCGGCCTCTTCTGAAATTATTGCTGTGCGTGGAGCCCTCGGCAGGCCGTAAGTTTGATAATTCCATATCTTGCACCTCCTTGTCTCTGTATTATACTTCTTCCACTTTGACCAGATGTCTCACATGCCAGATCATGCCTCTTACGGCTTCGTTGTCCGGCAGTTCCACGGTCTTGTGCATCTTCCTTAATCCCAGAGCTTCTACGGTCGCTCTCTGCTTGGGGATGGCGCCGATCGGGGATTTGACCAAAGTCACTTTTAATTTCTCAGCCATTTCTTCATCCTCCTTAGCCTACGATCTCTTCGACAGACTTGCCGCGAAGCCTTGCGACCTCTTCCGGAGTCTTCATCGCGCACAGGCCCTGCAGGGTAGCCAGGACAACATTAGTCTTGTTGTCGGAA
Source organism: uncultured Lachnospiraceae bacterium (assembly GCA_947629545.1). Lineage (GTDB taxonomy): Bacteria > Bacillota > Clostridia > Lachnospirales > Lachnospiraceae > UBA3402. Next base: position 2,523 of record CANREE010000064.1, on the reverse strand, counting down.
CCCAGGGACTTGATACGGACGTTCTTGATTCCTGCCAGTTCCACGACCGCGCGGGCTGTGCCGCCGGCGATGATACCGGTACCTTCGGGAGCTCTCTTCATCAGAACGGAGGCGCTGCCGAACTTGCCGATAAAGTCGTGGGGGATACTCTTGTTCTCATCCATGGGAATCTCCACCAGATTCTTCATGGCTGCTTCTTTGCCCTTGCGGATCGCCTCCGGGACCTCGCCTGCCTTGCCCAGGCCGGCGCCCACATGGCCGTTGCCGTCGCCAACTACTACTAAAGCGGAGAATCTCATGGTACGTCCGCCCTTAACGGTCTTGGACACACGCTTAATTCCCACAACCTTGTCATTTAATTCCAACTGAGTCGGGTCAATCATTGTACGCTTCATGCCGTATTCTCCTCCTTTAGAATTTCAGACCGGCTTCGCGGGCTGCGTCAGCCAGTGCCTGAATCTTTCCATGATATATGAAACCGCCTCTGTCAAAGACAACCTCTTCGATACCTTTCTCCAGGGCTCTCTTGGCAATCAAAGTGCCCACATACGCCGCAGCTTCGGTATTATCCGTATATTCCAATTCTTCTTTTGCGGCCTTCTCCATTGTGGAAGCGGCTGCCAGCGTGCGGCCCGCATTATCGTCAATGACCTGCGCGTACATATGCTTATTACTTCTGAACACTGCCAGACGCGGTCTCTCAGCAGTACCGGCAATACGGTTACGTAATCTGGTGTGTTTTTTCACGCGAACTTCGCTTCTTGACTTCTTGCTAACCATCTTTACACCCTCCTTAACTATTTCTTACCGGTCTTGCCAACTTTGCGTCTGATCACTTCATCGGCATACTTGATTCCCTTGCCCTTGTACGGCTCAGGTCTTCTCTTGTCTCGGATCTCGGCGGCGTACTGGCCAACCTTCTCTTTGTCGATGCCTTTAACGGTGATCTTGTTCTGTCCGTCAAGCACAGTCTCGATGCCATCCGGATCGACCATATCGACCGGATGGGAATAACCCAGGGTGAGGGTCAGCTTATTGCCCTGCTTGGCAGCCCTGTAACCAACGCCGTTGATTTCCAGAACCTTCTCATAGCCATTGGTAACACCAATGACCATATTATTGATCAGGGTTCTCGTCAGACCATGAAGGGATTTCATCTTTTTCAGATCGTTAGGTCTGCTCACAACAACATGGCCATCCTTCTCTTCAATGGTCATCTCGGCCGGAAGTACTCTTGTAAGAGTTCCTTTAGGGCCTTTTACAGTCACTTCATTATTTTCTGCGATCGTGACAGTGACGCCTGCCGGGATCGCGATGGGCATTCTTCCTATACGTGACATGCCTGCTCCTCCTTAAATTTTCGGAAAAGACGCGGAGTCTTTTCTGTTTTCAGATTGATGGCGACACTTGTCGCCAGCTAATATGTTCGGCCCGCTAACCTCGCCTGTCGCCTTCGGCTCGGGCTCGCTAAGCTCCCCGAACGATGGTTTTACCACACAAACGCCAGAACCTCTCCGCCAACACCCTGAGCGCGCGCTTCCTTGTCGGTCAGGACGCCCTTGTTGGTGGAAATGATAGCGATACCAAGTCCGCCCAGAACCTTCGGCAATTCTTCACTTACCGCGTACACACGCAGGCTGGGCTTGGAAATCCTCTTAATGCCGGAAATGATCTTCTCGTTCTTGTCTGCACCGTACTTTAACGTAATGCGGATGGTCTTAAAGGAACCTTCATCTATCAGGTCATATTTGCGGATGTATCCTTCCTTCAGCAGGATGTCGGCAATCGCCAGCTTCATTCTGGAAGAGGGGACGTCCACCGTATCATGTTTCGCAGTATTTGCGTTACGGATTCTTGTAAGCATATCTGCAATCGGATCGCTCATGTTCATGATCTATTCCTCCTTACCAACTAGCTTTCTTAACGCCCGGGATCTGGCCCTTGTATGCCAGTTCACGGAAGCAGATGCGGCACACGCCGTATTTTCTCAGATATGCATGCGGACGGCCGCAGATACGGCAGCGAGTGTACTCGCGGGTAGAAAACTTCGCCGGACGCTGCTGTCTAATCTTCATAGAAGTTTTTGCCATTGGATTTTCCTCCTAATTATTTCTGAAACGGCATATTGAATAAGGTCAGAAGCTCTCGGGCTTCCTCATCGGTCTTCGCTGTGGTAACGAAAATGATATCCATACCCCTTACCTTGTCAACCTTATCGTACTCAATTTCCGGAAAGATCAGCTGCTCCTTGATGCCCAGCGCATAGTTGCCTCTGCCGTCAAACGCGTTGGGGTTGACGCCGCGGAAGTCTCTGACCCGCGGAAGCGCCAGGTTAATCAAACGGTCAGCAAACTCATACATCTTCTCGCCGCGAAGGGTTACCTTGCAGCCGATGGGCATGCCTTCCCTGATTTTGAAGTTGGCGACAGACTTCTTCGCCTTGGTAATGATGGCCTTCTGGCCGGTGATGAGCTCCAGATCCCTGACTGCGGAATCCAGGATCTTCACGTTCTCCTTCGCCTC
>CANREE010000063.1 GCA_947629545.1 uncultured Lachnospiraceae bacterium | reverse complement strand
GGAATGGACGGCCTGTCCGGCATCTGATAGATCAGGCTCCGGTCGTCCAGCTCCAAAAGCCCGCATTCCGGTCCGTGGAAATGCAGCAAAAACCGCTGTTCCCGGGACATGCCGGACTGCATGACCACCTGCGTGCCGCCCTTGGGCACCAGGAAAATATGGACGCCCGCCTCATCGGCCCGGACCGCCTTGGGATAATTCTGCTGGGCCTGGAAAACCGTGGCGCACATGCCGCCGTCTAGCCCGGTACGGTCCGCGAAAAAGGTGCCGTACAACACTTCCGCCATATGCTCGTTATTTTCTTTCAGTAAATATTCCGCGTCGACAGACTTTTCCACCGGCGCCGCATTGCTGCCGATCAGGAAATCCGTCTTGTAATTGGAACTGGCGGCGCAGGTCCGCACGCCTTTTATATGGCTTTCGATTTCGGACAGCTCCAGCGTTCCCTTTGTGCGGAAGATCTCTCCGGCCGCCGCCTGTCTCCCGGTTCCCGGCCCGTCTGTTTCTGCAGTACATTCTTCCTCCATAAATTCAGAGGCAGCCTGTCCGTCCGAACTTCGCAGGTCCGCTCTCACGCCGGTTTTCTCATCCGGCCGGGCACATCCGCAATCGCCGTCATTCGCCAGCACCGAGAATTTCAGTTCAGAAAGCGCAAGGGGCTGATCCGTGGAATTGATGAGCCGGTAAGCGATCTCCACCCACGGTTTCTCCGCGTATGCCGTCAGCTTCACTTCAAAGGTCACATGCCTTGGACCGGCGCACGCGCCCATGCAGCGCAGGACCGCCACAAGCGGACCTTCTTCCGCGGCGCGCCATTTGCCAAGCCGGATCGTATAGCGGCCGCCGTCCCCATCCTCCAGAAACGGCCCGGCAAACTGATCCGCTTCATATCTCGTATTGCCGTCCTCCAGCCAGTCAAACAGCGACACAGCCCCGTCAGATACGCCGAAACGCAGGCCGCCGTTCACCACAAAGCCGCAGTCCGTCCGTTCCAGCGTCAGTCCCTCATAACGAGAATCCTCCGCTGCCTGGGCCGCCGGATCCGCACCCTGCTCCGCTCCGGTCTCCAGCCTGAGCACCGCCTTTTGGTTCCCCGGCAGATCCGCCAGAAAACGAACGAACAGATAACGGATGCTGCCGTCCCGGTAACGGGACGTGACCTTCGTCTGGACCGGCATCTGTTTCTCCCTCTGGAACACCTTCACGCTGTCCGCGCTCCGCAGCGCTCCGGCGGCAAAAGGCACCGCGACAAAGCAGTGCTCCCGCGTCCTGTCATAACGGTACAGTTTCGGAAAATACAGTTCCATGAAATAACACCCCCAATTCCAAAAGGATCAGGCGTTCTGCTGCTCCCTGAACACGATCTCCCCCGTCGCCGGATCCATGCTCTCGACAATTGCCAGGGACTCCAGTTGGATCCCCATATCCCGGATCATCTTTCCGCCCGGCTGGAAACCTTTCTCGATGCAGATGCCGATGCCCTCCACAGTCGCGCCCGCGCTCTGCACCAGCTCGATCAGCCCCTTCAGCGCGCAGCCGTTGGCCAGGAAATCGTCGATGATCAGCACATGGTCCTCCGGTCCGATGAACCGCTTGGAAACGATCACATCGTACACTCTCCCGTGGGTGTAGCTCTGAACCTTCGTCGTATAGACGTCTCCTGACAGGTTCAGGCTCTGGGCCTTCTTCGCGAACAGCACCGGCACATGGAAGCACTCCGCCACCACGCAGGCGATGCCGATCCCGCTGGCCTCAATGGTCAGGATCTTATTGATGGGCTTATCGGCAAACAGCCGCTTAAACTCCATGCCCATCTCATGAAACAGGTCCACATCCATCAGATGATTCAGAAAACAGTCTACCTTCAGTACATCGCCCTCCGCCAGGATACCGTCCCTGCGGATTCTCTCTTCCAGTGCTTTCATGCCGCCCGTCTCTCCTTGTATGTAAAAATTCTTTATTAAAGCATTCTAGCAGAATAACGCCTGTTTGAAAAGTACTATTTCGATTATATTATAAACAGAGTTTATATCTCCCATAATCCGCGCGGGGAGAAATTTACCATTTTCCTCTCCGCATACTTGAAATATCCGAATGAATATCATAAAATAGGTTAAGTTGCGGGTGCAGACGCGGGAATACCGCCCTGACAGCCGAAAGCCATCGTCCGGCCGGCTGCGCCTGCGGGACAATCTATGCTAAGGAGTGCGAAATCATGGAGAAGAAAGACTTAAACTGGAGTGAGATCGGATTTGCCTATCATGTAACAAACATGCGTTATGTTTCTAATTATAAGAACGGCGCCTGGGACGAAGGCGGGCTGACCGCCGACGCCAACATTGTGCTCAATGAGTGCGCCGGTATCCTGCAGTACTGCCAGGAGGTCTTCGAGGGCCTGAAGGCATACACCACGGTAAACGGCGATATCGTCACCTTCCGCCCCGACCTGAATGCGGAGCGCATGATGGATTCCGCCAAGCGGATGGAGATGCCGCCCTTCCCGAAGGAGCGCTTCCTGGACGCTGTGGAGCAGGTCGTGAAGGCCAACGCGGACTGGGTACCGCCCTACGGCAGCGGCGCTTCCCTTTATATCCGTCCCTATATGTTCGCCTCCTCTCCCGTCATCGGCGTGAAGCCGGCTGAGGAATATCAGTTCCGCACCTTCTGCACCCCGGTCGGACCGTACTTCAAAGGTGGCGCCAAGCCCCTGACCCTGTGCGTCAGCGATTTCGACCGCGCGGCGCCTCATGGCACCGGACATATCAAGGCAGGTCTGAACTACGCCATGAGCCTGCACGCCCATGTGGAGGCCCACAAGAGAGGCTTCGACGAGAATATGTTCCTGGATCCGGGCACAAGGACCTATGTGGAGGAGACCGGCGGCGCCAACTTCCTCTTCGTCACGAAGGACAATGAGATCGTGACCCCCAAGTCCGACTCGATCCTGCCTTCCATCACGAGACGTTCCATGCTTCATGTAGCCGAGCACTATCTGGGCATGAAGGTGACCCAGCGTCAGGTCCGCTTAGACGAGATCGGCGACTTCGCGGAGTGCGGTCTCTGCGGCACCGCGGCCGTCATTTCCCCGGTGGGCAAGGTCGTGGATCACGGACGCGAGATCTGCTTCCCCAGCGGTATGGACCACATGGGGCCGGTGATCCAGAAGCTCTACGACACGCTGACCGGCATCCAGCTCGGCACTGTGGACGCGCCGGAGGGATGGATCCACAAGATCTGCTGAGAATCCGATATCTTTCCGCATTACACGGCCGGCGCCAAAAGGCGCCGGCCGTTTCTGTCTCAAGCAACGATTTACAGGATTATGTCTGGGACCGCCTGTCAAGATCCCTCTGGATCATTTCCAGATAATGGACCAGGACATCCCTGTGATGGCCGATGCGCCAGGAATGATCCATCTCCTCATAGGTAAAGCTTTTTCTTCCGCCGTCAAGCATCCGTTTCCAAAACCTGTACAGTTCATCAAACGGAATATAGTCGATCTCATCGACCGCCGTCCAGTGCAGAATAATAAACGCCACGCCGCCCTGCTCCTCGAACTCCCCCATGAACCGTACCTGGTGCTCATGGACGTTCTGCAGCGGAAATGTGCTCACCGCGCATTCCTTGGCGTCAAAGCACACCGGGATCCCCTGCACCACGCCGATATAATCCACTGTGCTCTTCTGGTCAAAATACGCCAGTGTGATATGGCGGGTCTCCTTGTCGATATTCATGGGCGTGATTGGCGTCGGCACCTTCTGGATCAGCGCCAGTTTCTTCTCCCGGTATACTTCATTGGTATGGTTGATCATCTCCTCCAGGGTCGAGCCCCGGAGGCCTCTGGATTTCCAGGTTCCCATGCCGTTTCCTCCCTGCGGTAACTGCCTCCCTGCGATGGTTTTACGCGGTTATCCGTCGATATCCCGGACGTCCGCTTCCCACGGCAGCTTCTCAAATTCTTCTGGCGCCGGCGCCGTAAACGACCTTCCGCCCAGATAGGACATCGGTTCCGGAAGCTGCGGAAATACGATACGGTACGCATGCAGCAGCTGACGGCGGACACCGTATTTCTTCCGCAGCCGCTCATTGATCCCGGCTTCGCCGTATTTGGGATCACCGGCTATCGGATGGCCGATGGAAGCCAGGTGCGCCCGGATCTGATGCGTCCGTCCCGTGATCAGCCTCACACGCAGGAGCGTATAGGCATCCGCGCCATCCCCGCCATACCTGAGCGGCTCATATTCTGTCATGATCGGCGCGCCGTCGGGAAGCGGCACATCGCTTACCGTTACCTGGTTGGTCCTTTCCTCTTTTCGAAGATATCCGGAGACTGTGCTGCCGGACATGACCGTCCCCTTTACGACGCAAAGATAATACTTATGGATGCTCCTGTCGCGGAATACCTGCGACATGATCTGAAGCCCCGCCAGCGATTTCCCAACAACCACAAGACCGCTGGTATTGCGGTCCAGCCGGTTGCAGACCGACGGACGGAAGGTCCTCAGGGAGGCCTCTGTCAGCGCCCCGCTCCCCAAAAGATAGTCTGTCGCATACTCCACAAGAGAGATATCGGTATCCTTCGCCTTCTGGGAAAGCATGCCTGCAGGTTTATTGATCAGCAGGATGTGCCTGTCTTCATAGATGATGTCCGGCCGCGGTCCCTCCGTTTCGCCGGTTCTTTCTTCTTTGTCATTCGGGCTTCCGGCCGCCGCCGGCCTTGAAAACTTCGCGATGGTTTCCTCCGCCAGAAAGAGTTTCACCTCATCCCCGACTGTCAGACGTTCGGAGCCGTCGCAGCGTCTGCCGTTGAGCGTAATATTTTTTTTCCGCATCATTTTATACAGAAAACTCTTCGGCGCAAGGTTCATGTATTTCGCCAGCAGCTTATCCAGCCGCTGTCCAGCTTCATTTTCCGAGATCACAAGACTTTGCATGAATATGCCGCTCCTCCCCTACAGGCTGTCCTACATCGACATGCTTTTCAGCACGCCGGCTGCGTATCCGACACTCCCGTCGTCTTCATAGTCCGCCGCGGGCTTAAGTCCCTTCAGCCGGTTGAAGAACTGCCGCTCATCCGTGATGATTCTGATGTTCGGATCCAGTTTCTGACTTACAAAGGACGCGTTCAGTGTTTTCTCCGCTTTCTTTATGTCCGTTTTCTCCGCCGGGCAATAAGCGATCACTCCCATCGGATGGATCATCACCGCATCAAACGGCAGGATCTGTTCCTTCGTTGTGACGACAAGATCATAGAGGAGAACGCCTTTGGATTCATAGCCGGCCGCTTTTTTGTGGAAATCCTCAGAGGGCGTGCGGTATCGGAGCGCCGCCAGAAGCGGTGCGGCCACATTGGCGGTCGGCAGCACAGACAGGATCGCCATCAGCGTCAGCACATTTTTCGCGGCCTGATTATCCGTAAGATTTCTGGCCAACAGCTGGATCACAATGGCCGCTGCGCCGAACAGGACCTGACCAAGCTGCACCGCTTTCCGGTAGTTTCTATAGCCGTACTCGCCTTTCTTTTTTCTCATTATATCCTTCCTCCCCGGCGGCCGCGGCGTGACGCCTGTTTCAGCCGCCCATTTTGCCCATCAGCTTCAGGAGCAGACCGTGCGGCAGAATCTTCGCCGCGACGCAGAACAGTTTCATGATGACGCCGTAAACCGAGACAGGCCGGCCGGCCATGCTGTCCGTCAGGGCCTTTCTTACAACCTTTTTCGGATCGGCCATTACCAGTTTCTTATAAGCGGGGATCGGGTGTTCCCTTTCCGCGATATCAAAGAATTCTGTCTTCACCGGCCCCGGACAGACTGCTGTTACACAGATGCCCTTTCGCTGCAGCTCCGCTCCCAGCGCACGGCTGTAACTTAACACGAACGCCTTTGTCGCCGCATAGACGGCAAATTCCGGCTGCGCAAGAAACGCCGCCGCAGACGCGAATTGCAGGATCCGCCCGTTCATCCCCATATAAGGCAGAACCATACCGGTCATCGCGCACAGCGCCTCGCAGTTAAGGCGCACCATACCGCAGACAGTCTCCTCCGAAAGCGTATCGACCCGCCCGATCACGCCGAACCCCGCGGTGTTTATCAGAAGTTTTACTTCCGGCTTCGTCTCTTCCAGCGCCGCCCGGATCCGGCCGCGGTCTTCCGGATCCGTGATATCCGCTGCAAAGCAGCGTATGCGGGCCGGAATCCGGCCGCGCATTTCATCCAGACGTTCCCTGCGGCGCGCGATCACCCAGATCTCATCGATCCCGGAGAAACGGTCGCCGATCTGGTACGCCGCTTCCCGGCCCATACCCGATGACGCGCCGGTGACAATCGCGATCTTCATAAACGCACCTCCATTGCCTTACAGCCGCAGCTCCCCATTTTCATCAAACAGCTGCGTGAAATCTTCGATAAAATAGTCCGCCAGCTCCAGGATTTCGCCCCGCAGCCCCCTGAGGTCGGCGTCCGCGTCCGCCACGCCGCAGACCGTCATACCGGCCCGCTTTCCGGCCAGGGCACCGGCCGGGATATCCTCAAATACCAGACAGTCCGCCGGTTCCGCCCCCAGGTCTTTCGCAACCTTCAGATAGATGTCCGGGCTTGGCTTCCCCTCCTTCACCTCGCAGGCTGTCGTCACGACCTGAAAATACTGCCTCGCATTCTGCGCCTCCAATACCGCTTCCACCATGTCGGCCCCGTTGCTGGTAGCGATCCCACAGGGGATCCCCCTGGCTTTCACATACTCCAGAAGCCGCCGTGCGCCGGGCTTCAGGGGCACCTCATAACGGTATTTGTCGATAGACATCTCCGTCCAGACCGCCTTGATCTCCTCCATTGTCAGCGGCAGCCGGAACCTGTTCAGGAAATAAGCCGCCGTTTCCGTAAAGCTCATGCCTTCGATCGATCGCTGCAGGTCGTCCGGGCAGGCATAGCCGTACCGGGCCAGGAATTCGATATCGATCGCCTTCCACATCCACATGGAATCCACCAGCGTCCCATCCAGATCAAAAATCATTGCCCCGATCCTGTCCAATATCATCGTGTGCTCTCCTTCAGCCGTGCAAGTTCAGACGCTGTCAGCATGCGGTATTCTCCGGGTTTCAGGCCCGCATCCAACACAAGGCTTCCCATCGACAGACGTTTCAGGTACGTCACCGTACAGCCCAGCGTCTCAAACATTCGTTTCACCTGATGAAACTTCCCTTCGTGGATCGTGAGAATATACGCCGCTCGTCCGCTGTCCTCACCGCCGCCATCCGGCAGGATACCTGACAGATTCCCCGCATCCGCAGCCTCTTTAAGATCCGCCGGCAGCGTCTTCGTACCGTCTGAAAGTACAATCCCCTCACGCAGCCGTTCCTTCGCGTCGGCCGGAAGCCTCCCATCAACGACAGCCAGATAACGTTTATCCACATGCCTTTTCGGCGACAACAGCCGGTGGGCCAGCTCGCCGTCATTGGTGATCAAAAGCAGGCCTTCCGTATCAATGTCCAGCCGTCCGACCGGGAACAGGTCTGCACGTTTCCGCTCTCCGATCAGTTCCACAACCGTCGTATGGATCCTGTCCTCCGTCGCCGACACCACGCCGGCAGGCTTATTCAGCATATAATATTCAAACTGCACATAGGCAACCTCTGCCCCGTCGAATGTCACGCTGTCCGACGCCGGGTCGATCTTGCGGTCTGTTCTTTTCTCAACAACGCCGTTCACCCGGATCCGCCCGTTCTTCGCCGCGTCCCGGATCCGGCTCCGCGTCCCCGCGCCCATCTCCGTCAAAAAACGGTCCAGACGCATTTTCTTCGTATCTTCCATAGGCCGTCACTCTTTCCGCCGCAGTCCGCTTATACCGCGGCGCCTGCTTTTGAGATATTCTGCTTCCATCCGCTACCGGATGCGCCAGCCGGGACAGTATTTATTCTTCAGCGTACGCCCGGATGCTTTCGCAAATCCAAGTCCGTGACCATCTACGCAGACCAGCTGCCAGCCCTGACGTTCCGGCTCGTCTTCTTCCAGAAAAACTGTCTCGCCCTTCAGGTAGCGCAGCGTCCGTCCGTCACTGCGGGAGAACGAAATGCTGGCCGCGAAGCTGTCCTTATCCAGAACCATCGCCAGCGCCTGAGATGGCTCGAACCGGCCCTTTTTCATGCTTCCCACCAGAAGTCCTGTCCGCAGGTACCGGACGCCGCGCCCGGGCATAAAGTCCTCAGGCAGATAATATACCGCCTCCCCGCTTACCAGAAATCGGCGCGGATCCCAGGGGAACCTGCATTTTGCAAGAAAAGCGGTAACTTCCGGCGGAAGCTTCGGCGTCCCGGCAGTGTTTTCCTGCACAGGCGCCTGACGCCTGACGCCCCGGACGGCTGTCCCGTCCCTGCCCTGACCGGGAATCCCTTCGCAGACGCGCAAGTCTTCCGCATCCTGCCGTTTCCGCAGCAGCGCCAGAAAATGTCCCTCCCCATCCACTTTATGGGGGTACAGCCGCAGACAACCTGAAAGCCCGATTCCGCCGCCGGCCCCTGCGAACATCTCAAGCGGGACCAGTTCCATTTCCGGATGGTCCATAAGAAGCCGGCGCACATTTTCCTCATCTTCCGTCCGGGAAAACGTACATGTCGAATACATCAGATACCCGCCGGGACGGAGTAATCGTACCGCCTGCCTGAGTATCTCCTGCTGGACCGGCGCATAATATTCCGGCCCGCGTTCCAGCCAGTCTTTCACCATCCCCGGCTCCCGGCGGAACATCCCCTCCCCGGAACAGGGCGCGTCCACAAGGATACTGTCGAAATACCCCGGATACATGCCGGCCAGCTTTTCAGGCGTTTCGCTGCTCACGCAGAAATTCGGGATCCCAAACAGCTCCAGATTCCTGAGCAGCGCCTTTGCCCTGGAACTGCTGATATCATTGGCCCACAAAAGTCCCTCGCCCCGCAGTCTGGCGCCCAGTTCCGTACTCTTGCCCCCTGGCGCCGCGCACAGATCAAGTACGCGGTCCCCGGGCTTCACCGGAAGGAAACGGGCCGGCGCCATCGCGCTTGGTTCCTGCAGATAATAAAGTCCCGCATAATAATAGGGATCCTTCGAAAGCCGCCGGTGTCCGTCCCATGGCCGGCCGTCCTCCGCCGGCGCCTTTTCCTGCATCCGGTCATAACAAAATCCATTGTCTGTCCAGGGCACAGGACGCAGCCGGATGTCAAACGCATTCTCCGCTTCAGCCGGATCCCATTTTGCCGTGTTCACACGCAGTCCCGCCGCCGGCGAAACGTCAAAAGACGCCAGATAGGCGTCATACTCCCCGCCAAGCAGTTCCCGCATCTGCTCCAAAAAACGTTCCGGCAATTCCTGTCTCATAAATCCCCTGATCCTGCCTTTTCCTGCCCTTTTCGGATATCTTACCAGACTACGCCCCCAAAATCAATAGGAAGCCGGACAAACAAAAGCGAATCGCCGCATATTTGCCGGCCCCTCTTCATACAATGCTGCAAAAAGATTTTGTCCCGATAACCATGGAATATCGCAGCACATCCCTTACCCGCATACTGTCAGGCGCGGCGTCCGTCCTCGTCCTGATACTGATGCTGACTCACCCGTCGCTCTCCCTGTCCGGAGCGAAACGCGGCCTTCTTCTGTGGTCGCAGACCGTCCTTCCGACGCTTTTGCCTTTTATGATCGCGTCCAATATTCTGGTCTTTGCAGGCGGACTTCCCCTGCTGATGGCGCCGCTGCGCCCGCTGCTTTCAAAAGTATTCGCCCTCTCTGATGACGGCGGCTATGTGCTGCTCTCCGGTCTGCTCTGCGGTTATCCGATGGGCGCCAAGACCTGCGCGGAATTTCTCGCGCAGGGCCGGATTACACAGGCGCAGGCCAGATACCTGCTCGCCATCAGCAACCATCCCAGCCCGATGTTCCTTCTTGGCTACCTGGCTTCCAGTCTTTCCCCAACGGTTCCGATCGGGCTGATAATGGTCTGCCTGTACGTTCCGATCCTACCGCTGGCGGCCCTCGCCGGACTGATCTACCGCCCCCGGATGACGCGGCCCGGGCAGAGCTGCCGGCAAGTCCCCTCACAGACAACAGCCGCCGGATCCTTCGACGCCGTTATGATGCGTTCCGTCGAAATCATGGTGCGGATCGGCGTCTATCTCATGCTGTTTTCCATCCTTGCCGCTTTCATCGAGAAGATTCCTGCGCTTCCGCCTGCTTCGCGTGCCGTCTTTCTTGGCACCGTCGAGATCACGACCGGCATCCGCGCCATATCCGAGACGCTTGGCGGATACCGGCAGGGTTTCTGGATGACCGCTGCGGTCGCTTTCGGCGGCCTTTCCGGAATGATGCAGACAAGAAGCGTCATTTTGCAGGACGTCAGTCCCAATCAGAGGGGAATAACAAAAGAAAATGCCGGATTATCCATCCGGCATTATGTACTGTGGAAACTGCTGCACACGATCACAGCATGTCTTCTGTATAGTTTCCTCCAAGGCCTTCCGCACTTCCGGCTGCCGTAACATCCGGCGCGCCCTGGGGCTGCTGCGGCATATTCAGCTCGCTGCGGTTATTGGTCACCACATCAAAACTGTTCTTCATTGCGCCCAGATAAGCCTCAAAACGGCTCTGGGAGGTCTCTACCGCGTGAGCAATGATATTCTGAAGATTACGCAGCGCGTCGTCCGTATACTGTATCGCGCCCTGCCGGATGTTATTGGCATCGTTGACCGCAGCGTCCAAAATCGCCTGCGCCTGGACATTCGCATCGTCGATGATCTTACCGGCATTCGCATAAGCGGCCTGGGTGATCTCGTGCTCATTCACCATCTCATCGGTCTGGCTTCTGGCCTCCTGAAGCATGGCGTCGGCCTGTGTACGCGCATCGTTCATAATGGCTTCCTGATTGCTGATAACGCGCTGATACTGCTTGATCTCATCAGGCACACGAAGACGCAGTTCCACCAGAAGTTCCTCTAATTCCTCCCGGTTTACCATGATCTTGTTCCCGCCGAACGGCGCCGGCTTACAACTGTCGATATATTCCTCAATCTCCTCAATCAACTGCTCGATCCTGCTCATAAGTATCTCCCTCCTGTTTTATTCCCCCGCGAATTTGGCCTGTATCTTCTCAGCTATGGATGGATGAACAAACGCGCTGATATCGCCGCCGTACATGGCGATCTCCTTTACAATACTGGAACTTAAATATGAATATTTCAAATTCGTCGTTAGAAACACCGTATCGACCTGCGGCGCGATCACGCGGTTCGTCTGGGAAAGCTGCAGTTCATATTCAAAGTCCGTTACGGCGCGCAATCCTCTGATAATAACATTCGCCTGATTAGCCTGTACAAAGTCCACCAAAAGCCCGTTAAAAGACCTTACCTCCACATTGGGCAGATGTTTTGTCACATCTATTAACATATTAACACGTTCTTCCACAGAAAACAACGGCGATTTTGAAGAATTATTCAAAACTGCCACGATCAGATGATCCATAATGGAAGAAGCGCGCTCAATAATATCGAAATGTCCGTAAGTAACCGGGTCGAAACTGCCCGGATAGACGGCGACTGCCATAATATCTACTCCTGTTCTGTCTGTTTTTTAAGGAAAATATGTTTGTTGGTCTTATAGATCTTCTCTTTCACGGTCTCGTAGCCCAACTGTTCCGTATAGGAAAAACCGGTAGGCAGGGAAGCTTCGACAATGATCAGCGTATCGCTGTCCGCCAGCCGCGAATCCTTCAGATATTCCAGCACCTGACGCTCCCAGCCCTGCTCATAGGGGGGATCCATGAAAATGACGCCGAAGGCTTCCTTCTGTCCTTCGAGACGGCGCAGCCCGCTTAGGATGTCGCAGGTCAGGATACGGCCGTGGGCTTCCAGATGGGTCGTCTTCAGATTCTCACGGATGCAGGCGGCTGCTTTGGGATTCTTCTCAATGAAGACAGCTTCCGCCGCGCCGCGGCTTAAGGCCTCGATGCCGATGCCGCCGCTTCCGGCGAAGCAGTCCAGAAAACGCGTCTGCACCACGTCCTGCCAGATCATATTAAACAGTGTCTCTTTGATCCGGTCGGTGGTGGGTCTGGTATCAAGCCCTTCGGGCGTTTTCAGCTGCAGTCTTCTCGCTGTTCCGGCTATTACGCGCATCCCCGCACTCACTCTCCTTTCGGAACGTTCTAAGTATAATATGAAATCGGGATCACGACAAGTGTTTGCATTGGTATTTTTTCAAAAATATGCTAGTGTATTATTTTTCGTCAAACGCATAATAGGAGTGTAACACAAAAACACATCGTTAGATGAGAAGGAGGCGTTTTATCATGTCAAGCAATTCTTCTAACACGACCAATGTTCCGGAAGCCAAGGAGGCTATGGACAGGTTCAAGATGGAAGTGGCCAGCGAGATCGGTGTGCCGTTAACCAACGGTTACAACGGAAACCTGACTTCTGCACAGAACGGTTCTGTGGGCGGCTATATGGTCAAGAAAATGATCGAGGCGCAGGAGAAGCAGATGGCTGGCAAGTAAGACCGGCGAAATATCATGAAAAATAAGCTGTAAAATGCGCGAAGGAGCCGTTACTCTGTTGATCGGATGATCGAGGGAGCAACGGTTTCTTTGCGTGAGGGGAGATATGCGTGAAAGATACGGGTACATATGCGCGAAAGATACGCGCAAGGCTATGGTTCCTATGGGACTCAGGTTTCCGGACGGAAGAAATTCTAAGTTCACAGCAATTTGCTAAAAGCGGTACGAAAAACGGAACCAGCTTGTGTGCATCCAGAATGGGACTTTCCTGGTCCTTCCGTTTTTCGTACCAACGCAAATTACTGTTCACTAAGAATTTCTAACCATCCGTAAAATTCGTCCCATAGGAACCATAGCCTTGCGCTAGGGGTCGCGGGAATGAATGGGAAAGAACGGTGATTCCCGGGAAGTGCACTGGATATGGGGACGGAGGGTAACGAAAGGGGGCTTGTTAGAGCGCAAGTTTGTCATAGCTTTTTGCCAGGTATTCGTCGAGACGGTGCTTCAGGTTGCGGTTTTCTTCGGAAGAAAGTTCCGGGTCGGCGGTAAGGAGGGCGTCGGCTTCTTCGGAGACGGTTTTGAGGATGTCGGCGTCGGTGAAGATGTCGGCGAGTTTAAATTCCATGTCGCCGCTCTGGCGCAGGCCGAAGATGTCGCCGGGGCCGCGGAGTTTCAGGTCCTCGGAGGCGATATAGAAGCCGTCGTTGGAGCGGTTCAGGATGTCCAGGCGTTTCTGGGTGCCTTCCTGATCGCCGCAGTTGACCATGATGCAGTAGGACTGGTATCTGCCGCGGCCGACGCGGCCGCGGAGCTGGTGGAGCTGGGCCAGGCCGAAGCGTTCGGCATTTTCGATCATCATGACGGTGGCGTTGGGGACGTTGACGCCGACTTCAATGACGGTGGTGGAGACCAGGACCTGAATCTGACCGGCGAGAAAACGCTCCATGATCTCGTTCTTCTCTTTGCCTTTCATTTTGCCGTGCAGGTATTCGATGGAAATGCCCGGCAGGGCCTCGCGCAGCTTCTTCGTGTAGTCAAGGACGTTCTCAGCGTCGATCATTTCACTTTCTTCGACCATCGGACAGATCACATAGGCCTGGTGGCCTGCGGCGATCTGTTTCGCAATGAATTCGTATGCTTTCGGGCGGTACTGCGTGCCGACGACGCAGTTTTTGATGGGCAGGCGGTCCGCGGGCATCTCGTCGATGACGGAGATATCCAGATCGCCGTAGAGAATGATCGCTAGCGTCCGCGGAATCGGCGTGGCGCTCATGACGAGGACATGGGGCTCGCGGCCCTTGCCGCCCAGCATCTCGCGCTGGCCGACGCCGAAGCGGTGCTGTTCGTCGGTGATGACCAGGGCCAGATTGTCGTAGACGACCTTGTCCTGGATCAGGGCATGGGTGCCGATGATGATATCAGCCTCATGATTCTTCACTTTTTCCTGTGCGATGCGCTTCTCTTTGGCCGTCATGGAACCGGTGATCAGCACCGGGGTCCTGGTAATGCCGTAGTCCTGAAACAGCCGGGAAATGCTCTCGTAATGCTGCTTCGCCAGCACCTCGGTAGGCGCCATCAGAGCGCCCTGGCAGCCGTTATACGCCACATGGAGAAGCGCCAGCACAGCGATGATCGTCTTGCCGGAACCCACGTCGCCCTGAATCAGGCGGTTCATCACCTGACCGCCGGTCAGATCCCGCTCGATCTCCTCCATCGTCTTCTGCTGGGCACGGGTCAGCCGGTACGGCAGCTGTTCTTTCAGTCTTTGCACCTCCGGCGACAGCTTCATGACCCAGACGCTTTTTTTGTCGGACCGTTTCTCCTTCAGTCCGCGCACGGCCAGAATGAAAAGCAGGAATTCATCAAACACCAGACGTCTTCTGGCGAAGATCAGATCCTGCCGGTCTTTTGGAAAATGGATGTGCTCGATCGCAAAGTTATACTCGGCCAGCTCATATTTGCGGCGAAGTCCCGCCGGCAGATATTCCCGCTCCAGCTGGCGGCAGTCAAGCGCCTGGGCCACAGCCCTGGAAATGGCTTTATTTCCCAGTCCTTTCGTCTGACTGTAAACCGGCTGCATCGTCGTCATGACCTGTTCGTAGGCGTCCTGACTGTAGATCTCCGGCTGCTCCATGGTCAGCCGGTTATTCTTCTTCACGACTTTTCCATAGAAGATGTGAAAACTTCCGGCCTGAAGCGTCGTGCGCAGGTACGGCATATTATACCACACAAGCTGCAGGCTCCCGGTGCCGTCCCGAAGCGTCACGGTCACGATCTGCATATGGGCGAAACGGCGCACGGACGCGTCCTTTGCGAGGATCCCGGCCACCGCGAATACCTGCTCCGGCACCAGATTTCCGATCGGTACCGGCGGCTCGTAGGCATGGTAGGCGCGGGGATAGTAATGAAGCAGGTCGTCGACGGTGACAACGCCCAGCTTCTCGAACAATTTTCCCGATTTGTCCCCGATGCCTTTTAAGGTGCGGACGGAATCCTGATTTTTCATCGTATGCCTTGCCCTGTTCCTTTCCCAGTATCATTTTCGGTTACTGACTGATCTTCAATACATCTGCATGCTGTTTCAGCCCTCATTCCGCGTCATTCCTGCGCAAATACAAGCAACCATACTGCGCCCAACCGCGTTATATGCATGTCGTTACTGCCTTTTACGTACAATCGCGGTCCTGCAAATTCAATTTGCCATGTCACCCGCGGATCTTCATCATCGCATCCGCCAGTTGCTCCACCGGTTCAAACGACGCGATTTCACAGTCCGCCCGGCTCACATCCTGCTTCACAGCACTGCCGGTGTAAGCCATCACATAAGCCCCGGAGCGTTTGCCGGCCAGGATCCCATTGGGAGAATCCTCCACCACGATACACTCCTCCGGTCTGACGTTCAGATACCGCATGGCTGTAAGATACCCTTCCGGATCCGGTTTCGCCGCGGAATACATGTCCCCGCAGAGAATAATGTCGAACAGATCTGTCATGCCCATGCGGTTTAAGGCCGTCACGATCAGTTTCGTAAATGTGGAAGAAACAATGGCGGTCTTTACGCCCCGCTTCCGCAGTTCTGTGATCAGTTCCTTTACGCCGGCTGCCGGATGAAGTTCGCCATTCTCATAGGTATTGCCGATTTCGGCCTTCTTCTTCGCCAGCTCTTCATGGGTCACCGGCCGCGGCGCCCTGGCCAGAAGCACCTTCTCATATTGGGGAACCACAGTCCCGATCAGCCTGTGGATATCCTCATCGGTAAGCTCGACACCGAAATAATAAAACGCCTTCCGGTAATATTCGAAATTGCTTACTTCCGTATCGGCGATCACGCCGTCGAAATCGAAAAGAACACATGTTATCATCGTGTACACCTGCCATTTTCCATCATGTTACATTCTAAGAAATGATTCTGTCAAATGAAGTTCTGCTATCTGGAACAATTATATATGCCGTAACTGTTCTGCCCAACCCGTCAGAATTCACGCCGGAGTCCCTTCGGATAGTGATTCTTAATCGTCATTCCCACGCGTTTCCCCCAGCCGATGGAAAAACCGTCCACCGTCATCAGCGTCCAGCCGTTCTGCGGACTGTTAGAGAATGATGCAATGGGCGCTGCTGTATCCGCCGTGACTCTTCCGACAGCGACTTTACCGCCAGCAGCATCACCGTCTGTTGGTGCATAGGCCGACACGGATACCTGAATTGTCTCCCCGCGAAGATAGGCGGCAATCTGTCGGCAGCCGCCGGACATATCATAATGACGAATCACATTCTGCGGGGACGAATAAAGCGCCAGCGCATGGGACGGCTCAAACCGGTTCTTTCTGACCGTGCCAAGATGCAGTCCTGGCCGCAGAACTTTCAACCCGTCCAGACTCCCGATCTCTTCCGGAAGCAGATACAACTGCTCGCCATAAAGGATCATCCGCCTGCGCAGTTCTTCTTCCGATGCCGCTGCCGGAAAATCCAGATATGTCTCTTTACAGAATTGCCGCCAGACGTTCCATATCTCTTCTCCAATACCGCCAGATGATTGCTTTGAAAGCGCAGTTTTGTTTTTTCTTTCGATGCCGCCAGACTTCACACTGCGCTTCTTATCGGTACTGCTGGCGTGAATTAAAATAGCATCCGCTTTTTCCGTCCAGACAAAATCTTCCTTCTTCCTCAAAACCGCCGCGTAGTGTCCCTCACCGTCCACCAGATGGGGCCAGATGCGAAACGTATCCTTCAGCGCCTCCGTACCGCCGTCAACCCAGTCGGGCCGTCCCTGCGAGAAACCCGCATACGCTTCCATCTTCTCAACGACATAGTCCGTATGACGAAGCAGAAAGTTCTGAATCGTCCCCTCATCCTCCTCCGGCGCAAAGGTACAGGTCGAATAGACCAGCCGCCCGCCGGGCGCAAGCATCCGCGCCGCCTGTTCAAGGATCTCAGCCTGACGTGCCGCACAGAGTTTCACATTCTCCGGACTCCATTCGCTTCTGGCCGTCTCGTCCTTGCGGAACATCCCCTCGCCGGAACAGGGCGCATCCACCAGAATCCGGTCAAAATACGCCGGGAAACGCACCGCCAGCCGCGCCGGTTCTTCATTCGTTACCACCACATTGGCTGCGCCGAAGCGTTCCACGTTCTGTGAGAGGATCTTTGCCCGCGCCGGATGAATCTCATTGCTGACCAAAAGCCCGCGGTTTTTCATCCGCGCCGCAATCTGCGTCGTCTTGCCGCCGGGAGCCGCGCATAGATCCAATACCCGCTCACCAGGCTGCGGATCCAGAAGTTCCGTCACCGCCATCGCGCTGGGCTCCTGGATATAGTAAAGTCCGGCCTCATGATAGGGATGCCGCCCCGGCCGGGTCTCACTGTCATAATAATAGCCTTCCCGCGCCCAGGGGATCTTTTTTAAGCCGAACATTTCGATCAGACGCTGCGTGATTCCCGGCGTTCCTGTCTCTGCGTTCTCCGCCGCCATGTCTCTTTTCTTTGTCTCATTCAGATCGTCCGCATTCTCTCCCGCCCAAAACGCTCCTGCTGTGCTGCCGGCCCTGTCCGCACCGCCGGCTTTCTCCGCACTGCTGCCTTCATCCGTACCACAGGCCGGCGCAGTTTCTTCAGTCATAATCTTCAGCGGATTCAGCCGCAGCCCCTGCGTCCTGGGCTGCCCGTAGCTTCTCACAAACGCCTCATATTCGCCGCCCAGAAGCTCCCGCATCCGCGCAAGGAAAGCGGCGGGAAGCGCCGTTTCCGGTACTTCCCGCGATTCATCGCTCCGAATCTCCCTGTCAGCTTTGAAATTCTTTTTCTTCACGATAAAAAGACTCCCGTTCTGTCTCGGCGGCCTGCCGCGGAATCATCTTCCAAACAGCGTCCCCAGTATTCCTCTTCCGATGCTGGCGCCCAGATTGCCGCCCAGCTTCTTGCCGAAGCTGCCGCCGATGGATTTGCCGAGTTCGTTGCCGACCTCACGGCCGATGGTTCCCGCGGCGCTCTTCGCCACGCTGGATACCGCCTGCTTGCGGGCCCTGGCCACTGCCTCGCGTTCCCGCTCTTCCTCTTTCGCCTTTTTCTCGGCCTCCTTAGCCTCCTCGCGGGCCTTACGCTCCGCCTCTTTCGCCGCAGCCTTGGCCTGGCGTTCCGCTTCCTTCTCGGCTTCCTTCGCCGCCAGTGCTTCTTCCTTCTGCTTCGCCTCAAGCGCCGCCTGTTCCTCGGCTGCCTGGGCATCCTGTTTCAGTTTTCTCTGGAAGAACTCATACGCCGAATCCCGGTCCACATATGTACCGTACTTGGAATAGAGCGTACAGTTCCGGATCTCCGCCTGACGGTCGCCGTCCATGATCGGTCCCATCTGGCTCTGGGGCGGCAGGATCTTCGCCCGCTGCACGATGGACGGTGAGCCGTCCTCCTGCAGGAAGGACACCAGCGCCTCGCCGATCCCCAGCTGAGTCAGCACATCCTTCGTGTCAAAGTTGGGATTTACGCGAAAGGAATCCGCGGCCGCCTTTACCGCCTTCTGATCCGCCGGCGTGTAGGCATGCAGCGCGTGCTGGATCTTGTTGCCGAGCTGTCCCAGAACGCCGTCCGGAATATCTTTCGGACTCTGCGTGATAAAATAAATCCCGACGCCCTTGGAGCGAATCAGCTTCACCACCTGCTCGATCTTCTGCAGCAGCGCCTTCGGCGCGCCGTCAAACAGCAGATGGGCCTCGTCGAAGAAAAATACCATCTTCGGCCGCTCGCAGTCGCCGGCCTCCGGCATGACCTC
>CANREE010000062.1 GCA_947629545.1 uncultured Lachnospiraceae bacterium | reverse complement strand
CGCGGAGACGCGTACAGATAGGACGGATCATTTTTCGGAAAATACAGATCCTCGATATCAATAAAATGAAACCCCAGCCGCTCGGAAAGCGCCCTGCCAAGCGTACTCTTGCCGCTGCCGTTCATGCCGCATACGATGATTCCTGTTCCCATTTACATCTCCCTTTTCCATCACCAGAAGCTTTTATCATTATACGTTACGCGGAATGGAAAAGCAAGACGCGCCCGGAACCTTAGTGGTAATCAGCGATTTCAACATTGAAAATGTCTCCCTGAAGCGGCTCCAGATGATTGGCAGGCGGAATCTTCAGGTCCTCCAGACACCCCGCATTATCAATCATGATCAGTTCTCCTCTCGGATCTTCTCCAGAAACCGCTCCCCGTATTTTCCGAACTTATATTCTCCGACTCCGGACACCGTAAGCATCTCTTCTTTCGTCTTCGGTTTCACGATGCACATATGGGTCAGCGTCTTATCTGAGAAAACAATATACGGCGGCACCTTCTCTTCTTTCGCGATCTCCATACGCAGAGCCCGCAGTTTCTCAAACAGCGGCTCCGTGCCATCAGCCACGCCTTTTCCGCCGTCCGCCGCACTGCCCGGGGCTATAGCCGTCTTCCCGCGGCGCTTTTTCCTTCCGCTCTTCCCGCTGCTGTCCGCCGCGCCGTTTTCACCATCTGCCCCGCCTCCCGCGGCCACCGGCTTACGAACCTGCTCCTTCGCCCATTTCATCATAACCGTCTGCGTTCCGTCCAAAATCTCCCTCGAGCGCGCCGTCAGCTTCACCACAGCGTACTCATCCGCCGTCACCGTCAGATATTCCTGCATCTGCAGATACTGGAGCACCTGCCGCAGCCGGTAAACCGGTACCTTGCTGAGACTGCCGTAAAATGGATTCTGGTCCATCCGGTACTGCCGGATCTTAGCCGTAGACGCTCCATGAACCGTATCAATCACGACCGTCGTCCCATAGCGCTGTCCGTTAGTTCTCACGCACCCCAGAAGCTTTCCAGCAATCTCCGTCACGTCCACGGTCTCAAACTGCGTCAGACAGTTTGAGCAGTTACCGCAGTAATTGTCGCCGTACTCCCCGAAATACCGGAGAATATAGTCCCGCAAGCACTCATTGGTAAAGCAGTAAAACGTCATTTTTTTCAGCCGCTCGCGGTCTCTCTCCTGCACCAGTGCGCGCAGGAAATCATCCAGTTCCTGATTATCCCGGTTATTCTCAATAAACAGCTGATTCGTGATCACATCCTGGCCGCTGTAATACAGGATACACTCCGCCGCCTCCCCGTCTCTTCCCGCACGGCCGGCCTCCTGATAATACGACTCGATATTCTTCGGCATCCCATAGTGGAGCACGAAGCGCACATTGGATTTGTCGATCCCCATGCCGAAGGCGTTAGTGGCCACCATGACCGGGGAACGGTCGTAAATAAAATCGTCCTGATTTCTCCGCCGCTCCTCATCTTCCAATCCCGCGTGATATCTCGTCGCCGCGAATCCGTCCCGGATCAGACGGCCGCACACATCCTCGACCGTCTTCCGGGTCAGGCAGTAAATGATACCGCTCTCCCCCGGGTGCTTCTTCAGATACGCTTTCACCGCCGCATACCGGTCCTTCGGCGTCTCCACGCCAAAATACAGATTCTTCCGGTCAAATCCCGTAGCCAGCACCAGCGGATCCTGAAGCTTCAGCAGATCGATGATATCGTCGCGCACCTGGGCAGTCGCCGTGGCCGTGAACGCGCTGACCACCGGACGCGAAGGAAGGCGGCCGATAAATTCCGGAATCCGCAAGTAGCTGGGACGAAAATCCTGGCCCCACTGGGAGACGCAGTGAGCCTCGTCCACCGCCACCATTGCGATTCGCACATTGCAGGCGAAAGAAAGGAATTCATCATTCAGAAGACGTTCCGGAGCGACATAGATAATCGGATACCGGCCCTGCCCGGCCAATGACAGCGCTTTCCGATACTGGGCCGGCGTCAGCGAACTGTTGAGAAACGCGGCGTGGATCCCCGCCTGATTCAGCGCTTCCACCTGATCCTTCATCAGGGAGATCAGCGGCGAGACCACCAGCGTGATACCATCCAGCATCAGCGCCGGGATCTGATAACAGATAGATTTGCCAGCCCCGGTCGGCATAATCCCCAAAACATCACGCCCCGCAAGGATGCCGTCGATCAATGTCTCCTGACCTTCGCGGAAGCGGTCATAGCCAAAATATTTCTTCAGATACTCCTGTTTCATACGTTCCCCCCAATTCCCTATGATTCTGATCGGATGAAATCCTGCAGCGCCGCATGTTCAGCCTGATCGGTGATTCGCCCGGAAAATCCCCCATACCGTGCCAAGTTGTCCTGAAACCGAACAGAGCGCAGGCAATGATCCGAATCCTATCCTGCATCCTCACCCAATGCCTTCAGCGCATCCAGCGCCACCTTCATGATATCCTTCACTTCCTCCTCAGTCATCTTAAGCCGCTGCGCGAGCTCCGGCACCGTAGCTTCGCGGCCCAGCTCCTCCGCCATTTCTTTGGAGACATCCTGAAGCAGATTGACCCGGTCCAGCACCTTCTTCCCGATTTTTCTCTGGGCCTTATGCTCATCGACAGCCGCTTGCAGGGCAGCCTTCACGCGCTTTTCCAGAAAGCTTTCAAACCGGCCGCTTGTGTCCGATGCGGTGTCTCCTGACGCAATGTTATCTTCCGCATCCGCTTTCTCTCCGTATGCTGCCGGATCATACTCTTCAACGGCCATCAGAAGCGCCATATTGGCCTCCTGCACCAGGTCACCGGCCGGCACGCCCTTGCCTATCAGGTCGCGGCTCAGCTCCAGCACATATTTCAGATTGCCTTCGATCAGACGGCTCTTGGCCGCATCGTCGCCCGCCGCTGCTTTCAGGGACAGCGCGGCATTCTCCGCTGCGTCGCAGGTCCTGATTGCAGATATTTCATTTACATACATCTGGAAAATGTCATACTCTTTCGCCATATACGATCCTCACCTTTCCTAATTTATTGCCTGCACGTACGCCGCTTCCTTTTGCCCCGCTGCGACCAAGCTACAGGTCCCTGACCGTGCCCGGCTCACAATTCCAGAAGGCCTCGATGGCCTGTCCCACCGTCCGGCGGTTCACCACCGAGAAGGGCCGCCATTCCCTCGGAAACAGCGTCTGGTAATCATCCCGCAGGAAGCGGTCGTCCAGCAAAAGGATCACGCCCCGGTCCTCCATCGTGCGGATCACGCGCCCGGCCGCCTGCTGCACCTTGTTCATCCCCGGATACTGGTAAGCGTAGTCGAAGCCCCGCTTTTTCTGCCTGTCAAAGAACGCCTTCAGAAGTTCCTGCTCCGTACAGACCATCGGCAGGCCCGCGCCCACCACGATGGCGCCGATCAGCCGCTCCTCCTTCAGATCGATCCCCTCGGAGAACACGCCGCCCATCACGCAGAAAGCCGCCAGCGATTCCTCGCGCTCCTCCTCGAACATACGCAGGAATTCTTCCTTCTGCGCCTCGTTCATCCGGCTGTCCTGACAGACGACGGTGACCGGCTGCGTCCACATACTGTTCTCATCGAATGCAGCTGTCCCTTTCTCGTTTCCGGACAACTTCTCCCCGTCACGCTCCTTTTCCTCCCACACCGCCATCACTTCATTCAGGTAAGCGTACGAGGGGAAGAATACCATATAATTCCCCTTACGGCCGCATACCGCCGCCCGGATATAGTCTGTCACCTTCTCATATTCGCGACGGTTTCTTCTGGTATACCGGCTGCTCACATCGTCCGCCACCAGAAGCAGCCGGTTCTCCCTCGGAAACGGCGACTCGGCGTAGACCGCGTAATCCTCCAGATTTCCACTTAGCAGTTCCTTGTAGTAATTCACCGGCAGCAGCGTCGCCGAGAAGAAAATGGTGCTGCGCCCTTTTTCCAGGCATTCCTTCAGATTCCCCGCCGGGTTCATACAGAACAGCTTCACCATAAACCGCCCGTCCGGAAGGATTTCCGAATAAATGGTGTACGCCTCGTCCAGCCTGTCGTATACCATCAGAAAGCTTCGCAGCTCAAAATAGAAATCCAGCACCTGTTCCCGGTCCTCGAACTGCCGGTTGTCGTCCAGAAAATTCTCCAGCTCCCCATAGAGGGAATTGAGGAGCACCGCCAGCGCGTTGATTTCCTCGTGGACCACATAGCCCTCGGTCTCCCGCTTCATCGCCAGAAGCAGCTTATTGACCCGCTCCAGATACCGGCAGACCTTCGGGCTTTTGCCGGACAGAAGCCTCTTCGCCAGCAGCACGTCCTCCTTGATCAGCGCGGCGCTGTACATATCCCGGGCCCGGGAGACCAGATTATGGGCCTCGTCCACGAGAAAGAGGTATTCGCCCTCCATACCGTCGGAGAAATACCGCTTCAGCCGCACATCCGGATCAAAGACATAGTTATAATCGCAGATCACCGCGTCCACCCAGTTGCTCACGTCCAGACAGAACTCGAAGGGACAGACACGGTATTCTTCCGCATAGCGCAGAATCAGTTCCCGCGTGATCCCGAATTCCCGGTGAATCAGATCCCAGACCGCGTCATTGACCCGGTCAAAATGGCCTTTCGCGTATGGGCAGTCATCCGGATTGCAGGACGGTTTCTCCAGAAAGCACAGCTTCTCTTTCGCCGTGATTGTCACCGACTTCAGATGCATTCCGCGGTCCTTCAGGATCGAAAAGGTCTCCTCCGCCACGCTGCGCGTAATCGTCCGGGCCGTCAGATAAAAGATTTTCTCCGCCAGCCCCTCGCCCATGGCCTTAAGCCCGGGATAGACCACCGAAAGCGTTTTGCCTACTCCGGTCGGCGCCTGAATGAACAGATTCCGCTTCCTGGCGATGGCTTTATACACCGAAACGGCCAGCTCCTTCTGCCCCTCACGGTATGTGTAGGGAAATTCCAGCGCGCGTAGGGACAGATCGCGGCTTGCGGCGTGTTCATGGAGGTAGCGGGCCCATTTCACATACTCATGGATCAGGCCGTCGAACCATGTCTGCAGTTCGTCAAATGAAAAAAACTGCGGAAAGATACGCATGCCTTCAGTCTCAAGGTTACAATAGGTTACCTGTACCGTAATCCCGGTCAGTCCATGATCCGCACAGTACATATAACCGTAACACATGGCCTGGGCCAGATGCACCTTCACCGGTTCGGTGAGGCGGTCGATATCCAGATAGACGCCCTTGATCTCATCGATGGTCACGCCGTCGTCTTCGATGATCACGCCGTCGGCCCGGCCTTCCAGAGAGATCACGAACTCCCCTTCATCTACCGTGTGTTTCATAACCACCTCGGCGTGATAAGCAGCCCCTTTACTTCGTTGAATCTTGCGGTGGATGCGGCTGCCGGCCTGCATGGCCTCTTTCTCAGCACCGGAAAGCCTCCGATTATCAATATCCCCGCCCCGCATAACAAATTCGACCAGATCGCGGACCGAAATGCGAATCGCGCGGGAATCGCCGCTTTGCTGCTTTTTGTCCATACTTCATACTCCTCAGCCGAAGACATACACCGACGCCCGCTCTGGCCTTATACAAAACAAGGGAATTGCCGGACTCTCATCAGACAATTCCCTTTCTCTTCTGCATCCTATATCTTCTATGCTACTCTCTTAGCCGCCTGCTTCTCAAGAAAAGCTTCAAACTCCTCATTCTCTCCGTTATACTGAACAGTCAGAACCTTCGTCAGATCCAGACTCAGTACACCCAGAATAGACTTGGCATCAATGGTGATCCGATTATAGAAAACATCCACATCGAAATCACACTTCATCGCGGCCGTAACAAACGCCTTCGCGTCTTCCAGAGAAGGCAGCATGATCTGCTTTTGTTTCATAATCTCAGACTCCTTTGGAAAGAAAATATAGTTTCGCTCTTTCCAAGACCTTTATAACATATCTGTTTTCCGTTGTCAAATTCCGACGAAACCTGTCCGAAATCCTCCAATTTGTGCAGTTTGCTGTAAGAAGGCCCTATATTTTGTGTCTGATTTTATGCGAATCAGCCCGGCGGCACCGAATCGTAAGGGAACCCATTCTGCAGTGATTATACCCATTTTCCAAGGAAATGGCAAACTTTATTTGGCAAATTCGTATAAATTTAGTAAAAAATGACCTGTGTTTCCGTAATCGCCATGTCCATCGGCCAGTCATGGGGGCCAGCCGGAACCGCAGCCCCCTGCAGGCTCTCACGACACAGGGCCGCACAGACCGCATCAGACCGCAGACGGGGCAGATAGCGGTCGTAATACCCGCCGCCATATCCAAGCCGTATGCCTTCAGGCCCGACACAAAGGCAGGGAACGATGCACAGATCGATTTCTTCCGGCGCGACAGGCCGGCAAGCTTCTTTTGGTTCAGGGATTCCGTAAGCCCCCGGCACAAGATCGCTCAAAGAGCGGATCTCATACGCCTCCATCAGGCCTTCTCGAACCGGTTTCACCGTTTTCTTTGCCCGGACACATGATCCCTCCGAAACGGCCGCCGTCCCTTCTGCCGCACAACATCTGGGCGCTGTGACATGTTTGCCATCCGCCAGCATATCCGCAATCAGCTGTCGGGTATCCACCTCTTCCCCTATACTGACATAACAAAAAACTGTCTCTGCCTGTCCGTACACCGGCTGCCGCTCCAGCCGTGTGCGGATGGCGTCGTCCGCTTCCTTCCGATACCCCGGATCCAGCTGGCGCCGCTTATCGCGAAGAAACGCCCGTAATTCATTTTTCCCGGTATAAATGACTGACTGTTCCATCCGATCGCTCCTCCTGGGACCGGCGGCTGTATACGTCACAATAGGTCTTCTGCCTGCGGGATACCAATTCCCGCTCCATTTCCTTATAAAAATCCTCATCGTCCAACAGATGGACTACGTCGGCCGAATACCTGCTCCCCGCTCCCGCGCGCAGTTCCTCCACAAGCTCATCAAAATGTTTCGCACTGGCATAACTGCGTCCGATATTATCCGTGGCCGCATCAATGGAATCCGCTACTGCGACAATTTCCACCAGCATTCGAATATCTTCCGGACATGTATCGCAGGGATAGGGATAACCGCCTTTCTGATCCACCCACTGATGATGATGCAGGGCAATTCGGGCCAGACGCTTATAGCCCGCGTCTTTCAGAAGGGCACTTCCCAGAACCGTATGGAGTTTTACGCAGGCAAATTCCTCATCCAAAAGCTGTCTTCCGTACAGTCCGATATAATTAAGTACCCTGCTTTTGCCGATATCATGGCAAAGACCGCCCTCATAAACAGAACGGCAGAGCATATCCTCCGCCTTCAGCACCGCATCCGCATCGGGAAGATCCTCCGTCCCGACCAGCTTCTCCGGCGATACATGCACCATCCTTTTACACAGCTTCTCGCCGAGCCACGCTACCATCAGGGAATGTACATAAGTAGGCGGGTGATACTCGGCAATAACGTCCAGCAGATGCTCCCGGAGCGCTTCCCTCTCCCGGGAAATGTCTGCTTTCTCCCTCTGCCGATCTGATTCCCGCGGAAAGATATACAGATACTCTTTCTCATCCCGTTTTTCACAGCAGCGCAGGATGCAGGCTCTGGTTTCTTCGCTCTCTATCCCGTCGTACTGTTCCAGATACGACGCCCCTTCCTCAAAATAAGCGGCAATCTGATCATGAAACGGATTACGGACCTTCCCATGCAGGACGATCGGTTTCACATGAAGAAGGGTGAATCCTGCATGATACAACTCACGAATATACAGGTCGCGATTCCGGGTCTGTCTTGCATACTCCAGAAGCAGACGGTGAATATAATGGGCAATTCCGGTATCCGGACCGTCCCCCATCAGAAACAGCCTGTCCGCAAATTCTGTCAGTTCCACAATATCCTGTTCACGCAACGATCCGGGTGTTCTTTGGAAAAGCGCCCGCTCAAGCAAGTTATCATTCTCAAGACAGATCTCATGACGTCTGCGGGCATTATCACGGATCTCCATGATCATTGCCTCTTTCGGCATCGTCGCTGAAACCCCTGACTGCATCAGCTGTTGGATCTGATCCAGGTTATCGATATATTTCTCATAATAAATCCGCATAGTTCCGGCTCCCTGCAGCATTTACAATCTTTACTACTATAACGCGAAACGCCGAAAAATGCAACCAAAAGAAATACCCGTTCTCCCATAGGGGAAAACGGGCAATCTTTGCCGCTTCCGATCTTACTTGACGCTGTGGCTTCCGGAATTTTTCACCTGTTTGAGTTCGTCAAACACCACATCATTCAGGACCTTGATGTAGGTGCCCTTCATACCGGAGGAACGCGACTCGATCACGCCTGCGCTCTCGAACTTCCGCAGGGCGTTTACGATCACTGAACGGGTAATACCCACCCGATCCGCAATCTTCGACGCCACAAGAATTCCTTCGTTCCCGTCCAGCTCCTCGAAAATGTGAGTGATCGCCTCCAGTTCCGAAAAGGACAGCGTCCCAATGGCTGATTTGACGATCTGTATTTTTCTGGTCTCTTCCGCATTCTCCTCGTTGACTGAGCGAAGCATCTCAAGACCGACGACGGTGGTTCCGTATTCACTGAGGATGATATCATCAATATTGTACTGGCAGTCCATCTTATAGATGAACAGGGTGCCCAGGCGCTCTCCCGCGATGTCGATGGGCGCGATGATCGCCTGGTATTTCTTTACGTTCTCCTCCGTAAATCCCAACGTCGCGAGATTTACGTTCTCTTTGGTGGAAAGGATGCTTAAAAGCCTCTCGTTTAAAAGCTTGTCAATAAAACCTCCCAGATGTTCGCCGATCAGTTCCTCGATCTCGTCCACACCGGGCCAGGTGCCAATGCCGAGAACCTTTCCTTTTTTGCTGATGACCAGGATATTCGACTCCAGGATCTCACTCAGCACTTTACAGATGTCGTTGAAGACAACCTTATTGGAATTATTGTTATGCAATAATTTACCAATTTTGCGTGTTTTGTCCAACAACTGCACGCTCATTACTTCCGAACCCCTTTCTCTGTTGCAAAAAAGAGCCATAATTCTTGAGTGCCGCACAAATTATAGCATATCTCGTTTCAAATAGCAATAGTTTTTTGAATTGTATTTACACTTCTTTCGCTGCCATGCTGTAACCGCAGGTTTCATTGCTGCAGAGGAGCCTGCTGCCCTTCTCTACCATATAACTTCCGCATTTGGGACAGCTGACTGTCGACGGTTTCTGCCACGACATGAAATCACACTCCGGACTGTTTGCACAGCCGTAATACCGCCTGCCCTTTCTGGTCTTTTTCTCGACCAGTTCTCCCCCGCATTTGGGACATGGGACACCGATCTTCTCCAGATAAGGCTTTGTGTTCTTACATTCCGGAAATCCCGGACAGGCCAGAAATTTCCCGTGAGGCCCGTACTTGATGACCATTTGCCGGCCGCAGAGTTCACAAACTTCGTCGCTTACCTCATCACCGATCGTTACAGACTGCTGATCTTTCTCCGCCGCCTTCACGGCCGCATCCAGATCCGGATAAAAATTGCGCACCACAGTCTTCCAATCCACAGAACCGTCTCCCACGCTATCCAAAAGATATTCCATGTTAGCCGTAAATTTCACGTCCACGATGCTTGGGAAGTTCTCCTTCATAATGCGGTTCACCACCTCGCCCAGCTCCGTAACATACAGATTCTTATTTTCTTTCGCCACATAACGACGGCCTAAAAGGGTGGTGATCGTAGGAGCATAGGTACTGGGCCGGCCAATCCCTTCTTCTTCCAGCGCTTTCACCAGAGAAGCCTCCGTAAAATGGGCCGGCGGCTGGGTGAAATGCTGGCTTTCGCGCAGCTGAGACAATTTCAACTCTTTCCCCTCGGTCAGATTCTCCAAAGACAGGCCCGTGTCCTCTTCCTCGTCATCCATGCCGACGCAAAGATAACCGTCGAACACTCGTCTGGATGCAGACAGGCTAAAATAATACGCTCCTGCCTTCACTTTCACCGCTACGGTTCCATAAATCGCCGACGTCATGCGGCTGGCGGTGAACCGTTTCCAGATCAGCTGGTAAAGTCTGTACTGGTCTCTCTCCAGAGAATCCTTCACCTGCGCAGGCGTCAAACGGATATCCGTAGGGCGGATCGCTTCATGAGCATCCTGAATATTGGCGCCTTTGCTCTTTGTGCGGGAATCCTCTCCGGCTGCATATTCCGCGCCGTAAGTTTCCCCGATATAAGCGCGGGCTGACGCTGCCGCCTCCTCCGCCACACGGGTGGAGTCGGTACGCAGATAAGTGATCAGGCCAATGGTTCCATGCCCCTTCACTGTCACGCCCTCGTATAACTGCTGGGCTAAACGCATGGTTTTCTGGGTGGAGAAATTCAGGATTTTGGATGCCTCCTGCTGCAGGGTGCTGGTAGTAAACGGAAGCGGCGCCTTTTTGATACGTTCGCCTTTCTTTACCTCATCCACCACATAGCGGCAATCCTTAAGGGCAGTCAGGACACGCTGCACGTCTTCCTCCGATGTCAGTTCCATCCTGCCTTTTCCGTCACCGTAGAATCTGGCAGTCAGCGGATTCTTCTTTCCTTTCTTAGCCGCCGTGGCCGCCAAAGTATCCGCAGACGCAGGAGTGTCGAGAAGATCCGCCTCCAGCTCCCAATACTCCTCGGGAATGAATGCCTCGATCTCTTCCTCCCTGTCACAGATCATGCGCAAAGCTGCGGACTGCACGCGTCCCGCACTTAGTCCCCGCTTCACCTTAGCCCACAATAACGGGCTGATGCGGTATCCCACCATCCGATCCAGAATACGTCTGGTCTGCTGGGCGTCCACCAGACTCATATCCAGCTGTCTGGGTTCCTTAAGAGAAGCCTTTACCGCATTCTTTGTGATCTCATTAAAGCTGATGCGGTAGACTTTCTTTCCCTCGACCTCGTCCAGTTTCAGGGCTTTCATCAAATGCCACGAGATGGCCTCGCCCTCCCGGTCCGGGTCGGTAGCCAGATAGATCACGTCTGCTTTCTTCACTTCCTTGCGAAGTTTCGCAAGAACATCGCCCTTTCCGCGAATCGTGATGTACCTGGGCTCATAGTCGTGTTCGACATCGATACCCAGCTGGCTCTTGGGAAGATCCCTGACATGTCCGCCGGAAGCGTCCACTTCATAGCTGCTCCCCAGGAATTTCTTGATCGTCTTGACCTTCGCAGGTGACTCCACGATTACCAGATACTTTGCCATACCTCTTGCTCCTCTAGATCTTTTTCACATAATAATGGCCTGTCGGCTGCATAACATAACCCTTCAGCTCCAGTTCAAGCAGAATCGTCATGCACTCCCCCAACGGCAGACCACTCTCTTCTACAACCCGGTCAAAAAACTTCGGTTGTAAATCTAAGCAACTATACACTATTTTTTCTTTCTTTGCAAGAGTATTTTCATTTTTTTTAGGAAGTCTTAACATCTTATCATGCTTTATCTGAAAATACTCTAAAATGTCGTCCGGCGACGTCACGATTGCTGCCCCCTGATGGATCAACTGGTTGCAGCCGCGACTTAATTCAGACGTTATCATGCCCGGCACCGCCATCACTTCACGCCCCTGTTCCAGCGCAAGTTCCGCTGTGATCAGGGAACCGCTCCGCTCTCTGGCCTCCGTCACAATAATTACATCCGCCAACCCGCTGATCAGCCGGTTGCGCATTGGAAAATGACTTTTAAGCGCTTCGCTTCCCAGCGGGAATTCTGAGATCACACCACCGCGGACCGGAATTTGCAGATACATATCCAAATGCGTCTTCGGATAACAGACATCTACGCCGCAGCCGAGTACCGCATAAGTATCCCCCCGCTCCATAAGCGCCCCCTCATGGCCGGCCCCATCGATGCCCAGCGCCATGCCGCTGATGATCTGGACACCGGCACGGCTTAAGGATGCGCCCAGCATCCGCGCGATCTGCAGGCCGTAGCCGGAGGCAGCACGCGCGCCTATGATCGCTGCAGACGGCCGGTTATCGTCCGGAAGACGGCCCTTTACATAAAGTCCCACAGGTTTTCCATAGATATTCCTCAGACGTTCCGGATATTCCTCGTCCAGATAAGTAATGAAACGAATACCCCGATCCGTCAGACCGCGATATTCCCGGGTGGTATCCTCCAATCTCGGTTTCATCGCGTCAAAGCAGGCTGCTGCCGCCCGGTTCAGGAGCTTCTCCTCCTTTAAGCGGCTCCCTTCCATGCGGTAAGCAGTTTCGCAGGAACCGAACCGTTCCATAAGCATCTGGATCGTCAGCGCACCAAACAAAGGGAGCTGGCAAAACCAGTAGAGATAGTCGCGTTCGCTAAATTCTGCGCTCATCCTTTCTCACCCCCGCTCCGTCCACCGGTTTTCACCGGCGCCGCCACCGGCCGTCTGCCAGTATTTCTCCTCCAGGCTCCGATAACCGATGGCCTCGCAAAGATGGGTATGGCCGATCTCGTCCGCTCCATCCAAATCTGCGATGGTTCGGGCCACTTTCAGGATCTTCGCATACGCCCTGGCGCTCATACCTTTTCTCTGGTAAACTTCCTGAAAAAACTCCTCCTCTTCCCGGCTGAGCCTGCAAAACCTGTGAATATCCTCGCCAGTCATCTGGCTGTTAAAACGGATCTCCCGACCTGCGAAACGTCTCTGCTGGATTCTGCGTACACATTCCACCCGCTCACGGATCTCCGCCGATGACTCTTCCTTCCGCAGTGCCCGCAGATCTGTGAAATCCACCGGCGCTGCCTCTGTACAGATATCGATCCGATCCAGAATCGGTTTGGAGATCTTCCCCAGATACCTCCGGATCTGCTCCTCGCTGCAGCGACAGCGGTTACGATCCGGAAAGTGTCCGCAAGGACATGGATTGGCAGCCGCTACCAGCATAAAATCTGCCGGGAACTCATAGCGGCCGCTGACTCTTGATAAGATGATCTTATGGCTCTCTAACGGCTGACGCAGCAATTCAATCGCATTCTTCGAAAATTCCGGCAATTCATCCAAAAAAAGCACGCCGCCGCTGGCCAGAGACATCTCACCCGGCATAGGCGTCTTTCCGCCGCCGGTCAGCGCCTGAGCCGTAGCCGAATGGTGGGGATTGCGAAAGGGACGTCTGGTCACAAACGGCTGCTCTTTCGGCAGCATCCCGCAAATACTGTAGATCTTGGAAATCTCCAGCATCTCCTCCATCGTGCAGGACGGCATGATCGTAGGTATCCGCTCCGCGATCATCGTCTTTCCGGTGCCGGCTGACCCGATCAGCAAAAGATTGTGACGGCCTGCCACAGCTACCTCCGTAGCGCGCTTTGCCAGCACCTGACCGCAGATATCACTGTAATCCACATCATAAACCTCATGCGGAACATACGGTGAAGCGGCTGTCTGCGGGCATTTCTCCGCGCCGGCGCAATCTCCTTCTCTGATCTCCTCATTCAACTTTCCGATCAGTTCACAGATATGCCCGACCCCTACGATCCGCATCCCCGGTATCACCTGCCCCTCCCTCACATTCTCTCCCGGAAGATAACAGACATTCTTTCCGCACCTTTTCGCCTCGATCACCATCGGCAGGATACCCCGGACCGGCTTTACATTCCCGTCCAATCCCAACTCACCGATCAGAACCGCATCATCAAGCTTCTCCCAGCCAAACGCCCCATACGCTCCCAGAATCGCGGCAGCAATCGGCAGGTCAAATCCCGTCCCGCTCTTATGCACGTCTGCCGGCGACAGATTTACCGTCACCTTCTTCGGCGGAAAACGAAAACCTGCGTTCTTAAGCGCTGTTCTTACCCGATCCTGAGCCTCCCTCACCTCGGGCGCCAGCGCACCGACCATCACGAAACCAGGCAAACCGTCCTGTACATCCGCTTCCACGTGAACAAGACAGCCTTCTACGCCCAGAAGGCCGATTCCGCACACTTTACTAAACACTGTACCACCTCGCGCAACTCTCCCAAATACGCGAAATCCGGTGCGACACGCACCATTCAGTCTTTCAGAATCTTACTGAAAATCGAATCACCGAAAATGTTATAATAACTATACTTCAAAAAACGGAAAAATGCAAGTGTTTTCTCCGCACGCTTCATAAACGTCATACCACTCCATACAGGCTTCATGCCAGGCTGTCCAGGTCTTCCGGCAATCCTCAAGGATCCGTTCCCGTTCATAAAGCTGAGGCAGGTTATCCCCGACCGTATCCTTACGCTCCCTGATCCAGCCTGCATAATCCGCTTCCTGCGCCTTCATAAGCCGCATGCGGCTCTCTTCTGCCGCCGCCGCTGCCTGTTCCATTTTCTCCCGCGCCAGCCGCAGCCGCCAGTCTGCGTAGGCTTCCTCCTCAGGAATCTCCCGAAGTCGGTGCCGCTCCTCTCTGGGTACGGCGCGGATCCCGGCAATCAGCGCCTCGTCCTCCGCCGCCACACGGGCCGTGACAGAGCCGGTATTTCCCTCTTTGCACAGCCGCTCCAGATAATGCTCATACCCGAACGGATAGTATAACGCCCGTCCCTCCTCAAAAAGCAGCAGACTGTCAGCTACCTGCCGCAGAAAATAACGATCATGGGACACAAACAGGATCGTTCCCCCATAAGCCTGAAATGCCGATTCCAGCGTTTCCTTCGCCTGAATATCCATATGGTTTGTCGGCTCATCCAAAATCAGGAAATTCGGCCGTTCCTGCAGAAGCTCCGCCAATACCAGCCGAGCCTTCTCCCCGCCGGACAGATCCGAAACCCTCGTCTGCGCCGCCCTGCCGCCAAAAAGAAATGTCCCCAAAATCTGCCGCGTTTCCTTTTCCGTAAGCGCAGGGAAACGATCATGGAAATGTTCCGCCACGCTTCTGTCCGACTCGATCTCTGCCGCGTGCTGGTCGAAATATCCGACTGTCGTCTTCGCACCAAGCCGCAGGCTCCCGGAAAGCGGCGGAAGAAAACCTGCCGCCGTCTTCAAAAATGTAGTCTTTCCTACACCGTTCTTCCCCAATATACCGATCTTCTGTCCCCTGCGGATGCGCAGTCCCATTTCCAGCAAGGGCCTGTCGTAGCCGATCTTTAAATGCTCCGCCTCCAGCATCCACCTGCTTCCGGGCACATCCGGCGTAATCGGGCCCACAAACAGATGGACATCGTCCGTCTCCGGTCTCTCCACCAAAGCGGTGCGCTCCAGTATCTTTCTGCGTGAACGGGCAAACGCCGCCTTCGCAGGTTTGTGTTTGAAGCGCTCGATCAGTTCCGTCAGACGCGCGATCTCCGCCTGCTGCTGCTCATACGCCTTCTGCTGCTGCCGGATCCGTTTCACTTTTTCCTGTCGGTAATGGGTATAGCTGCCCGGGTACCGCGTCAGACGGCTGTCAGACAGTTCGTAGACTACATCCGCCGTCCGATCCAGAAAGAACCGGTCATGACTGACCATAACGATGGCCTTCGGATAACTGCGAATATAACGCTCCAGCCATTCCACTGTCTCCAGATCCAGATGATTGGTCGGTTCATCCAGAAGCAGTATGTCCGGCTTATCAAGCAGAAGCCGGATCATCATGATCTTCGTCTGCTGACCGCCGGAGAATTCTCCTAAACAGCGGGATTTATCCGCTTTCGCAAAGCCGAAGCCGGTGAACAGACGATCGTATTCCTTCTCGTAATCGTAGCGCTCCCGGGAATATGCCGCCGCGGCAGCTTCCTCTCCGCAGGAGTTTTCGTCCACACAGGCGATCCGCAAATTCCCGCGGCAGTCCATGCCGGTGCGGCGGTACGGCAATTCTGTTTCCCGCCCGGGACATCCAGCCAGCAGCAGTTCCTCCACGGTTTTCTCGCGTTCCGTAAAATCCGTCTGCTGGCGCAGTATGCCTGCGGTCAAACGCCGGGATGTATACACGCCGGGCGTCCGGCGCTTATCATCGCGATCCAGTTCCAGTTCACCCGCCAGAAGACGCAAAAGCGTTGTCTTGCCTGCACCGTTTCGTCCGACAACAGCGATCTTTTCATTTCCTTTGATCTCAAAATCAATATGGGCGAGAACCGTTTCACCGCCCAGGGATACGGTTCCGTCTGTGATCTTATATAACATAAACGCTCATACTCCTAATGCCCCTATTTTGAATGATTTGCTTTCAGATGTCAAGAGAAGTGCAACCGTATTTTTTGATAAAACCGGCCTTTTTTGCACATATTCCGGCAGTGTCCTGCGCATATTACCATCAGGGCAGCGTCCCGGCAGAAACCAATCATAAAACAGGAGGTAATACCATGAGCCCAAAAGAACTGGCGTATATTGAAGACGCCCTGAGCCACGAAAGTTTTCTGAAGAACCAGTGCGGCGACGCGATCCGCAGCCTGCAGGATCCGGAGCTGCGGTCCTGCGTGGAGGAGATCCAGCAGAAGCACCAGCAGATATTCAGCGATTTCTATAATCTGATCTGAGGAGGAATAGGACAATGGACGACAAATGTATCATGGAGAACCTGCTCTTGACAACCAAGGGCGTATGCGATCTGTACCTGCACGGAACCATCGAATCTTCAACCCAGAATGTACACCAGACCTTTGACAGGGCGCTGGACGACAGCCTGGGCATCCAGGATGATATTTACCGGAAAATGTCGGCAAAAGGCTGGTATTCAACGGATAACGCGGAGATGGAGAAGATCCAGAAGGTGAAGAATCAGTTCGCGGGGCAGATTTAAGGTTTTGCGAGTTTTGAGGGTTTTGCGAGGGGTACGCTCCATGCCTGCAGGCCGTCCGGCTTTCAGGTTTCGGATGGTGTACTTCTAAGTTCGCAGTGGTTTGCTAAGAGCGGCGCAAAAAATGGGACCAGCATGGGTGCATCCGAAAGGTGCGTTTGCTGGTCCTCCCATTTTTCGCGCCAACGCAAATCACTGCTTACTAAGAAGTACGATACCATCCTGCAAATTCAAGCCGGACGGCCTGCAGGCGTGGAGCTGGGTATCGCAAAAATTACTCGTGGACTACTCTCGGGCGGGGAGCTGGGCCAGAATGACGGCGGTGAAGACAAGAACGCAGCCGAGAAGCTCGCGGGGGGAGAGGTTCTGGTGCAGGATGACCCAGCCGGCCAGGAGGGAGAAGACGGACTCCAGGCTCATGAGAAGGGACGCGACGGTGGGGTCGGTGTCCTTCTGGGCGACGACCTGCAGCGTATAAGCGACGCCGCAGGAAAGAACGCCGGAGTAAAGGATCGGCGGCGCGGCGGCCAGAATGGCGGTCAGGCGCGGGGTCTCAAAGAGGAACGTCAGGACAGCGGAAAGAACCCCGGCGGTGAGAAACTGGACGCAGGAGATCAGGATACCGTCCGCATGCGGCGAGACCCGGTCAATGACCAGAATGTGGGCCGTAAAGCTGAGCGCGCAGCAAAAAAGATAGATGTCGCCGCGGTTGACCGTAAAGCTTTCCGTGACGCACAGCAGGTACATACCGGCCGTGGCCAGCGCCACGCCGAGCCAGACCAGCCGCGGGATGCGCTTTTTCATGAAAATGCCGCAGACCGGAACCAGAACGATATAGAGGGCGGTGATAAATCCGCTCTTGCCGACCGTGGTCATGGAAATCCCGACCTGCTGGAAGCTGCTGGCCACAAAAAGAACGACACCGCAGGCCAGACCGCCTCTCACACCATCCCGGATACGGCCGCGCCGGGTACCGGCCGGCGATCCTTCTGCCCCTGCGCCGCGCTCACGTCGCGCAATCAGGAGCGCGACCGGCGACAGGACCAGTCCGCCCAGGAGGAATCGACACATATTGAACGTAAACGCTCCCACGTAATCCATTCCCACGCTCTGGGCCACAAAGGCGGTCCCCCATATGAACGCCGTCAAAAGCAGCAGGCCGTTGCTGCGCATTTTCTTTCTGTCCATAGCCCTGCATTCTCCGATCACTTTCAGGCTTTTCTCTCATTTCTCATATCCGGCGAACCCGGAACTTCTCTCCTCGGTTCCGTCCGGATAGATCCACAGCGCTTCCACGCCGTCAAGACCTTCGATCAGCTCCATGCCGTCGTCGATCTCCATATTAAATACCGCCGTGGACAATCCGTCCGCCAGGCCGGAATCTTCACAGAGGATCGTGACCGACGCGTACCGGTCCCAGGGCATCAACAGATCCGGGTGAATGATATGGTGATAGCGGACGCCGCCCGCCTCATAGTACCGCTGATAGGTTCCGCTGGTCACCAGCGAGCAGTCGGCGATCTCCACCGTATGCAGATACGCCTCCCCGCTGTCCGTATCAGGATTCTGGATCCCCACGGCCCACGGCTCTCCGGCATCCGTCGTCCCAAGCCGGAAAAGGCCGCCTCCCGCGCTCTCCGGTTTGCGGCCGACCGTCCGCACATTGCCGCCCACGTTCAGCATAAAGCAGGTCAGACCGTCCGCCTGAAGCTTTCGGCATACCATTTCCACCGCATAGCCCTTCGCCACAGCACCCACGTCAAGACGCATCTCCGGATCCGCCAGATAGACGGCAGACGCCTCCCGGTCGATCTTCAGATCCGAGATATCCGTGTGCGCGGCGGCTTCCCTGAGCAGTTCCATCGGCGGAACCTGCGCCTGCGCCGGGTCATCAAGCGCCGCTTCCCGGTAATCATGCCAGATAGACAGGACGCTTCCCATGGCGATATTGACGGCGCCGCCGGTCTGACCGCAAAGCTCCTTCGCCTCCTCCAGAAGACCCAGGATCCTCCCGTCCGCCTGCACCGGCGACCGGCCCGCGTTGTCGTTGATCGTTTTTAAATTGCTGATCCCCTC
>CANREE010000061.1 GCA_947629545.1 uncultured Lachnospiraceae bacterium | reverse complement strand
TTATCCTCCAATAGCCGGCCGTATCCCGCTCCGCATAAATGGATTATAGCATAAACAGGTCAGAATAGAAAGAAAAAGAACGCAAAAAGCCACAAAATATGTAGTGACAAACTGCGTATCTCTGTCAGGAGAATGGCCTGATATTTTACAGAGCTGCAGCCTCACATAAACAGATTGCGGCTGCAGCTCCGAAGTCAGTTATATTTAAAATCATCGACGGGGCCATTGCTCCACAGGTGATTACTCACCTGTTTTGCAACAGCCCCTTAGTTTTGCGGATTCCTCCTACCTCCCTCATGGAGCCTTTACATCCCATTCCCACTTCTCGATCTCTGCCTTCCGGCTATTGATCTTTCGGATCACATCCATATCAAACTTTGGTTTCCGATTGTATGTATACAGGCCGTTCCGCTCCTGTTCCACATCATAAAGCTGCGTATAGCAAAACCCGAACATACGCGGATGATCCAGCAGAACATCGGTCAGTCCCTTATATCTTGCCAGAAACTCTTCCTTTGTCGCCGGGCCTGTCCCATAGCCCCAGCCTGACGCATCTGCGCCATCCGCGTCCCACTTGATCCCGCCGTACTCGCTGACAAAAAACGGGATGCCTTCGAGAAAACGCTGCCGTTTCCCTGCCTGATCATAGGGTTTTCCCCCCGCTGCGAAATCCGCGAAATGCGCGGCAAAAATCTGCGGATCCTGCGTATAGTCATGGGTATCGAAAATATCCGATTCCACATGGTAATTTCCGCTGGTGTCTATGCAGGGACGCGTGACGTCCCGCTGCTTCGTCATCCGATAGACAATAGCGATCAGATCGTCATCCTGCTTACGGCCCTCATAATCCCAGGTTTCATTGAACGGGCACCAGCCAATGATTGCGGGGTGGTTAAAATCCCTGTCAACCGCCTCCAGCCACTCCGGCAGAAATCGCTTAAGACTCTCCGGCGCGCTGTAGTCCAGCCCCCAGTTTCCGTATTCTCCCCATACCAGATAACCCAGCCGGTCGCAGTGATACAAAAACAGCGGTTCAAACACCTTCTGATGCAGCCGTGCGCCGTTGAAGCCGGCTGCCATGGACAGACGGATATCCTGAATGAGCGCCTCTTCCGAAGGAGCCGTGTAGATCCCATCCGGATAAAAGCCCTGATCCAGCACCAGCCGCTGAAATACGGATTTCCCGTTGATCAGCACCCTCTCCCCTTCCGCCTTCACTTCGCGCATTCCGAAATAACTGTGGACCCGATCCTCCTCAAAGCACAGTTCCAGTTCATAAAGTCTCCCATGACCCGCTTCCCACAGATGCAGTTCAGAAAGCGATATCGTCAGGAATCCCTGCCCCGCGCAGATAACCGATCTCGCGCTTCCGCATTCATTTCCTTCATAAAATGCCCTGGCACGCAAGGTCCCGGTGCCTTCCGTCACGGCCTGCACCGTCACCGTCCCCTCCGCGATGTTGGGATAATAACGAACCGATTTGATATACCTTTCCGGCACGAACTCAAGCCAGACCGTCTGCCAGATTCCGGTCGTTCTGGTATAGTCGCAGTTATGGGAGCCATAAAGCTCTGACTGCTTTCCCCGCGGCTGAGCGCCGCGTCTCATGTCGTCCCCGGCGTAAACGGACAGATCATTTTTACCGGGATGCACCAGTTTCGTGACGTCAAACACAAAGGA
The DNA here is from genome assembly GCA_947629545.1 of uncultured Lachnospiraceae bacterium. Lineage (GTDB taxonomy): Bacteria > Bacillota > Clostridia > Lachnospirales > Lachnospiraceae > UBA3402. The sequence goes on along the minus strand of CANREE010000061.1, from coordinate 17,210 downwards.
TGTGTAACCGCCTTTATGAACTCCAGCTTCCCGTCCGTTCACCCATACCCGGCATTCATAATCCACAGCGCCAAAATGCAGCAGCACCTTTCCCGCAGTCTGTGTTTCCGTAAGTTCGACCGTCCTGCGATACCATACGGAACGCATAAAATCCTTATATCCGATCCCGCTAAGCGCACTTTCCGGGCAGAACGGTACCATGATCTTGCGATCCAGTTCCGTTTTTTCATAGAGTTTTCTGTCAATTCCGCTGTTTCCGAAATCGAACGCAAAATCCCACTCCCCGTTTAGGTTCATCCAACTGTCTCTCCGCATCTGCGGCTGCGGATGCTCCGGCCTCGGAATCATAGAATCCCCCCTCTTATTTTCTTTTCCTTGATACGCTTTTCCTGTTATGCTCCCATTCTACCAGAAAAGCGTATCAGGATCTACTATCTTTTTTATAAAAAAATATTCACTCCGCTGCCGGATACTCATTGCACAGAAGACGATAGGGCGGCTCATCCTCCTCGATCGTCGGAAATCTTCCCACCTTCTCATAGAACCGGTTATCTGTATTATCATCGTTGCACATAGACACCTCGCCGATCAGTACGTCGCCGGTTCCCGGAACCACGTCAAAATCATGGTACTGATGCGGCCAGAGGGTGATGCTCGTCCCAGGCTCAAGCTCTATCCCGGTTCCCGCAGGCACGTAATAGGATCGTCCGTCTGAATTGACCGGTACATCTGTCGCGCCCAGTTCTCCATTGTCATCATTGTAGATATGAATGATAAGCGTGCCGCCGCCCCGATTGATGATGTCCTCCAACTTCTTCCAGTGAAAGTGCAGCGGAAAATGCTGGCCTTCCCGAAGCATCAGAAGCTTTTCCGCATATACTTTCTTATACCTGGGATTGTTCTGGTTCCCATTGCGCAGCGTGACCAGGGCAAGGCCAACCTTTTCAAAATTTCCAAGTCCGCAGTCGGTAATATCCCAGCCAAGCATGTTGTCGCGGATCTCGTCATACTCATGCCCCTTCTTCTTCCATTCCTCCGGCGTCCAACAGCAGAATGGCGGAAGACGGAAGCCTTTTTCATGAACCAGCTTTTCCATGCTTTTTATATACCTGTTAATGTCTGATCGTTTCATAATTCCAACACCTTTACCAGATTGCTATCTGCATGGGAGGACCTGAATCACATTCACAGAATGCGGCTCAAGCCGTACCTTCATGCCTTCTTCATATCTTCCAAGATTTCTTTCCTTTATATACACTTCATTTCTGCCGATATCGTTATAGGAATCCGTACCGTTTCCTTCGATGCAGAAAGCCTTAGCTTCCGCCACGGCTCCGGAACCGGCGCCGCTGACTGCAATTTCCAAAGCCTGATCGGGATGCTTATTCACAGCGGCGATCGCGATCCCTTCTCTGTCGGACCACTTTGTCGCAAGCAGGTCAAGTGTATCTACAGTCACCGATTCGCCCTTCTTATTGCAGATTTTCATGGAAGGCATACTGTCTTCGGACCACAGATCGATCATCGTATCGCCGAGATAATTTACGTACAAATCAAATACATGGTATGTACTTCTGAGAACGATGCCTTTGTCATGACTGTAGATACAGCCTCTCGTGTTGAGCACCGGCGAAAAATTCGCCATTCCCACGATATCGCAGTTCCTGTTTAGCGTATTCAGGAAACACGCCGTGAACACCGCGTCCGCCATCGTATACGTGCTGTTATCGTCATTCTCATCCCTCGGCGTTAAGTAATCCTCCTTGTTTACCGCCACGGCGACCTTCGGATGGTGCCATCCCCTTAAGTTCCATTCATCAAACGCAATCTTTATCTTATCCTCCAAATGCAGGACGGTCAGAAGACCTCTCACATCGTCGATCTGGCGGCTGAGATTCTTCGTACAGGCCATGCACTGTTCATATGTCGCAGGATTATTATTCTGCGACAGCGGATCCCAGTACTGATGGATCGAAACCCAGTCCAGCCCTCGCCCGCAGGCATTCAGAAGCTTTAAATTCCAGTCCGTATCCGAAAGCGCCGCCGCAGACAGCTCAGTCGATGGGTCGACTCGTTTGATCATCTTGACAGCTTCCCTCACCAGCCTTCCCCATTCGTCGGCGTTCTTGGCTCCGATCTCCCAGGAACCGTAATTCTCATTGCCGATACTCCAATACTTAACCTTATGGGGTTCTTCATACCCATTTTCGATACGCCATTTTGCATACCGTCCCTCATTTTCAAGATTGCAATACTCAACCCAGTCGCTCATCTCCTCCAGCGTTCCCGTCCCGGCGTTGGTGCATATATAGGGCTCGCAGCCAAGCTTTCTGCAAAGCTTTATATATTCGTCCGTGCCGAACGTGCTCGGATCCTCCACCCGCCATGCCTTGTCGAAATAGGGGGTCCTATGGCTACCCACGGCGTCCTTCCAATGGTAGGACGACACAAAACATCCGCCGGGCCATCTGAGGATCGGGATCCTAATTTTCTTCATGGCGTCTAAAACGTCCGTCCTGAACCCGTCTTCATCAGACAGAGGATTGCCCGGATCATAGACGCCGCCATAGATCTGCCTGTGAAAATGCTCAATGAAATGGCCGTAAATCATGGGATTTCTCACACCCACCGTGCGTTTCTCATTAATTGCAACTGAAATCATCATATCTTTTTCCTCCTTTTGGATTTCTATACGTTATATTAGCCCCTAAAAAAACAATGTGCAGCCATCTGCCTTAAACGTCTGTATACGTTTCCTGAGTACGTCAACAGATATTCTAAAATATGCCGCAAGGCATTCGATACAAAGAAAATCTTTGGCGCCCCGATTGACCAGCCTGCGATACAATCCGATCTCATCGTGCGTTAGTTCTTTTCCGCACTCCCGGCATTTATTGACCTCCATTTTTCACCTCCGCACCATTTTTGCGCGGTATAACTGACAGGTATGTCCCTCCAGACGCGGTGTGAAAAAGTCATATTTCACTCCGAGTTCTTCACCTGTAAATATGTCTGTAAGCTCCAAACCATATCCACTGTAAAATGGCACGCCGATATCATCGAAATAAATAAGCACGTCCAGCGGCGTGTCCGCAAAGTTAAAGTATCCCAGCACCATCTCCTGATTTGACAATAACTTCATGAGACCCATACGCGCCGTACTTGCATACCGCGCTTTATTCTCATAATACGGCGGTCTTGCCTCTGGATCCTGATTAATAGCAATCAATTCCTTATTAAGCATAAGCTTCTTGCAGAAATCATTCATTTTGCGTATATCTCCGCCCATCATCAGAGGTACGCCCATCATACACCATAAAGCAAAATGCATTTTATACTCTTCATCCGTACAGCCTCCGAGCTGCGAAACATTTCCATTTCCGTACATTCCAACAATCAGCATATCAGGATCGTTGAAACAACCTGGCGCAGAACTGTAAAGCCTGTCTATCTGGCTGACGCCGTTATTGCGAAAAGACTCATATTTGTCCGCAATATCTCCCGTAGAGCGATACATATGCGCGCCGATGGAACGCATCCAGGTCGCCGGTTCATGCTCCCCGACTGTACAACCGGACAGCAGAATCTCGCGCCCTGAAGAACGCAGCGCCATACTCATCGTCAGGTACGCGTTCCTGCAAACGCCTTTTCCAGGAAAATGACAGAGATCATATTTCAAAAAATCCACTCCCCAGGAAGCAAAGGTTTTTGCGTCCTGATATTCATGTCCGTAGCTGCCGGGATACCCCGCACACGTTTTCACTCCCGCGGCGGAATATATGCCGAATTTCATGCCGCGCTCATGGATATAATCCGCTAAAAACTTCATGCCTCTTGGGAATTTTTCCGGATCCGGCACCAGATATCCCTCTGCGTTTCTTTCACGCAAAGACCAACAGTCATCAATAACAATGTACGAATAACCAGCATCCCGGTATCCCTCTTCAACCATAGCATCCGCAATTTCCAAAATCAGTTCTTCATGAATGTTGGGACCAAATGTGTTCCAGGAATTCCAACCCATAGGCGGTGTTTGTGCAAGCATTGCCTTCCCCTTTCCGCGGTCATACCGCTGTGCAATTGTAATCGCTGTATTCACCAGTTCTGTGATAGCATTTTAAGACCAGTTCATGAATCTTCCCGTCCATTCCTTTCTCATAAAAAACGTATATTCTGTCTTTGTCCGCCGCGATATCAGCGTAACCGCCGATCTTATCAACCATGAATACCGGCTTAAAGCTTTTTCCGTCGTCCAGACTTTCCGTAATCGTCAGATTAATCCTTTTTCCCAGTGATTTCCCTGTTTCGGCAGAGTTCATACAATTCACAAAATACACACGTCCATCCGCATTTACCATACTGCCCATACAGCATGGATCCGGCAGCGACGACTCAGACCACTGTTTTGTCAGGCCCCGCAAATTCCGGTCGCTGATTCCAAGTACCCGGCATCCATCAGGACCGGTATTGCGAAAATTAAATAGAAACTCCCCGCTTTGCAGCTGCACCACAGCCGTTTCGCTTCCGTTCTCTATTTCGTCTGCCAGAAACCCGCAGGTCCATGTCTTTCCCCTGTCGCCGCTCACAATACAGCCTGCTTTTGACGGACTGTGTTCTTTAATCCTTCCTTTCTGATCCAGATCCATTCTGATCGCGCCGGATGCAACCCATATAGGAACGATCAGCCTCCCATCGGAAGCAACAATCCCATGGCCCGGGCCAACCGCGCATACATTCCAGCTGAAAGGGAATTCCTCAAAGCAGCCTGTAATTTCTATCGGCTCACTGAATTCGACCCCCTGGTTCTGGCTTCTGCAATACCATACCCTTGCATATTCTGAGCAGAAAAGCAGATGCAGAAGATCTCCATCGGCAATTAAAACCGGATTATTCCAGGTAATCGTTCCCTTCACGGATAAATCCGTAATCTTCAGATGCGGATACTGTACCTCTGAAAAGCTTCGTCCCCCATCTGTGCTTCGGCGCACGCCAATCCAAATCTCTGCCCAGTCTCCGCCCTGCCCCCTGCGGGCCTCATAAGCGGTTATTAACGTCCCATCATTCATTACGGCTATTGCGGGAATCCGGTATTCTGTAAAACTGCCGCTTTGATATTTTTCCAATACGGTTGTGTTTGTTAACTCTAACATAGCTGGTCTCCTCCCGTTAATATATCTCTGCCATCATACCGCTCATCCCTTGACGCTTCCTACCATAACGCCCTTGACAAAGTATTTCTGGATAAATGGATATACAAACAAAATTGGCAATACGGTAACAATGATCACAGCTGAACGCATCGCCTGCGTGGGAGGTTTTGAGGCCAGATTATTCATCAATCCTGAACCCATATCATCTAATCCCATCGTCGCAGTAATAATGTTCCGAAGCAGATTCTGCATCGGAAGCTTATTTTTATCATTGATATAGATCATGGCGTCAAACCAGGCATTCCAGTGACCCACCGCGTAGAAAAGTCCTATCGTCGCAATGGAGGCCTTTGACAGGGGAAGCACCACCCGAGTCAGTACCTGAACATCATTTGCGCCGTCAATGATCGCCGCTTCTTTCAGGCTATCCGGAATCGCCATGAAAAAATTACGCATTACCAGCATATTCCATGTGCTGATCAGTCCCGGAAAAATCATGGACCAGCGCGAATCCAACAGTCCCAGGCTTTTTACCAGCATGAAATTAGGAATCAGACCTCCTCCGAACAGCATTGTAATAAATACATAAGTTGTAATAATCCCTCTCCCTTTCAGGCCCTTACGAGACAACCCATACGCAAAGCAAATCGTCATCGCCATCTGAAGCGCGGTTCCGACAAATACACGAAAAAGCGTATTGCTATAAGCATGAATAATCGCTTTTCGCCCATTCCACAAAACCCAATACGCGGAAAAATCGAAAGATTCCGGAATCATAATGAAGGAACCTCGTCTCGCGATTTCTGCCTCGCTGACAAAAGATGTCATAACTACAGTAAAAAACGGAATGATAATAATCAAAGCAAGCATACTCATTAAGACTACATCAACTACCTGAAATATCTTTTCGCCGGATATATAGAAAGGCTTTCGCTTCACCAGATTCCCTCCTCACCCATCTTTTTTGCAATAAAATTCGTACCCAGGATCAAAACCATGTGAACCAGCGACCCAAACAATCCTACCGCTGTGCCAAACGAATAATTCTGGTTTCCGAGGCCCTCCCGATAAACATAGGTGGAAATAACATCCGCTGTCGAATAGATTTGTGGGTTATAAAGCAAAAGGATCTTCTCAGCTCCAACAGACAAAATACCACCGACAGCTAAAATCAACTGTATGCTGATTACTTGTCGAATTCCGGGAATTGTAATATGCCGCATACGTTTTAAAACGCCCGCTCCGTCTATCCTAGCTGCATCATAAAGTTCCTGGTCCAGTCCAGACATGGCCGCAAGATAAATGATCGATGACCATCCAATCCCCTGCCAGAGTCCAGAAGAAATATAGATTGTCCGAAACCATTCTGGTCTGGACAAAAATGGAATTGGCTTCCCTCCGAACAGCTTGATTAACGCGTTAAATAATCCGCTGTCTGTCGACACCATTTCCCGTACAATTCCGCAGACTATGACTGCGGACAGGAAATGAGGAAGATAAGAGATTGTCTGAACCGTCTTTTTAAAAAGCTTTCCCTTTAATTCATTCAGAAATAACGCTAAAAGAATCGCGGAGGGGAAATTGACTGCCAAACTGTAAAACGAAAGCAAAAACGTATTTTTGAGCAGCCTCGCGCAGTATACTGACTTGAAAAATTTTCGGAACCACTGAAGGCCCACCCATTTAGACGTAAAAATGCCTTCAATGCCAAAGAACGGCTTATAATCCTTAAAGGCAATAATCACCCCATACATCGGCACATAATGGAAAATAAAATACCACAAGACTCCAGGCAACAGGAGCAAATACATAAAACGATCTCTCTTTATATAATACCACAATGATCTCTTATGATTCATTACACCACTACCTCTCCCCTGAAAGGGGCTGCAATTCTCTCAGTATCATATTGCAGCCCCTGATAAGTGTTCCTTTTACAAAACGTGTACCGATTCCTTACTTATAAATCCCACGAAATCAGTGCTGGGCATTGTATTGCTCGGTATAGGAATTAATCATTTCATCCAATCCGATTTCATAGCATTCCTCAATAAACTGATCATACGTATCAAGCGCTCTCTCTCCTTTAAGGAATTTCGCCATCTCTTCTGTACGATACGTTTTCACATCTCCGACCGCTGACGTCGCGCTCAACGCAGTATTCAAAATAATCGTAGTCTGTTTAATCTCAGGGATTACACAAGGCGTTGATCTTGCCGTTCCGCCAGTATCATATTCTGTACCAGACCAGCCCCAGAAGAAATCATGCATATCCCATACCCCGTTTGCATACTTTATCTTGCTCGCGGGCCGAAGCGATACAAGAGAACCATCAAAGATTGCAAAGTCTGTCGCGTGCTGTGACTGCCCGGGAATAAAAGCCGTACCTATCTCGCCATCTTCGCCCTCAGCATATTCCCATACTTTTCCCACCATGCCATCGCGGAATAAATTATAATATGTGGCGTATTCCGGCATATTTGGAACAGCATCTTCCTCGCCGACAGGAGACAGCGCCCAGTCGAGAACCTTAAAAAACGCCTCTGGATGTTCGCATCGACTGGAAATCAGCAAACCGCTTCTCCCCCCAAGCGAAAGCGTCTGGCCCGGCTGTCCGTTCGGCCCGGTAATCCCTTTGCTGTTCCATCCGAACGTATATGTCCACTTACTGGTATCCAGATTTACATTCTTTGCCGTTGTTTCCTCAACACCTGTTATACGACTATACCAGCAGGCGGTTGCCGCAACTCTGCCCTGGGCAACATATTCCCTCATATCGCCCGGATCTTCAAAAGTAAGAAATTCCGGATGAAGAATGCCGTCTTCATACCACTGGTGCGCCTGCGCCAGAAAATCTTTATATCCATCCGCCATCCAGTACAATTTGAGCTTTCCATCCGTCTCGTCCAGCCAATAGTCTGTCCCCCCTGCTACATAGCCGCCTAAAAACGTATTCTCAAGATCATCAACAGAATGGGCCAGCAGCGGAATTGTCTCGCCATTGCCAAAGGGATCCTGCTCTTTCACCATATAGAGATACGCGTTCAGGTCTTCTATTGTTTCGGGCATATCCATACCCATCTGCTCCAGCCAGTCGTTACGTACAAATACCGGATAATAGGTAGCGCTTACATTTCTTCCGAGTCCCCACAGATTTCCATCTGCATCACTCATATTTTTTACCATATCATCCCCATAGTATTTTTCGATCATATCTTTCCAATCATTCAATGGCATAATAATGCCATCATCTGCGTAGCTTGACCAATCTCCCCACCAGCCGTCTATCTGATTACTGGAGATAAGCGTAGCTAATTTTGATTCATCCGCTCCTATTGGCGATATGATTTCAACACGAACTCCCGTATGCTCCAGAATGTAATCCTGAACCATCTTGTAGTCCTCTTCAGACGATATCCCTGTGCCGTCCGCGCCAGCCACCATAGCTCCGGAATTATTATATATTGTGATTGTCGGAATCTCTCCGTTATCTGCTGCCGAACCGGATGTTTCTGTCTGCTTATCCGCAGGCGCGTCAGTCTTCTGAGTACTGGTTTCTCCCTGTGTTGCCGGCTCTGAACCGGCTGTTCCTCCGGAACATCCTGCCAAAAGGCCTGTTACCATTCCCATCGCAACGAATATCGCAAGAATTTTCCTTTTCATAAATACCTCCTACTGTTATCAGTTATTATTTATCATTTTCCAAATTTCATTTTTGTTTTTCTGAATGAACCCTCTCGTTTATCATTCTCTCGATAACTGCCGCATCATTTCTGCTTTATCGTTTACTATCATCCCCCCTCCGTATATGACGGTTCAGCTTCTTCCTTTGTACGGTTAATCTAATATACCAGTCTCATCCAAAAACCGTTTTTCTGCCTCCGTAATCGGTTGAAATGGCAGGCGACAGTCGCCCGCCTGTATCCCTTTCCTTCCCAGCAGATACTTCTCCGCACTGATATCCCGAATTCTCATCAATCGGTCGATCACCCGGCAGGCGTCGTGCTGGAGTGCTTCCGCCTTTTTCATGTCTCCCTCTTCATAGGCCGCCCACATCCGTTTATACTTCTTCAGCATGATATTGTATGTACTGCCGATTGCCCCATCGATGCCCAGAGGAAGCGCGGAGAGCAACGCCTCATCCCTGCCGAACAACACACTCAGTTCCGGATACTGAACCCTGATCCGTTCAAGTTCATACAGATTCATATCCGTATATTTCAGTCCGCAAACCCTGCATTTCTCCATAATCAGCGGAAGATTGGCCGATGTGATCGTTACTCCGGAGAATTTCGGATAGTTATACACGACCATCGGCAGTTGTGTCGCGTCCGTAATTACCGCGTAATACCCGGCAATTTCCTCAAACTTAAAATCATAATAGAACGGCGGAACGCTGGAAACTGCGTCAGCCCCTGCCTTCTCGGCCTCCTTCGCCAGTTTGGCCGCCTGTGCAGCCCCGATTTTACCAACATGAGCGACGACCGGCACCCGCCCATTCACCTCTTCCGCAACAGCAGCCACGATCTGAATTCTCTCCTCATCCGTAAGCAGAAAACATTCTCCTGTGCTGCCTGTCACATAAAAGCCGTCCGCTCCCTCCTCCAGAAGCACCCTGACTAATTTGCGCAGTTCAGTGAAATTCACCTCGCCATTCCCGTCAAACGGCGTTACCAACGCTGGAATCAATCCTCCCAGTTTCATGAATCTCTCCTTCCGTCATATATACACGTCACCTACCCTTTCGCCTGTTGTTCCTCACACCACCTGCATCTGCACCCTCTTCCCGGTGCTGCTCTCCCTGATGAAGATCTCCGGGGCCAGCAGGAACAGCGTCTCTCCGCCCTGCCCTTCCATTTCCTTCATCAGGAGCTTTACCGCCTCCTTTCCCATCGTGCTGGACCGGGAGGATACCGAGGAAAGCGGAACAAGCAGCTTGTTGCAGATGTCGCTGTTATTGTTCCCTACCACTTTTACATCCTCTCCGATCCGCAGGCCCATTTCCTGCAATACCACATACAGGAATGCTGCCGTGTTATCATCAAAGCAGACCACCCCGTCCGGGTAATCCGGCTTCGCGAACATATTATGGAGCCGTCTCCGTAGTTCCGTCTCGTCAAAATTTCCCAGAAGCATTTCTCCCCGTTCCACCCGGCCGGCATATTCCAGCATCGCTGTCTCATAGCCGTAATACCGTTCCAGGGCTACAGAATACTTCTTATCGGAAATGTAGGATAGCCGCGTGCAGCCGCATTCGATCAGGTGCCGCGCGGCCATATGGGCGCCGTAACAGTTATTCACGCCGACAAACGGCACATCCAGACCGTCCACACTGCGGGAGCAGAGAACAAAGGGGATCTTCTTCTCACGCAGCTTCTGAAATGTCTCGAAACTCTGCTCCGAATCCAATGTCGGAATGATAATGCAGCCGTCCGCCTGCATTTCGATGGCGCGCTGCACATTGGCCCTCTGCCTGTCCGGCAGACGATCGCTGGAAAACAGCACGATATTGATATCATGGACAGGCGCGTACTGCTCGATCCCAAAGATAAATCTTGGATAGATATCATCCATAACCGATGGAAGGATCACGGCGACATTGAGCATCTTCCGTGAATGGTTCTCCGCGACAAAGGTACCGCTGCCTTTTACAGAATAGAGGCTGCCTTCCTGTTCCAACTCCATGATCGCCTTGTCGATCGTATTGCGTGCGACTTCAAACTTTTTGCACAGGTAATTGCGGGACGGTATCTTGCTTCCGGGTTCTTTTTTCTGAATCATTTCGCGAATTCCGTCTTTTACTTCCAGATATCTAAGCACGCTGTTTCCTCCTTTTCTTCCCTCTATGCCGTTCCTGCCCTGTCAAAATGGGCAGCTCTTTGCTCATCTTTCTAATTTTGCCCTGTCACGGCCCGACTATATTCTCATGCAGGTTTTTATATTGCCTCAAAAAGTGCGCACAAAACTAAGGGTTACGACTTCTCATTCCCTGTTAGTCTCCTATTAATATCAGATAATTTTTGGAATATATTGGAAATTAGTTTTATTTTGTTCTCTTGAGATGATATTACAACAATAATAGCAGGAGTGTCAATGCAGTTTCAAAACATTATGAAACTTATTTCACAATTAGGCAGATTCTATAAAAGCTGCCTAATTTTATGCATTTTCTATCCTGTGTGCTGACATAACGCGAACAGTATGTCACGTAATGCGGGCAAAATGTCACAGGCACTCTACCCGCACGGAAATACAGAAAACATACCACCGGCACACACTTTCTGCATGGAAACAAAAAGAAGCCCGATCCTTCCAGGAACAAACAGATCAAGCCTCTTCTTTTTACCTCTTATAGTACCTGGCCGCCGCGTCAAAGCTGTCCCGCAGCTGGTACTGGTTGTTTAACCGCATCACACTCCCGGTGCGTCCGGCCACGAAATGCTCCAGCTTCTGCATGTATTCGTCGGGAGTAATGCTGCCCTCCGCCACGTAGGTCAGTCCTTTCTCCCAGCTTGCCGTCAGATCCGGGTTCAGAAGCTGGCGGATCGACGCGGCCACCACCTCATAGACCAGTTCGCCCAGAAGCGTGGGCGTGATCACCTGCGTCTTGTTGTTCAGGGCCAGATATTTGATATTCACCAGCTTCTTCAGGATCTCCGCCCTGGTGGCGCTGGTGCCGATGCCGCTGCCTTTGATCTGGGCCCGCAGCTCCTCGTCCTCGATCAGCTGGCCCGCATTCTCCATGGCCAGGATCATGGAACCGGAGGTATAGCGCTTGGGCGGCGACGTCTCTCCTTCCCTGATCGTGAAGCCAAAGACACCCAGTTCCATGCCCTTTTTCAGCGACGCCAGCATTTTGAGGAATTCCGGGTTCTCCAGATCACGGCGGTTGCGCTCGGAATCGTCAGAGTCGGCTGCCGTACCGCTATTTCTGATATCTTCACTACCTGAACCTGCCCCTCCGGAACTGCCTGCCGCATCTTTTCCGTCGCCTGCATCTGCCGTCATCCGGCTGGTTCCACGGCCAATTGATTCTGCGCGACTTCCGCTGCCCGATGATTCCGCGTCGCCGCCTGGCTCCGTCATATCTTCCCGCCCGGCCTTCTTCCTGCCGCCGGACACATCCGCCACCTTCAGGTACCCCTGCTCCACCAGCACCTTAAAGCTTGCAAAGAAATGCTCTCCCAGACGCACAAGCTCCAGCGACGTCTTCTGATAGACCGCCGCCGGATAGAAAATGCTTAAGAACCGTCTGGCGATCACCTCATAGACCTTAAGCGCCAACGGCTTTAAGCTGCGCAGCGCCCCGAAGCCCTGGCCGGTCGGCACGATGGCGTAGTGGTCGGTGATCTGCTTGTCATTGACATAGCGGGTCTTCGCGATATTCTTGTAGCTTCCGCTCTGCAGGATCTCTTCCGCGAACGCCTGAAGCGGTGCGAACTGGCGCAGACCGCCGATATTCTTGTGGATCTCCTTTGCTACCGCCGTGGACAATACCCTGGCGTCGGTTCTCGGATAGGTGACCAGTTTCTTCTCATAGAGCTCCTGCACGATCTGCAGGGTCTGATCCGGGCTGATCTTGAACATCTTCGAGCAATCATTCTGCAGCTCCGCAAGGTTATAAAGAAGCGGGGGATTCTTTGTCTCTTTCTTGCGCTCAACGGATGCAACCGTAACTGTGATGCGCTCCGGACAATCCGGCCGGCTCTCCGGCTTCATTTTCGGACCGCCGGCCGAAGCCGGCGTTGCTGTATTTTCCGATGCCGCATCACTGCCGGTGGAAGCAGCCGCTTCCCGCCCTTCTGCAACAATTCCCGGTGCAGCGCTGCTGCCAGATGATGAATCATTCGCGGCATCTGCTGTCCCGCCTCTCGTCAGATACGCGATCAGTTCTTCCGCGGTCTTCCGCTCCTTAAATCCATTCTCCTTATACAAAAACGGCGTCCCGTAATATTTCGATCCTTCCACGCACCGCCATTCCGCGTCAAACTCAAGAGGCATGACGCCGTCCGCTTTCTCCTCTCTCCGTCCCGGACCGTCCGCCATCTTCCCGAAGGTTCCGATCACCCTGTAGAACGGCGTCTTCACAAATTCCCGGATCTCCCGCTCCCGGCGCACCACCATACCCAGCACGCAGGTCATCACCCGGCCGACGCTGACCACAGTCCGATCCTGTTTTAAGAAATTAGAGACCGCATTGCCGTATTTGAGCGTCAGAAGTCTGGAGAAATTGATGCCCATCAGATAGTCTTCCTTGGCGCGCAAATAGGCGGAGGCGGACAGATTGTCATACTCTGTCCAGTCCTTCGCCTCACGGATCCCCCGCAGGATCTCCTCCTCCGTCTGGGAGTCGATCCAGACGCGCCTGCGCGTCTTTCCTTTCACCCCGGCCATCTGGTCCACCAGACGGTAAATGTACTCTCCCTCCCGCCCGGAGTCGGTGCAGATGTAGATCACATCCACATCCGGCCGGTTTAAGAGGCCGCTGACAATGTTAAACTGCTTCGCCACACTGTCAATGACCTGGTATTTGAACTCTTTCGGCAGAAAAGGCAGCGTCTGAAGGCTCCAGCGCTTATACGCCGGATCGTAGGCCTCCGGATAGCTCATGGTCACCAGGTGGCCCACGCACCAGGTCACGATGGCGTCGTCCGCCTCCAGGTAGCCGTCGGCCCGGCGCCAGTTCTTCTTAAGCGCCGCGGCGAACTGCTGGGCCACGCTGGGCTTTTCCGCGATATATAAAGATTTTGCCATGTATTATTCTGCTCCGAACATATCATTGCTGTGTTCTTTCTGTTCCGTCCCAAATGGATTATTCGCAGCGGTTCTCATTCCGCTGCGGACAAACAATCCATCGCATGTCTCTCACTCAACCCCGAACTGGTAGATCGTCGTCGTCTTATACTCGTCTCCGGCCTTCAGCACCGAGGAAGCAAAATTCGGACAGTTCAGATTGTTGGGGAAATACTGGGATTCGAAGCAGTATCCGTCCCGGTCATGATACGTCGTGCCGTTCTTGCCCAGCTTCGTGGACAGGGAATTCCCCGCGTACAGCTGCAGTCCCGGCAGATCCGTATAGACCTCCATATAACGCCCGCTCTTCGGATCATAGGCCTTCGCCGCCAGAGACAGCTCGCCCGGCTCATGGTTCAACACGAAATTATTGTCGTAGCCGCCGCAGAGTGCCACCTGATGGAAATCCGTATCGATCTCGCCCGTCGTCGCCTTCGCGGTGCGGAAATCAAGCGGCGTCCCTTCCACCGGCGCAATCTCACCGGTAGGAATGCTTCCGTCGTCGGTCACCGTATAGTGATCCGCATCGATCCAGATCAGCTGGTCCGTGGCGATGCCGGAATCATGCCCCGCCAGATTGAAATAAGCGTGGTTCGTCATATTCACGACCGTATCCTCGTCGCAGGTCGCATGGTAGTCGATCTGCAGCGCGTTGTCCTCGGTCAGTGTGTAAGAAACCATGATCTCCGCATTGCCCGGATATCCCTGATCGCCGTCGGGACTGAACAGGGAAAATACGATCATCGTCCCCAGAGAAGTCTCCTCCACGTCCGCGTCCCATTTGCGGAGCCGGTAATAATCCGGACCGCTGTGAAGATTGTTCTTGCCGTCGTTTGCGGCCAGCTGATAGGTCTTTCCGTTCAGCGTAAACTTCGCGTCGCCGATCCGGTTGGCGTTGCGGCCCACGATCTCACCCATATGGCCCGGGTTCTTCTTCAGCGCTTCCACCGTGTCCACGGCCAGCACCACGTCCGCCAGCTTCCCGTCCTTATCCGGCACCTCCATGGTCAGCCACACGGCCCCCATGTCCGTAAATGACGCCGACGCGCCAGAACTGTTCTTCAGCGTATAGCGGTACACTTCCGTACCATCGTCCATTTTCCCGAAAACTGTCTTTGTATAGCTCATGCCCTGCCTCCTTATTCGATATGCAATACGATAACTTCCTAAGGTCTATTATATAAAGGACAGGGAGTAAATTCAAGTGCTTTGTGCTTAAAGCATTCATTACAAAAATGCAATTATTTATTCCAGATCCACCCGCTCGTAGATCGCCACAGACGCCCCGACCGACACGGCAAGAACCGCAATTCCCGCAACAAGAAGCCCGATTGCCAGTGTCGCCGGCGCTGTTCCTTCCAGAACCGCGGCCGCGCCGTTAAATAGTCCGGAAAATATCTGAAGCGCGCCTGCCCTCACCGATTCCGCCACAACAGCACGCACAACGCTTAATAACATCGGCGCCCCGCAGACAAGCACCAGATAAGCGGCCATGATCAGATATCTGGCCTTCTCATAGCCGAACCGGAACTGGAGCGGCATGTAAATGCCGACAGCCACCGCCAGAATCAAAAAGCCCATGATTGCCATTCCCGGCGTCATCCCGCCGATCTGCGGTTTCAGGAGACTCATGCCCCAGAACGCGGCGCAGCTGAAACCGTACGGCAGAAAAATAACCACGTATTTGGACACCACCATCATCCTGCGGGAATACGGCGCGGCGCACAGAAGCGACGCCGCCCGCGGATACTGCACTTCCTTCGCTCCCGTCGCGATCAGGACGATATAGGCCGTCGCCGAAACGATAATGAAAAAGCCCATCGGTCCCACGAACGAGGTATTCATCGTCATCATAAACGGAACCGACAGATTCAGCACAATCAGCAGCACCACGTACCGCCGGATCAGCAGAAGATCCTTTTTAATCAATGCGAGAAACATAAATCTTTATCTCCCTTCTTTTCATTTCTTCCAGGCTTTGTATAACGCGTTCACAACTGGAATCAAAATACAGATAGCTACAAGCCAATCAGGTAAATGCGGCATAGTCAGCTCCCTCCCTACCGTCTCATCTTTTCTGTCTCATCTTAACCATTTCATCTTTACCGTCTGCTCTTTACAGGCAATCGTACCGGTCTGATATCCAATGAACCCACAGCTGTCCGCTTCATAACAGACAATAATCATCACGGTCAGTGCAATTAATTCAGATTCGTCAGCATGATATCCTCCACCGCGGCCCGCTCCGAGAGCACGCCGGGCATCAGCTTCATGATCCGGTCTGCTTCCTTCGTGATGCCGGTAAAGCCGAAGGTGTTTTCCTCTAATTTCATGAACAACTTCCGTGTCTCCTTACTTAACATCGCCGGATCCCCCTTTATGATGCGGTAGGAATCCATCAGCGCGTCTTTCTCCTCCTGAAATGCGATCCGTCCGCGGTCGATCATGATCAGCATATCCGCCACCTTATCCAGATCCGACGTGATATGGGTGGAGAAGAGCACGCCCTTTCCGCCCTGTTCCATATAATCCGTCAGCACGTGGAGAAATTCTGTCCGGATCAGCGGGTCCAGCCCGCTAGTGGGTTCGTCCATCAGAAGCAGCTCCGCCTTATGGGAAAGGGCCAGCGCCAGCGCGAACTTCATCCGCATTCCCTTGGACAGCTCGCTGATCTTCTGCCGCGGCGACAGTTCAAACCGATCCAGCCAGCCTGCGAAATCCGATTCCGACCAGGAACTGTAAGCGGCAGCCAGCACATTTTTCATCTCCTTAAGCGTCAGCTCCATATAGAACTGCCCATCGTCGAAAACTACGCCGATCCGGTCCTTGATCTCCTTTTCGTCTGTTGCCATGTCCAGGCCGAAAACGCGGATCTGCCCGGCTGACGGCTGCACCAGACCCAGAATCGATTTCAGCGTCGTGGTCTTGCCAGCGCCGTTGACGCCGATAAAGCCGGCGATACAGCCCTCCGGGACGGAAAATGTAATATCCTTCAATGCAAAATCCCGGTAGGATTTGCACAGTCCGGTCACTTCCAGAATGTTCATGATGCACCTCCTTTTGCTGTGCCCTCTTTTCTAAGGTATCGGCACGACGGCTCCGCCGTCCTGCCACGTCGTCGGGCGCATTCCGAATCACGCTTCGCGTGATGCGCCCTCCTTTTCTAAGGTATCGGCACGACAGCTCCGCTGTCCTGCCACGTCGTCGGGCGCATTCCGAATCACGCTTCGCGTGATGCGCCCTCCTTTTCTAAGGTATCGGCACGAC